>JALZVU010000209.1 GCA_023301795.1 Granulosicoccus sp.
TTCATGACCTGTCCTCTCAATTATGGCTCTGTTATGGGGGTACCCATCTCTATGATAATCCACGTGCTTGAGATGGGCAGGTCACTACATGATGTCTAGTCAGACTCCTGTCTAAAAATGAGACAGCTTTCACCAAGGTTCAGAGCGCGCGAGCACACTACACCACACAGACCGAAAGGTTAGATTAGCCCGTAGCTTCTGAGCAGTGCGAGCCCCACTGTATAGCTAAGCACCCCGAGTGCTGTGGTGACGGCAACAATCTCTGCGGCCAATGCCCCGTGGGATGTCATTTGTTTAGCCATGATGTAACTGGCCGTTGCAGTGGGTGAGGCTGACATGAAAAACAGTACACCTAAAGCCTGATTATCCAGTCCTGCAATGTAACCGCCTCCCACGAGTAGTATCGGGGACACCAATAGCTTGAAAAACACAGCCAGTGAAATTGATCGGTAGTGTGTTTGCAGTGAGCTGAAGTCAAGGGTGGCACCAATGCACAGTAGCGCCAGTGGTAGTGTCATCTGAGCCAGATACACACCAGTGGCATCTATAAAAACGGGTATTGGCAGATCAATCAACGATGCAACAGCGCCAGAAACAATACCAATGAGGATGGGGTTTTTTAGGATTTTTGTCAGAGCCCCTTTGGAATCAAGTACCCAGACAGCCAGTACGTTATACATCGTTGTTACAACCCCGATGTACATGGCGACCATGGGTAGAACATCATCGCCATAAGTGGCGACACACAATGCAACACCAAGAATTGCAAGATTGCCACGGTATGAGCCTTGTACAAAAACACCGCGCTGATCAGCTGGGAGGGCTTTGCCTGCTAATAGCAGTATGCCGATTAATGCCAATGTGCCAAAGGCGCCCACGAGTGTCAGCGATACGTTTAATGCCTGATCAAATGAGCCGCTGGATATGGCGAAGAACAACATGACCGGCATGGCAATGTTAAACACCAACGTATTGGCTTGAGACACAAATGTCTCGTCAACCCAGTTCAGCCGGCGTATTGACCAGCCAATGATTAGCAACAGCAGAATAGGGCCAGTTATTCCGAAGGCAAACTCAAGTTCGTTAAGCATGTTTGCCATTCAACGCGTCACAAAATAACGATGCTGAAAAACAGTCAACGTTATGATGTCTGGTCGGTGCTGTGAACTGGCGGCTGTTGCTCTTCGCTATGTGTTCGAGCAGAGTCATTTTGTACTTCGTGCTGGCGAAGCTGAGGTTGCAGTCCGGAACTAAGGAGTTGGGTGCCTGCTATGGATATGAGGCAATATCCCAGAAAGTACCAGAAGCCGTTACCCAGTGACGCTTCAAAGTCCACCAAAGCGCGGCTTTCCTGAATACCGTTACCCGCCAGATAGGCGATGAAAATGGCGATAACAAAAACATCTGCCATCGACCATTTACTGATGCCGTTGCTAAGCCATAGCAATATAGATTTTGTCTTCTGCTTGAAGGGAGCCATTATGCTAAGCAGGATAAGCGCCTTGATTAGCGGGACGATAATACTGAAAAAAACAATTAGCACAGCAACCAGGACATGGTTATTGTCATACAACTCCTGCGCGGTGCCCAGAATGCTTCGCGTCTTGTCGAAGGCATCTATAGAGCCTGACACCTCAAGCGATCCCACCACCATGTCGACCATGTTGTTGACCAATGCCGGTGTATTCGGGCTCTCTTGAATAAGCTGTTTACCTACATCCACAAGCTTTGCTTTTTCAACGGTGCCAGACACGCTGAGTATCGGCTGAGTCAACCCCGGATATAGGAGAGCATAAGCACATACGAGTAGGACAATTCCGACTATGGTCTTCATTGAGGATGTTTGTTTAACCAAGGTTGTTCACACGTTTGGGCGCTAGCCAAACACTGGAAATGATAGTTATTCATGAATAATCCGTTTCAGGCATTCTGTTCTTGGACAGCTTCCCAGGTATCTTTCAGGCACAAAGGTACTCGAACTCTATGTAGCTTTACCGGGAGAGTGCGAACCTGCAATTACAGAATCGTCCACTTTTCGTAAAAACCACATACCTGCCAGAAAGAGCACCAGTATAGATAACAATCCGATGCGTGAGTTGCCGGTGGTAGCTGCCACCACGCCGACTAACAAGGGCCCAAGTACTGCGGCAGCTTTTCCCAGCATATTCAGGAAGCCGAAATACTCGCCGCTTTTGCCTTCAGGGATAAGTTGGCCAAACAGTGAGCGGCTCAGTGACTGCACTCCGCCTTGCACAAGACCCAGTGCCACTGCCAGCGCATAGAATTCCATGCTGGATGTCATGAAGGCTGCGCAAGTGGTCGCAATGACATAAGCCCACAGACCGATCCAGAGGCCTGTTTTTGCCCCGTAACGCTGGCCGATACGTCCGAACACTAACGTTGCAGGGAAGCCAATGAATTGCACGAGTAGCAGGGCAATAATCAGGCTGTTCGCAGGAAGACCTATTGCCATGCCATAGTCAACGGCCATGCGAATGATCGTGGCGACGCCGTCGATATAAAACCAGTAGGCCAACAGGAACATCCACAGGTTTCTCTGACCTCGAATCTCTTTGAGTGTTGTCAGCAGTTTGCGCAGTCCGCGCTCCACAGAAAACCCGCCAGAGCCTGTGGCCGGTAGTTCTTTCACTCCCAGTAGTAGCGGCAGCATGAAAACAAACCACCAGATCGCTACGCTTAAAAATGAATATCGAACAGCCTCGGCAGCATCGGCCAGACCAAATAATTCAGGCTTTAACGTCATTGCCACGTTAATCAGAAACAGTAAACCTCCGCCCAAATAACCGAGTGAGTAGCCAAGTGCCGAGAGTCTATGGAAATCGGTTGCCTGTGTTAGGGACGGCAGCATGGCGTCATAAAAGACGTTGGCTCCTGAAAACCCGATAATGGCAATAACGTAGAGTGTAATGGCCCATTGCCATGCACCTTTGTCCACCAGAAAAAAACCAGCTGTGCAAACAATTCCTAAAAGCGCAAATCCTGCCAGCATGCGTTTGTGGATGCCACTGGAGTCGGCTAATGCGCCTAGCAGTGGTGCCATGAAAAGGATGATGAAGCTGGCGGTAGAATTTCCCAAACCAAGCCAGAAGGTGCTTGTCGTCGCCTCGGTACCTTCACTCCAGTACTGTTTGAAGAACAGCGGAAAGAAGCCAGCCATTACGGTAGTGGCAAAAGCCGAGTTGGCCCAGTCGTAAAATGCCCAGGAAAGCTGTGAGCGCTTGGGAGTTTGAGGCATAGGGTGCAGCCTGGGCGAAAGATCAGGCCGCCTATAATACGTGTGTTTAGCGGATGGCGCGGGTCCAGCGAGAGAATACGTTCGTCGCATTCTGGTGTCTTTGTGCAACCACACCGGCTAATAACGACTGAGCCATGGCAGCAGGGGGCGCCGGGGCTGAAAAAACCTGAGGTTTAGGGGCGTCGGGGATGGCTTGAGCCATTTCGATACCCAGACGCGCTTGCAGGATCATTTCCTGAGTTACCGGCTGCGAGGATGCCATTCGATCGAGCAGTGCTGCGTAGGTGAGCTCGTCCTGGGCAGATTGAACGTTGCGGGCAGAGTCCACGATGGGGTAATCAACTGGGGCTTGCATGGTCAGGCGTCCGATGAAGAATTGGTAATGTTCCACCTTTGTACCCTATCTTTGTGACAAATAGGTTGCAAATTCCTGAATTGCCTCTTTTGGATAGTCGTTCTGTCGACCCTGCCTGATCGGGGCAGAATTTAAGACGACTCTGGCGCCTGTTGAGAATAAGCACTGCGTCCATGTCTGGCTGCCTGAATCGTGTAATGGCCTTAGAATCTTTAACCGCGACTAGTCGTCACGCAACTGGGCGGCGATGGCGCTGCGCGACAGACGATAGGCAGGGTAGAGTCCTGCCAGAATGGCGGATAGTGTTGCCATAAAAAGTGTTTCTGGAATAGCACCTATCGGCATCATGCTCTGCATGCTCCAGCCAAATGAGCGCACGTTGATGACCTTGATGAGTATCTCTGACATCAGCCAGCCGAGTGGTAGTGCCAATGCACCTGCCATCAGTCCCATGAGTGCCGTCTGCGTCATGACAACGCCCATGATCCGACGTCGCGTTGCACCACTGGCGCGCAAAATGGCGAATTCTCGTGCCCGCTCGAGATGCAGTGCCAGCAGAGCACTGAATATCCCCACAAAAGCTACCCCCACGGTCAGCCACCTCAACACTCGCGTTACCTCAAACGTGCGGTCAAAGACCACCAGTGATTGCGCATGAATGGCGGTGTTGCTTTGAATGACGAGTGGTCGCTCAGAGCTTGATAGCCTTGCGCTGAGCGCGGCTATAACGCTCTGATCGTCGTCGGTATTGTCCAGCAACACACCTAGTGAGCTAATACCGGGCTCGTTCCAGTGCTGATCGAAGACCTGCCGATCCATGAGTATTTTCCCGTGGCTCGAACCATAGTCACGAAACACTGCAGCAATTTCGAAGGGCAGGAAGCCGCGAGTTTCGGTGAACACTTCAATGGTGTCACCGGCAGCGACGGCGTGCTTGGTGGCTAATGGCTCGCTGACCATCAACGTCTGATCTTGCCGCCACTGGAGCCAAGGGTCTTTCGAATCACTGGTAATCAGGTCGAACCCGAGTGAGCTCTGCTCGTGCGGCTGTATAACCAGCATGTCAATATTGCCTACGGAGGTCCGTGCATCGATGGAGCGACCGCTACTGACACTTTTCACACCGACTGTATCGATTGCAAGTGACAAGCTGTCGGTTGCCAGCAAACGGGCATTCTGCGTGGATGAGGCGGCTGGCGATGTAATGTACACATCGCTTTGTAACGTGGTGCGCAACCATTGGTCGACCGTGGAGCGGAAGCTCCCGATCATAACGTCAACACCAAATGTGGCGGACACTGCAATGCTGAGTGCAGCTATGGCAAGGCCAGTGCGACTGATGTTGCGGTAGATACCACCTGCGGCGAGTGACACGCTGACGCCCAGCTTGTCCAGCCAGGGCTTCAGCAGGCGGCTTAAGGCATAAACCATCCATGGAATGAGCAGGCCATAGCCCAGAATGATAAGCATTAATGCCGCAAACCCGACCAACAAAGACTGTACAGGCAGTAACGAAAGTGCGATGCCCACAATCATGATGATAAAACCACCGATGGCCATGATCGGCAAGGTGCTGCGCGTGCGTTCCTCTATGAGCGATCGTTGTCGGGTTTGCACAGGGCTGGTGGAGGCTGCATCAAACGCAGCCACGCTAGCGGCAAGCACACTGCTGCCAATGCCCAACACCAGGCCGCCGAGAATCAGCCAGGGACTGAACCAGATTTGCTGCACATGCAGCACGAAATACAGATCGTTGATCGTACGTGTGGTGAGTTGTACCAGTGCGCCCGATAGCGCGTACCCGACGGCAATACCGATGAGTGAGCCAATGGTGCTGATGATGACAGCTTCTAACAAGATGCTGTAAAGAAGCGTTTTGGAAGTAATACCGGTTATGCGTTTGATAGCAAATAGCTCGCGGCGTTGAACAACCGCAAATGTCATCGTATTGTGAATCAGGAACGCACCTACCACCAGCGCCAGCAAGCTCATTGCCGTCAGGTTAATGTGAAACCCACGCGTCATTGCCTGCATGGTCTGAGTGCGAGACGTGGCAGGCGTAAGCTGGAGTGTCTCGGGTAGCTCGCCCCGTATGGCCTCAACCTGTTGCTCGTTGAGTATCAGATCGATACGGTCAATTTTATCGTCGCGTTTGAGCAATGATTGAACGAAGGCGATATCGCCAATCATCAGGCCGGTTGTCGCTGCCGGATTGGCTGATGTGTAGGTGGCTGCCAGATAGGCGTTGTGTTCTTCACCGCCAACGTTCAAGGTGACGCTGTCGTTAACGGGCAAGTTGTGCTGTTCTGCACTTATCTGGCTAACCAGCAGGGCATCTTGTTGCAACAAGGTCTTTATCGGCACGCTATCAGCAGATGGCAATGAGTCAGTGCCCTTCGTTGCTGCGGGCCCACTCCCCAGGCGATTAAACTGTGCCTCAGCAAAAGGGTCCAGCCCCAGCAAAGAATAGACATTCTCATCGATGGCCACGTGTCCGGAGATAATTGGCGCCATGGGAACACCGGTAAAACGTTCTTTTAATTGAACGTACACCGATTGCGGCAGTCCATTTGCACCGCTTAGTTGGTGGGTGGTGCGTCCATATAGCGCCTCAGTAGATAATGCGAATGCGCGTTGCGAGCTGTTGTTGGTGATAAGAACGGCCGTAACAATACCGACGCCCAGCACGATGCCCAAAATTGAAAGCAGCAGCTGGGCTGGGTGGTGGCGGTAGAACTGCCAGCTGGACTTGATAAGAATTCGCAGTAACATCGTTCTACCAGGCAGCGCTTTGAGTCAGCGTGTCAGGCTCAACACGGCGGATGCCGCCCGACTCCAGCATAAGAATGTGATCAGCGCCACGAGCAACCTCCATGCTGTGTGTTACCAGCAACATCGCTGAATTTTGCTGACTCACCAGATCATTGAGTAGTTGCATCACTTGGCGACCGCTGTTGGCATCCAGATTTCCTGTGGGTTCATCAGCCAGAATAAGGGCGGGCTTATGTATCAGAGCGCGCGCAATGGCCACGCGTTGTTGTTCACCGCCTGACAGGCGATCCGGGTAATCGCGATTGCGTCCCTCGAGGCCCACAGCAGTCAACAGCTCAGCTATGCGATGGTTTTGTTGTGCTGCCTTCGATCCTGCCAGTGCCAATGGCAGGGCTATATTGTCAGCGACACTCAACGTTGGAATAAGATTGAATGATTGATAGATGAAGCCGATTTGTCTGCCGCGCAACAAGGTGCGTTGGTGATCATTCAGCGACTTCATCGATTCGCCATTGAGCACCACATCGCCCGTGCCTATCGGCTCAAGACCACTGATTAGGTTAAGCAGTGTGGATTTACCTGAGCCACTGCGGCCAATCAGCGCCACGGTTTGCCCAGGCGCAACTTCCATACTGACATCGTGCAAAATGGTCGTCTTTGCCTGGCCACTCATGTAAGCGTGGCTCAGCCCCGTGGTACGTATCGCAGGGGTCATGGATAGGTGCGTCCTGAGGCGAGTGGCATTAATGCGGGGTAGTGTCAACGAAACGTTTTATCGATTCCCACAACGATGCGGCACCGGGTTTCCCAAGCATTTTGACAAAGTGTTTAGGGTGTACGTAAGCCAGATCATGCAATGTTCTGGCATGGTAGCGCTGCTGCAGTACCTCTATGCCGTCTTCTGGCACGCAGCACGATAGTTCGGCATCCAGAAAAGAAGGGTGCCAGCCGACGCGGTTATAAAACGCCAGTACCCCTTCGGTTCTGGCAATCGCGATACCTTGTAATGGTGGTGACAGGGTTTCGAAGAAATTACCGTTGATGACTTCAGTGTCAAAATCCACATCGCGAATTGCATCAGGCTTGATGCGTCCGATGCTGTTGAATACATCGAGCTTGATTCTACGTTCCAGCGCATCGGGTGCGTCTGGGCTTATCAGCTTGGCTGCGGCACGCAGCGGGTCAGGGATTGATTGAGTCATAGAGGCTGTTTTCGTAATTTACCCGTAGTATACGAACTTGAAACAGCATTGACCGAAATTGCCATCATGACCCGCGAAGACTTGTCGCCTGACTTCTATACTGTCTTGCAGCGTCGACTTCACTGGTTGGTGATCGTGCTGCTATTGGTCCAGTACTTGTTGCAAGGGCCTATGCGTGACGCCTTGGCAGCCATCGAGCGCGAGGAATCACTAGGGTTCGTGCATTTTCTTGTCACCACGGCACACACCTGGGGAGGCATCAGTATTGCCCTTATCATGTTGTGGCGCTGGCAGTTACGTAGGCGTGCGGTGCCTCTCAACGGTGGACGAATGTCCCAGCAGTTACAACGCCTGGTGACGATACATCACATAAGCATCTACGTAACGATAGGAGTTATGGCAGTTAGCGGCGCTATGCATTACTACCTGGGCTTAAGCTTTGCTGCACGTTGGCACGAGCTTGGCAAGTGGTTGCTACTAGCCCTTATTGTGGTCCATATCGCGGGTGCTGCGTTGCATGCACGTAGAGACAGTACGGTTTTATTGCGCATGATGGGTAAGAGCGGTTTGCGCTGATACAATAGGAAGTGGGTCACGCGTTTTAAGGTTAGCTGCGCTTGTTATCGCTGACCTACACGTGAGCTGATTGTGGTCTTTGTCAGAATTAAAGAATCCAGTGGAGAGTATGAGATGAGTGGTGCCACCGATGGCGGTATGGTTAAGACAATGGGCGTGGTCATGGGCTGCCTCGCCGTATTGGCAGTAGTGTGTGTTCTGGCAGCACAGCTGCTGAGTTCAGGCAATGACGACTACGCAGATCCTATGAAGCGCAACGCGCTTGTTCAACGAATTCAGCCGCTTGCGGCAGTTCGCACCTCACTTGATGACGTGCAGACTGCATCTGCTGATGTCGCTGCAGCAGGCGATGCGGCAATGAAATCCGGTGAAGAGTTGGTCGGTGGTGCGTGCGCTGCATGTCACATCGCAGGTGTAGCCGGTGCCCCTAAGCTCGACGACGCAGATGCGTGGGCCTTACGCCGTGAGGCCGGGTTAGATGCATTAGTAGCAAGCGTCATCAATGGCAAGGGTTCTATGCCAGCCAGAGGCGGTAGTGCTTACAGTGATGACGAAATCAAGTTGGCCGTGCAACACATGGCCGGGTTTGAAGTCGAAGAATCGGCAGCGGCGCCAGAAGCTGTCGAAGCAGAAGCACCTGCCGAGGTGGTTGAAGCTGAAGCAGATCCTGCGAGCGAAGAGGCTGCTGTTGCTGAAGCTGTGACTGAAGAGCCGGCTGCATCAGATGCGGTGGCTGCGTTAGTCGTCGGTGTAGTCCCTGAAGGCTTGACGGACAACATCAAAACAACGGTTGATGGTGTTTGTGCGGGTTGTCATCTAGCCGGAGTGGCTGGTGCGCCTAAAAACGGGGACACAGCCGCATGGCAAGAGCGGGCTGACAAAGGGCTTGCCGCTCTTACATCGTCTGTTATCAATGGTCTGAACGTTATGCCTGCACGTGGTGGGTCAGCGTTGACTGACGAAGAAATTCCGATTGCCATCCAATACTTGATGAGCAAGTAGTTTTTTCAGTACGTTCGCCAGAGCTCTTTTTAAACTAATCCGGCTTGCAAAGGCTGGAGTGAATGGGCTTAGGCAACGAGGCTGGGAACGATCGATCAGGGCGCAACTATGCGCCCTGAGTGCGTTCTGAGTGCCGATTCGTGTGTCAGTCAAGCGGCGTTTAAGTGAGATCCATGGATATTATGGCTCGCTTAGTCTCGATACAATTTACTGTCCATCGAGATGGGTGTGGGATATCGGCGCACGATCCAGAACGAACTGGCGACAAAGCTCAGAATCGTCGCGCTCTGCACCAGTGCGGATGCCTCGCCAGACATAACGTGTAGTTCAGTCGCAACGACGACTATCAGCAATGAAAATTCGCTGATCTGCCCCAGACGTGCGCCAGTTTCACGCGCCATACGCGCTTTTTCCTGTTCACGTTGCAGCAATAATCGAAACACATAGGGTTTCACGGTGACAGATATAGCGGCTAACAACAGCGCGGGTATCGCCACTTGAGGCAAGGAGCCGACATCGAAGCCTGCACCCAGCGCGAAGAAAAACAGCACTAGAAAAAAGTCGCGCAGCGGCCGAAGGCTCTCAGCAATAAAGCGTGCTATCGGACTTGTGGCCAGCGTCACCCCCGCCACAAATGCGCCCACCTCATGGGACAAACCGATCACAGTAGCCAGCTCTGCGACACCCAGGCACCAGCCAATAGCCACAAGAAACAGATATTCCTGTATTTGATTGAATCGTTGAAACAGCACGGTCAGTACGCGAGTGGCGACCCACCAGGCTGCGATTGCCATGACGGGTAAGCCAACGAACAGGATCAGGGTTTCGGAGAGCAGGTTGTTTTGATTGCCAAGTCCTTCCAGAGATAACAGGACAAAGATAGCCAGCATGTCCTGTAACAAAAGCACACTGACTATGAGCTCGCCCATACGCTGATGGTGCAGCGCACTGGTGGGGAGAAGCTTCAGAGCGATGATGGTGCTGGAAAACATCATAGCGGCACCAACCAGCAAGCTGTCTGTGAGCGTGAACCCGAACAGCTTGGCCACAGCGAACCCCAATGTGGCAAACACGACAGAACTCACGGCAGTGACCACAATGGCCTCGCGGAACAGCTTCTTCAGATCTTTGGGCTCGAGGCTCAAGCCCAGTAGAAACAATAGAAACAGTATCCCAATATTGGCAATATCGGCGATCAGGGCTGGATTGGAGACTACATCCAGAGCCCACGGGCCCAGAATGATGCCAAGCGCGATGTAGGCAATCAGCAAAGCCTGGCGGGCATAAAGAGCAAGGGTTGCGATGAGTGCTGCGCCTGAGAACACAAGGAAGAGCGAGAAAATAATGGATGTGTCGTGCACCGGGCTTGGCTCCTTGTCGTGCCTGACTGCGTAAGGTAACACTCAAGCGTGCCCTGATACCGACAGATACATACGCTCAAGTTGTCATTTTTACTGCGATAACGTTTGCAATTGTGTCTGGGCAGGTTATTCTTGCGTGTTGACTAGACCACGCTTAATCAGACATGTCCCAGATCACAGAATTTGTTGGTAACCACACCCTGCTAATCATCGCGTTTTTCGTCACGCTAGGTATGCTGGTCTACACCGAATACATGCGTTTATCGACAGCGAACACTGCGCTTTCACCTTACGACACCACCCAGAAAATGAACGCTGGGGAGAGTATCTTCCTCGATGTTCGAGATGAAGCTGAGTTCAAGGGCGGCCACCTGTTGAATGCCCAGAGCATGCCAGTCAACAAATTGGCTGAAAGGATGCACGAGATCGAAAAACACAAGGAAAAAGATATCGTTGTGTATTGCGACAACGGTATGCGGGCCAGCCGAGCGGTAGGCAAGCTGAAAAAAGCAGGATTTTCAAAGCTGTTTACACTTGCTGGCGGACTCGGCGCTTGGGAAAAAGCAAATCTGCCCACAGTTACCAAGTAATACAACATATCTGGCAAGAAACCTATGACTGAATCGACCTCAGAATCCACTCCCAAGATCGTCATGTACGAATCAAGCTGGTGTGGCTATTGCCGCGCTGCAAAGCGCCTGTTGGCCTCTAAGGGATGGGAGTACGAGAGCCGGGGAGTCGATGGCAATGCTGAGTTGCGACAGGCTATGACGGCCAAAACCGGTAAAACATCGGTACCTCAGATATTTTTTGGTGATCGGCATATCGGCGGATACGACGATATTGCAGCGCTTGAGGAAAGTGGCGAGCTCGATGCGGCGTATAGCGCCATGGGCGCTTAGCCGCAGCCGTAACCTCTTACAAAGGCTTTTAA
Organism: Granulosicoccus sp.; assembly: GCA_023301795.1. Classification (GTDB taxonomy): domain Bacteria; phylum Pseudomonadota; class Gammaproteobacteria; order Granulosicoccales; family Granulosicoccaceae; genus Granulosicoccus. Next base: position 11,459 of record JALZVU010000209.1, read on the forward strand.
CAGCCTGATGTCGACATTGGCCCCGAAATGGCCACGTCACTCTTTTAGAACTCACGAAGATCATTAGCATGGCAGACGAAAAACCTAACGAAAAAGCTCCTGAAGCCGCGGCGAGCGAAGCTCCTGCGCAGCTTTTCAAAATCCAGAGGGTCTACCTCAAGGACGTCTCCTACGAGTCACCTCAGTCTCCGAAGGTGTTTGTGGGAGGAACGACTTGGCAGCCCAATGTATCGCTCCACCTGAATACGGAAAGCTCGAAACTGGACAACGACATGTTCGAGGTTGTACTGACTGTTACGGCGACAGTGAAATTGGGCGAGGAGGTTGCCTACCTTACTGAAATCAAGCAGGCGGGCCTATTTCTAATCAAAGGCTTTGAGCCAGCCAGATTGGGACCAATGTTGGGCAGTTTTTGCCCCAATCTTCTGTTTCCTTTCGCTAGAGAGGAGATTGCGTCGCTTGTGCAGAAAGGTGGATTTCCACAGCTACTACTTGATCCAGTCAATTTTGACGCCCTGTACGCGCAGCATGTAGAAGCTGCCAAGCAAAATGCTCCAGCGCCAGAAACAGCGCAGTAGTATCCGGATGCCACGGTAGGCTGATCACGTCAGTTAGAGAAAATCATTTTTCTCTAACTCTGACAGCCTTCCAGCTCAGCTCAGCTCAGGGAAGTCGAGTTGCCGCAGTGCCTCAAATGCCACAATAGCGACTGCGTTAGACAAATTCAGGCTGCGGCTTTCGGTTTTCATAGGCACGCGTATCACCCGATGCACTCTCTTGTCTTCACGCACAGTGGAGGGCAGGCCCCGCGTTTCGGGTCCAAACAGTAATATGTCATCCAGCTGATAGCTGGGCTGGGTATGCAGTTGCGTGCCGTGAGTACTGAGCGCAAAGACTCGGCCGCGTCCCTCATTCACTCCCAGCGCCTCAAAACACTGTTCAATATCCTCATGGACGTTCACACGTGCAGATTCGTGATAGTCGAGTCCTGCCCGGCGAAGTGCCTTGGTGTCCATAGAAAATCCTAACGGCTTCACTAGGTGGAGTTGAACTCCCGTGTTAGCGCACAGTCTAATGAGATTACCGGTGTTGGGCGGAATCTCAGGCTCGTACAGTACGACATGTAACCTAAGGGAGTTATTTGACACTATGCGTCCACGGAACTGTAATGTGCTGAATTCTAAAGGTTGTTAGCATTTATGGATACAATTCAGACGCAAAAGAGCACGCGATCGTGGCATTCGCAGCTGCATAACCTACCGGTGCAAAAGTCAGAGCTTGCCCGCCAAGGAAAAGGGCACTATTGTAACTGTCGATGCGCGTGTGTCTGGCACCCTCGTTGCTGACGTTTACAGGATATGGACTATTCGCTGACCGACTACGCTCTGGCATGAATCAAAACCATCAAGGTGTCGACACTGGCCGACGACTTTATTATTCGTCGTCTCAAGGGCCGTTTTATAACGCTAACAACATTTTCATGTTCTACGGTGGCGGCCACCGTGGGAGCATTGTAGAGAGTGTCATGCAGGCCGTTTGCAGCCGCAGATCTCTGGTGCATGTACACGGGGAGGCAGGAAGCGGCAAAACCATGCTGTCGCTTGTTATCAGTGACCGGATTAGACACCGGTTTCACACCATGCGCTATGATCTGCCGGAAATCAGCGACGCAAAGCTACTGCGCCACCTACTCATTGAGCTGGTGCCGCAAAATTCAGATCTGATTAGTGCCGAGCAGGCGCAAGATGGTGCTGATCAAGTCTCGATAGACCGTGCATTGAGCTGCATTGTTCAACAGCTCCAAAGAGTGCAACAAACGCCTAACAACAAACCTTACATAGTATTTGTAGATTCGAAAGATTCTCTGGACTCAGGGGCGCTTCGAGTGATCGAGACGCTGAGTCGAGCCTCCGTGGGTGAGGAGCCCCTGATCCATTGTGTGGTGTTCCACACCGCCTCCAGCAATGCTGAACGGTACGCGGCGGTAAGCGATACGCCTTATCAGTCAGAGAACCATTTCTGGCTACGCCGCCTTACTCTGGCGGAAATCAATGACTATCTACGTCATCACATGATGTTGTTCGATTTTAACCGACGAGATCTGTTCACCCGAGAGATGGCTTATTTTATTGCTGATCGGTCTGAAGGAGTTTTCAAGTCGATTAATACGCTCGCCAGGAATGCATTTACCATTGCCAATCTGGAGGAGGCCGACAAGCTGTCGATGTCGCATTTGCTGATGGCCGGTTTACCTGTTTCTGATGAGAGGCATATCACTAAACGCCATTTGCTGAAAAATCGCACAGCCCTGGTCGGGTTGATGGGATCCTGCGCACTAGCATCGATGGCGCTGATGGTTTACTTCATGCGCTAGAAGGTCGTTTTTGAGTTGTTCGTTGCAAATAGTAGTTGTCGCTCTAAACTACGTTCCCGAACTTACCACTGCATCATGCTTTAGAGCATCGCCACGATGTGCCGCGATTGCAATTTCCACAGTTGTCGATGTAGCATGGCACCCAAGGGTGATGTGCGTACTACCTTCGTTTAAAGGCCATATTTCAGGTGCTTTTTGCGATAGCGTGAAATGCGGATTGCTATTTTAGTCATCAGGAGGATGGCAAGCACCTTGTTGTTATGACAAGTTGCAAGCAAAGGGAGTTGTTTGTGGTTTTTCTTACCAGTTCGGCGTCAGCCGAGTGTCTCGTTGGCGCACGTATCAGTACCCGTCTTGGTGCGCAGGTGTGGAGGCGGATCAAGCTATCTATCGTACTGAGTGTGGCGTGCTTTTCAGCGTCAGGGTGTGCTGTTCAACTTGCCCAGCTTCCCAGCTCTTCATTCAATCCGCCAGCCGATCTTGCACCGTATACCAACGCTGATCAATTACGATCGCAGGCTTTGGGCAGTGCCGCGCGTACCGTTGTAAATACGTCTGAAACCGAGCCGTCTCTTGCTATTGATGAAACAGCTGCGACACCCGCACTGTTGACTGACAGAACCACTGATTTTTTGCAGCGCTATGGCGCATCGGATGCTATCGATGATAGCCGTCTTCAGCACAGTGCGGCTTCGTATCAAGCACAAAATGCTGACATCAATGGACATACGGCGGGTGAATTAGCGAAGAGCCAAAACAGCTATTCCCTTGAAGCATTCAATGCACCGGTTGAGGCGTTGTTGTTTGCGTTGGCCAACGATGCGGATTTGCAACTTCATCTCAACGGAAAGATCGATGCGCAGATAACGATTAATGCAGTTGATCAATCCATAGATGACATCATGACGGTTCTGGCTCGTCAAGCGGGCTTTTCCTGGCAGCTTGAGAATCGTGATCTGTCGATCTGGACGGGCGAGGCTTATACGCATACGTATCCTGTCAACTATCTGAATATCTATCGACGTACGCAGAGCAGCGTAGGGCTTGCTACACAAGTCGGTACCATCAATGCATCCAATGAATCTGGAAGCTCAATTGCCAACAGTTCGCAAACCCGAATAGAAAACACCAGTGAACACAATTTTTGGGATTCATTGTTAGTCGACATTCAGAATGTTGTTGATCAAGGGGTATCAGGTGATTCTCCATCCGGCTCTAGTTTTTCAATTAATCGTGAGGCAGGAATTCTCACTGTGCATACCAAGCCGTCTGTGCACAGCGCTCTGCAACGCTATTTAAAAGTATTGCATGGGACAACTCAGCGTCAGGTACTGATAGAAGCAACAGTGGTAGAGGTGGCATTGTCTGAAAATTTTGATGCCGGAGTGGACTGGCAGGTGCTGGCCAAAGGTGTCAATGGAATCAGTGCGGCTCAGGTTCTGGCAGGTGTTCCGTTGGTAGCTGCGCAAACCGTCGGGCGACTGACAGGGCCTGCTGGTCTTGTCAGCTTTGTGCAGGAGGGTGGACGCAATGATGTGAGTGCCACGTTGAGTTTGCTAGAGCAGTTTGGGGATGTTCGTATTCTTTCCAGGCCGCGTATTATTGCTTTAAACAATCAGTCGTCGGTGCTTAAGGTTGTTGATAATCGTGTGTACTTTACGGTCAATGTTCAGCGTCGTCAGACTGAGGAGCGCGACGAAGTCATTACCGAGACTGAGATTCATACAGTGCCAGTGGGGTTGGTGATGAACGTAACGCCGCAGATAAGTGAGCACGGTATGGTCATGCTGAACGTTAGGCCAACCTTATCTCGAATACTGGGGTTTGTTAACGATCCCAACCCCGAGCTTGCGTTGGCTAATGTGCAAAATGGTGTGCCCGAAATTCAGGTGCGTGAGATGGAGTCAATGCTGCAGGTTCAAAGCGGTAATGTTGCCATCATTGGCGGACTGATGCAGGAAACCCAGTCGGATAACGATACTCGTCTACCTGGCTTAGGTGCATTGCCCGGTATTGGCAGACTGTTCAGTAGTGAGAGTCGAACCCGGCGGCAAACAGAGTTGCTGATTGTTTTGCGTCCAACGGTACTCGGCAAACAACAAGAGACTTACCAATGAGCACGGTAGAGCTTAGCAGTATGTCGCTTGAGAAAATGAACCTGGACGAACTGATACCTTGCGAGGAGGCGTTGGTTTGTTTATCCGAAGAGGCAGCAAAACGATTTAACGTACTGCCTATTGCAACGCAGTGTGTAAAAGCTGGTACCACACTGACGCTCGCTTGCGGCGCATCATTGGATGGCACGCAGCGCGAGCGCCTCATCAAGCATGTGCATCGACAGCCGTTGCTTCGGTTTTTTGTTTGTGAAGATCGGCGGTTGCAAGCATTGATACACGAGCACTATCAAGCACGCCTGTCACTTGATCGGTTACTTGAGCTAGCACAACTACCCAACGAAAATAATGGACAAGCGGACTCAATGTCCAGTGTTCCAACCGAGCTTGTGAATGCCCTTCTTAAGCGGGCGCGTCGAATGGGTGCATCCGATATTCACCTGTCGCCACAGTCAAATCATTTGCAGGTGCGTTTTCGTGTTGATGGTGTTTTACTCAACTATGCAGTTGTGAATAAATCATTGCTCAACAGTGTGTCGGTGCGCATCAAAATCATGGCTGCACTGGATATTGCTGAGACACGTTATCCTCAGGACGGCCAGTTTCGACGGTGTATTGATGGGCACGCTATTGATTTTCGTGTGTCTACATTTCCAACGGTGGCCGGTGAAAACACAGTTCTCCGAATCATTGACACGCATATGCAGCTCAATTCTCTGGCTGCGTTGAACCTGCCTGCCGAGTTGATTGGAAAGCTGCAAGCTCAGATGCGTCGGCCGAATGGAATGATTGTTGTGTGCGGGCCAACAGGTTCTGGTAAGAGCACTACGCTGTTTGCCTTGCTGGATCAGCTTGATGCACAGCAACTGAACCTGGTTACGCTTGAGGATCCTGTTGAACATCATGTGGAGGGAATCCGACAAACCAGCATAGACGTGTCGCGTGATTGGGGGTATGCGCAAGCGCTGCGCGCAATGCTTCGCCAAGACCCTGATGTCTTGTTAATTGGCGAGGTGCGCGATCCGGAGAGTTGTGCAATGGCGTTAAGGGCCGTATCAACAGGACACAGCGTATTAACCACAGTTCATGCTGCTTGTTCGCATACCGGAATACATCGACTGCGTGAATTGAATGCCAGTGGTGGTGCATTAGCGCTAGGTTTGAGTGCCATTATTGCCCAGAGACTGTTGCGACGTGTATGTGGGCAATGTCAGGCTACAGATTCGAGTTGTGAGTTTTGTCATGGCACGGGTTATCACGGGCGTCAAGTGGTCATGGAAATAGTAGAGATTACTGAGAATATCGCTCGATTGCTGGAGAGCAATACTGACATCAATACCATACGCACTGCCTCCCATGAGGCAGGGTTTTGTGGGATGAGGGAGCAAGCGATGAGGCTGGTGGATTCTGGTTTTACAACTATCCAGGAAGTAGAGCGAGTACTGGGTGTAGCTGAGTCATGAAGCCTACATTTTATGCAAACACTTGGTTTTTAGTGAAAGGTGTACATGCTTCACGAATAGTATGAGCCACTACGAATACCATTAATCAAAGGATAGATTTCACAAGGAAGTGAAGAATATGATTCAAGTACAGCCACGATCGATAAGCGTACAACGCCATCAACTTACCGCCGATGTCAAGAGCGTCGCTTTTTTACAATTATCGCGTTTGCTTATTGCTGGCGTGTCTCTAAGTGATGCCCTCGATGATATCCGGGATTCTGATGAATCACGTGTGTCGCGCAAAATGTGGGCACAGGTCGGTCTGCTGGTCAGGTCTGGGGAAAGTCTGTCGCAGTCATTGTCACTGACAGGCTTCAGTACAGAGAAAACTGCACTTGCACTAATTGCCGCCGGTGAAAACAGTGGTGATTTGGCAAATGCCTGTAATGCCGTTCATGAGTTCTACCGATGGCAACACAACCTGGGTCAGCGTCTTGTAACGCTATTGATCTACCCATTGTTTTCGTTGTGCGTACTGGTGGGTGTTGTTGGGTTTCTGCTTGTTTCTGTCGTGCCTGCCATAGAGGGTTTTCTGGTGTCAGCGGGCGGTGAGTTGCAGTGGCATACGCTGGTATTGCTGGCTGTGTCTGACTGGGTCGCCCAACACTACATTGCAGCGGTGACTGCAGTTGCAGGAATGGTCGCCATACTGTTTCTATTTGCCCGCTTCAATCAACAAGTTCGCTATTGGATAGATGCTGGTCTGGTGAAAATGCCTGTTATCGGCAAAGTGATAAGTGATTTGTCATTGAGCCGATATGCTCGTTGCTGTGCGCAGCTGTATAGCAGTGCAGTTCCCTTAGAGACCTCCCTGAAGCTTGCAGAGGCGACGGTAGCTAATCTGCACTTACGTGTAGCATTGTCCAAAGCACGACATTCAATGGTGAGTGGGCTGTCGCTTGCTGACTCCATGCGCTCCACGAATGTAATGCCTTCACTACTTGTCCGATTGGTTGCGATCGGCGAGCACTCTGGACAACTCGCTGACGTGCTCACGCAATTTAGTGAGCAGCAGAGTGCTACTGCAGAGTCTTCTATCAAGCGTATGGAGCAGCTTATCGGCCCTGCTTTGTTGTTAATGGTTGGCTCTGTCTTGCTGTGGATTGTTATCTCTGTGCTGGGGCCTGTTTACAACGTGGCCGTCGAAGCTGTAGTGGGTGTGGCATGATCGGGTTATCGAAAAAGAGATCTGGCAGTGATGTACAAGTGATTCTAGTGCTGCAATCTGATCAAGCTCATTGGTACAAGCTTTCTGGGCCGCGCATTGTTGATTATTACTGCGAACCGATTGTGGAATATCGAGCCCAGCCGGTGCTGGAATGCCCTTGGGTTAAGACCCCCATAGACGATGAGCCTTTAGCCGTTCAGCTTATTCTGGATACCACGATGGATGAGGTGGACAGAGTGGGCGTTGAGCAGAGCGCTAGTGCTGTAGTTAACCGGTATAGGCAGATGAGAACCGTTGCTCGCTTGCGGGCAGATTTTCCAAAAGCACAATCGTATGCCTTGCCTGATGGATATGCTGATCAGGTAGCCGCGCTCATGCATCTGGATATTAGCCAACAGTGGTCGGAATGGTTGCTAGCTGTTCAAGCATGGAATGTCAGGTTTGTTCAAGTGGCCACGGCCAGCGAATTGGTTGCTCGCTGGTCGCGTGATGTGTTTGAGGAGCCGACGCTATTGGTCATGCCAGTGGCAGACTATCAGCGTCATCTACTGGTGGATCGCGGATGCATTCTCTTTTTGCGCACAGTGCCAATGAATGATGCGCAGAGCTCTGATGATTTTGGCGCAGGCGCCAAATCCGAGATTGCAGTGGCACAGAGTATTAGCCACTTACGCTCGGTTATCCCTCAATGTGATGACGGTGATGTTCGCGTAGTGTCTAATTTTCTCGAGATAGATCCCATAGATGCCGAGTCTGTGTCTAATGTAAGTTTGAATGTCACATCGTGCAACGGTGAGCAATCGCGGGATGGAATTTCAGGCCCTGCTGATGTCTGTGTTTTATTGAGACTGTTCTTAGGTCACGATATCGCGTATAGCGAATCGATCGTGGGTGTGGAAGATTGCTTGACGAGGCTAGATGATGGTGAGGAGCCTGCTAGCACTAGCACTGCCAAAAGTGAAAATACAAAAACTCGGAGGCTCGCTGGTGAAGATCCTAGGACTATCACAACGCGAATATTGTCCGTTGTCGGCTCTTCTACGATAGTGTTCAAACGACAACCCCGATGGTTGTTGTCGCGTTCAGGGGTGCAGCAACTGTCTGCGTTGCTACCGTCTTTGGAGTACGAAAAAGCCTGTGGTCAACTTCGGCTGATGTTTCGGCTATCGGTACTGATGGCCACAATGGCAACCATAGGAGCCGGTGCTGCGTTTGCCAATGGTATTGCAAGTGCACGGCGCATGAATCAACACGAGCAGCTTTATGCAGGTGTTGAAAAAGCGGTTGTTGACGCCTACACCAGCGCCTCGGCTTTTCATGCTCAACCCAGACTTGCGGCTGAGTCGCTTGTCGTTGCTGATCTGTTATCACAGAGCTCCACCGCCAGCCCGGAGAGAATTTTGTCAGGCGTGGCAAAGGTTGTCAGTACCTTGCCGAGTGTTTCAATCGATCGGCTTGCCTGGGCCGTGGTAGAAGCGGACGAAAACTACGAGTCATTTACCCATGCTCTTGCCGCTGTTCCATCTCTTGGGTCAGTCGAATCAATAGTCGGAGTCTGGACAGTGCAAGTGGATATGTCAGGGAGCGTGGCAGGTGATACGCTAAGCTTACGAAAGCGTGAGCTGGATCAGTTGTTGGATGAACTTAATAAACTGGATGGCACATTGGACATCGTTATCGTTGAGTCGCCGGTAGATCTTGCGCTTTCAAGTTCTACTGATAGTGAACTTGCAGATCAGTATCGTCTGACTATGAAATTTGGTGGTGCCTGATGCTCCGGTCAATTGTAATTATCGTGGTGTCAGTCAGCGTGTTGTGCGTTGTGTGGTTCAATCGAATGACGGTTGCAGAAGATGAGATAAAGGCTACATCACATTTGCGTCAACTGCGTATCGATCAGCAAGTTGTTGAGCAACACGTGCATACGCTGGGTAAAGGTCAGACTCATCCTTTAATGCAGGTTCTGGGTGAGGATGTGACACATCTCCAGGTGCGTCTTGCACAGTATTTATCTGATGAGACAGCAGACGAAGGCGTTATTGTCGCCTATGAGCAATCGTTACTGGGACAAGGTTTTACGGTGAGTGAATTGTCTGATGTTTCTGTTAGCTCAGATATTGAGATCCTGATTCTCCGTCTTGATGTTCAAGCTAATGTTGCCCATGCGCCAGAACTCCTTGCTTTACTGAGACGGCTGAGTGCTAGTACGGATGGATGGCCTGTCGATGTACGTGCCTGTAGTATTCAACGTCTACCCTCTCAGCAGTTGGCGACACAGTGCGTTGTGGATATTTATTTCTGGGAGGCTGGTTTGTCATGATCAGCCGTGAGTCGTTTTATTTAGGGTCTGATGTGGCATTGGCTCGCGCGTTGTGCATTGCCATGTCACGATATCGATGTATCAATTTTAAGGGTATTGCTTTTCGATGTGCATTAGCCATGGTGTCCTTTATGGTAATGGCGGTGCAAAATGCGTTATCCGCAGATGAGCTCGACGTTTCCTCAGACCTTACAAAGGCGGAATTGTATTCACCCCCACAAAGCGAATTAGATGGAAAGCGCTTATTCTTTTCTGCTGCTGAGCGTGCTGCAAAAAATACCTCACACGGTTCTGCTAGTTCCACTATTTCGGCAGACAATGGGGTTGTCACTGGTAGTGAACTTGGCGTAAGTAAAACCAACGATGTACGACAATCAAAACCGAAGACATTAGCTGTGGATGCAATCAAGATTCGGTACCAGGCCCGCATACTCAGCGGTAGTGCACTCTACCTTATTGTTAACGGCACACCTTGTCAGAGGGTTGGTCGAACAACACAGGGTGTTTTTCAAACAGCGTTAGAAATTCAGTGTCATGGAGTTGATGCAGTTGATATTGAGTTCAAACTACTTGAGGACGGTGTGCGTTTACAAGTCACCAATGGGATGCGTAAACTTGGTGTGTTGCGTCCCGGAGAGGCACTGTGAGAGCGTGCCGGGAACGTGGATATGTGCTGGTAGCAGTATTTGTGTTGCTTCTTGGTGCAGGGGCAGGTTTATCCAGCATTGCTGTGGGTGGAAACACATCAAGCCTGCTTTTGGAAAACGCTGCCAGTCAACACCAGGCAGCTCTGATTAACGCACGGCAGTCGTTGATCAGTTACGCAACGGTGTACCACTATCTATATGGGCCTGCGGGTGCAGGGCCTGGACATTTTCCTTGTCCAGATACGGATGGGTTCACCCAGAACATAGCAACAGCAGCGTCTGGATTGGATCAACGTCGCGATGGGCCTAATCCGCCTTGTGTGGCAGCCCATTTCAGCAAGGGCAACTTGCCTCGACATACGGTATTGCCCGGCCACCGATATCTGTTTCATGCGCAGTCTGAACAGAAGTTACGCTATGAAGTGAATGGGCAGATGATCAACAATCCGATAAACCGGGTAGTGAATCTTTCGACCCTGCAGTCGTCCATCAATTCAGAAATAGCTTCTGTGTTTTTACCCTCAGAAGATAGTCGTGGCCTGACGTTGAAAGTACCTATTACGTCTGGTGCATTGATAAATCCAACCGTGGCAGCGGTTGCAGCATGGGTAATTCAAAGATCAAACCGCTTCGTTCCTCAGCCCGACCCTGTGTCTGGGCAGAACGCAGTTGATGCGCAATGTCATCAGGATAGAATGTGGTTACAGGTTTTGGATGAGCCTGTTGTTGGCGGTGAACGTGAGACTGAAGCTGCTAGTGAGAATGATGAGTGTATTGTTAATCGATTAGAAGACAACGTTATAGAGGGTGTGCCAGCTTTGCGTCATTGGTTCGTGCGCAACCAGTGGTATTTATCTATAGCAATTGGATCGCAAGAAGCTTGTGCTCAAGAGGATACACAAGGTGTGGGGTGTCGGCTTGTCTACCCGTCTGCATCGCGTGTTGCGATCTCACAAGGTGCCAGTAGTGTCAGCCTCCAATGGGTTGCAGTACCGTGACAGTAAGTTCGCACTCAAGCAATGGCTTTACGCTGGTGGAGATGGCGATTGTCTTGCTTATCATCGGCATTTTAACTAAATCTGCACTTGGACCCTTAGCCTCGCTACAAGAGCACCGTAAGCGTTCGCAGACCACGCATCAGCTGGAGGTTGTGCGTGAGGCTGTTTTTGCGCATATCGTGGCGTATGGTGCCCTGCCTTGTCCTTTGCCCCAAAACGCGACTGATACAGCTTATTCGTTCTCTGCTGCCTCTAGCAGTTCTGGTGGGCGCGCGGCCTTGTGCAACGATGCGAATGGTTTTGTTCCAGCGCACTCGCTGCGGCTGGATGGCGCAACAAATGAGCAGGGTGCATTGCTCGACCCTTGGGGGAGCGAGTACCGGTTCGCCGTCAGTCTTCAAGATCACGACACCTTGGGAAACTCCGGGCAGCCCGATTGGACGACACAAGGCGAAGCAGGGGCTGTGGGGGTAGGCGGCTTGTCGGCAGACATAGTGCTTTGCAACAACGTCAGAGGAGCTGATTGTGCGGGACGCTCGATTCGCTCTGACCAGATTGCCTTTGTGGTGTTGAGTCCGGGACGGGATGCCAGCGCAAGTGGTCAACAATCAGAGAACCTGGATGCCGACAACTACTTTGTTTACACCGAGGAGTCTGTTGTTGCCGAT
>JALZVU010000210.1 GCA_023301795.1 Granulosicoccus sp.
TGATCGTATAGATCCACTGGTTTCATGGTGCCGAACATTTTTCCCTGGTATCGACACTGAGCACGTGGTGGCTTGGGCAGGACTACGCCCGATGATGCCGGATATGTTGCCGCGAGTAGGCGCTGGAAAACACAAGGGGGTATTCTACAATACTGGGCACGGTCATTTGGGATGGACATTAGCGCCAACCACAGCCGAGCTTGTTGCTGATGTGATTAAAGCTGCACTGCCACAAAACACCAACGCTTGAGAGATTTTTAATACAAGCAAGGCACACACCCTACTGACAACTATCGATGCCAGCAGGGTAAACACAGCACCTACTCGGTAGACGCCAGCAAACTGGCATTCCCGCCAGCAGCGGTGGTATCGATGCACAAGTGCCTTTCAATCACATAACGCGCAGGTGAAATAGCCTGCGTTTCGAGTGGCACGATGGGCCCATCGCGTCTGGCAAGAGCCCGACGCAAACCTGTCGTCCAATCTGCTACGCCTGCAGCAGCCACGCAAGCGATATTGTCAACAGATGTCAACATATTCGCCTCGATAACACCCTCTATCGCCACCAGCGGAAGCCCGGCTTCAAGCATCGGCTTTGCAAGTGCTTTGACCCCAGGTGCAACAATCACGACAGAACAACCTGCTCCTAAAGCCTGAGCTGCTTGCGCCACCGCCAGCTCACCCGTTGGCCCTAAACACAAGACTGTCCCTTTGGGGTGCATGCTTAAACGATTGCTTTCACCGGTCGGCCCCGGTAAGGACATCGGTGTCATGTCAAACGCAGCCGTGGCCGACAGCGCTTTCTTGATCACACCGGTTGCCACACTCTGCAAACACTTGCGCAATACCGCTACACGATCAGGACGGGCCGCCCAATGGCGAGCATCCATTGAATGAATTGCCTGCTGTAAAGCAGCGACGTCCGTAACGTCACCCTCAGGCGCGGCCGCAGTGCCCGGTTTTCCCGTACTGCGAAAACGTGTTAAGTACTGCGGGCCACCTGCCTTGGGCCCGGTGCCCGACAAGCCCTCTCCACCAAAAGGTTGGGAGCCCACAATCGCACCAATCTGGTTTCGATTGACGTACGCATTGCCCACCTCCAGCCGCTCGACGATTTGCTGCACGCGATCGTCAATACGCGTGTGCAATCCAAACGTCAGGCCATAGCCACGCGCATTAATGTCGTCCACAACCTTATCGATGTCTTTCGCCTTGAACGTAGCAACATGCAGCACAGGACCAAAAATCTCACGCTCCATATCACCAATTCCCTCGACTTTTACAGCAGCCGGCGTAACGTACATGCCTACGCTGGGCACAGTCAGCTGTTTAAGCAAGGTGCCAGCCTTGGCGTGTTGATCGATATAAGCTGCAATATCATCACGCGCCTCTTGATCAATCACCGGCGATACATCGGTGGCAGGATGCCACGGATCTCCGATGCTCAAGGCCTCCATAGCGCCAAACAACATATCAAGCAATCGATCGCGAGCCTCCTCCTGAACGTACAGCAGGCGCAGCGCAGAACAACGCTGCCCGGCAGACTGGAAAGAAGACATGAGTATGTCCCGCACAGCTTGCTCGGGTAGTGCCGTGCTGTCTACGATCATGGCATTGAGCCCACCGGTCTCGGCAATCAGTACCGCATCGGGGCCTGCGTTGTCCGCTAGCGTCTTGTGAATGATCTGCGCCACCTCGGTGGAACCTGTGAAGCACACACCGGCAATGCGAGGATCGGCCGTTAGTGGGCCACCAACCGTCGGGCCATCTCCCGGAAGCAATTGCAAGGCATCTTCCGGCAGTCCCGCTTCACGCATAAGCTCTACCGCACGACACGCAATCATGGCTGTCTGCTCGGCAGGTTTGGCCAGCACCGCATTACCCGCAGCAAGGGCTGCTGCCACTTGCCCACTGAAAATCGCTAGTGGAAAATTCCACGGACTTATACACACAAAAGTACCCAGCGCACCACCCGGCTCTTCCTCATCAAGCCGCTCAGCTTCATTGGCGTAATAGCGCAGAAAATCCACGGCTTCGCGCACCTCTGCGATACCGTCTAAAATCATCTTGCCGGCCTCACGTGTGGTGATAGCGGTGAGCTCGCTAATATTCTCCTCGTACAAATCCGCGGTTTTGCGGAGCACTGCAGCGCGCTGAGAAACCGGTATAGCAGACCATGACGCAAATCCCGCTTCAGCAGCATCCAGCGCGATAGCCACCTCCTCTGGGGTGCACTCATATACCTTACCCACGACCCGATCAGGATCGGCAGGCGACACAACATCGCGCGGCACGCCTTGCGGCTCTGTCTGCCCTGCAATCATGGGCTGTGCTACCCACGACGCATCAGCCCATTGTTCGCGTCCTTCAAGCAGGGGTGTAATCGAGGCAGGTTCGTTGATACGGTAACCTTTGGAATTGTCCCTGTGAGGGCCAAACAACTCTCCAGGTAGGCGAATATCCGGATTGCCAATGTCCTCACCCAACGCCAACACCTCATCCACAGGGTCGCGGGTGATGTCCGCTGACGGGATGGTCTCATCAACCACCTGATTGACGAACGAGCTGTTGGCACCGTTCTCCAGCAGACGCCTGACGAGGTAGGCCAGTAAATCACGATGAGCACCCACTGGCGCATACACGCGACAACGTGTTCCATGCGTATTTTTAACGATTCCGTGCAAGGACTCACCCATGCCATGCAGACGCTGAAACTCAAAACCATCCTTATCATTGCCTGCCAGTGCCAACACGGCCGCACATGTGTGAGCATTGTGAGTGGCAAACTGCGGATAGATGCGATCACGACGCTCCATCAGATGCTGCGCACAGGCCATATAGCTGACGTCGGTGTTGATTTTTCGGGTGAACACAGGAAAGGCATTTACGCCCAGCTCCTGTGCAAGTTTCACTTCAGTGTCCCAGTAAGCACCTTTTACCAACCGAATCATGATTTTGCGATCAAGACTTGTTGCTAGCTCATAAAGCGTATCGATGACCGGTATCGCGCGCTTCCCATACGCCTGTACGACAACGCCCAAGCCCTCCCATCCCGCCAGCTCTGAATCGGATAAGATGGCCTCGATGACATCGAGTGAAAGATCAAGACGATCCTGCTCTTCTGCGTCGATGTTAAAGCCAATATTGGCCGCGGCAGCCTGGCGGGCCAGCGCCAACGCACGGGGCACCAGAGTCTCCATGACATCCTCTTTGTGCGTGTATTCATAGCGCGGATGCAGCGCGGAGAGTTTGACTGAGATACCGGGACTGGAACGCACATCGCCTTTGGCCTGTTTGGCAATGGCCGTAATCGCTTTGTCATAAGCTGCGTGATAGCGAACCGCATCGTCATCAGTACGCGCAGCCTCGCCCAGCATGTCGTAGGAGAAGGTGTACTCTTTGGTCTCAAGCTCACGGGCGTGCTTCATACCCTCTTCTATGGTCTGACCAAGCACAAACTGCTTTCCCAGCAGCTTCATGGATTGCGCAACGGCGGTACGCACCACAGGCTCTCCCAGACGACGGACCAGTCCTCGAAGTGAGGCTACCGGACGGGTTTCGTCATCATCTAGCACTTTGCCGGTCAACATCAACGCCCAGGTGGACGCGTTGATAAGAGGTGACGAAGAATGACCCAGATGAGAGCCCCAATCGGATGGCTCAATTTTATCGTGAATTAGCTCATCTATTGTCTCTGCATCTGGCACCCTTAACAGCGCCTCTGCCAGGCACATTAACCCTACGCCTTCGGAGGTGGACAGCCCGTACTCAGCCAGAAAACTCTCCATCATAGAGGGCGATGTCTCGCGTCGAACACGGTCCACTATGTCAGCACCCACGCAGGCTATGCCCTGACGCTGGGTTTCAGTGAGCTTTATCTGAGCCAACAGCTCACGCACAATCGTGGCTTCTGAGGTTGCGTAATGGGCCCGTACCGCTATGCGGCCTGGCGACAAAGGTTGGGTCATACTAGCAGCGTGGTTGTTCATAACAACTCCCGTAGAAGGCGCAGACAACGGCTACGCATGGCACTTTGGCGGATCGTAGCAGGTGTCTTGAGCACTATGGGCGGTGACTCAGAAATTATCGTTAAATTTACTCAACGCAAAATAATGTGACCTAACGCTAATGTTACTCAACACGTCGAGCTCAGCAGCTGATTTAGCCTCTGCTAGCGCCAACTAAGCTGAGCTACGCAGGCCCCAGAGCCTGAAACAACAGCGTTTGAGCGCCTTTATCTTCACCACGACGAATGGGTAAAAAATTGCACCCTTGAGGTTTCATACTCACAATTTACGCAGGCGAATTTCAACCGTACATCAGCTATTATGGGCAGGCTAGTAGTGAGCAGAGCACGGCGGCCGCACCGGTGGTCGAAAGATCCAGCTATTGCGCAAGTGCCTATTGGCCAATGGAGACCACGCATCATGTTCTACACGACAAACTATCAACGGTATCTGGCGGAGCTGGCTCTGTTTGCGTTTCTGGTGATCTTCGGACTCGCCGTGAACAGCCAGACACTCATAGCCTTAGGCATTCTGGTTCTGTCGCATTGCCTGCCCTCGCTGGTGCTTTCCTCGCTACGCAATCTAGCACCCTCACACAACACCCCCGTTCCCACGTTCTACTCAAACGGATTTTGCAGTTTTCGTGAAAAAGAAGTTGTAGAACTCATCAGCTGTGCTCTGATGATTGGAGTCTCCTCCGGCCTTCTCTTACTTTCTTTGCAGAAGATTACGTTTTTGCCTCTCAACTACGCAAGCAAGACCACAATTCTAGGCTTGATCTACATTGCCTGTGAGCTATCGATTTATTTGCTCGTCACGTTAACGTCAAAAAACGCACCCTTTAAAAAACCGACTAAGGCTCGTGTTGTCAGAATAGTGGTCGCTTTTCTGGTCATTATCATCGCCCACATTGAACATCAACTACTGCAAGAACTGGTGGACATGTTGGCAGGACTCAGCGTTTTGTCCTACGTGATTTACACATCTGCCGGCAACTTGCTACGGGTAGCACGAAAGAACATCGACTACGCCCCGAGAGGCATTGCCATGGAGGATGTCAAAGTGTTCTTACTCAATCTACCAGGCGTTCTGGATGTTGGAAAAATCTATTTTCGTCGGTTAAACGAAATCGAGCATGAACTGGGTGTGCATGTCAGTCTTGAGCATTTTCTACTTGATAATTCAACGCTTTTAAAAGAAAAAATCAGACGCGAGCTGGCTGTTGAATTCGGCATCTCAAGCGTGACCATCGAACTGGTGTGGGAGAAACGCATAGGTGACGCTGCTAGCGTACCGCACAGCTCGGGCCCAGAGACAAACTACCTGGATCCATTGGGTCTGGATGCGTCCACTCCAGGCGTCATCGCATTGGGGCGAGAGGACTAAAACAAGCAACTCGGTGGAGGCAATGCGCTTGTACAAACAGACGTCGGTGCGTTCGTTGTTCTGATGCTCAAACCGCCGGCAATCCAACCGAAATAACGTACCGGTCGGCACGCGTACGTGTCACCCATTTACAGTTTGATTTCACTAAGCCGATACTCTGTGTAATCACGGAGACGAACTGGTAATGAGCACCGAAGTTGATACGTTATGGCTGATATTGGCTGCCATTTTGGTGCTTTCCATGCAAGCCGGATTCTTGATGTTGGAGGGCGGACGCGTACGTTCGAAGAACTCCATCAATGTTGCCCAGAAAAATGTTACCGACCTACTCGTGGTCTGGGCGGTATTTTTCCTCCTTGGCAGTTTACTGATGTTTGGTGTCTCTATCGACGCCGTAGTGGATGGTGCCGTTTCATCCGAAACCGTTAGTCCCATCTCACCACTGCATTTCATCTATCAGGCGGCTTTTTGCAGCACCGCAGCCACCATTTTGTCGGGCGCTGTGGCAGAACGCTTCTCCTTTCGCGCCTATCTTGTCCTCACAGCCATCGTTGCAGGCCTTATCTATCCCCTTGTAGGCCGGATGGTATGGGGTGATATGTATAACCCTGACGTCAACGCTTGGCTGGCGGATGTCGGCTTCATTGACTTTGCAGGATCAACGGTTGTGCACAGCGTTGGCGCTTGGGTTGGCCTGGTGGCCATCATAATGGTAGGGCCACGTGTAGGTCGGTTTGATGACAATGGTCAACCGCAGGTCATGCCGGCACACAACGCCGTTATTGCCCTATTCGGTGTATTCGTTCTCATCGTCGGTTGGTTAGGCTTTAATGGTGGCTCGCTCTCACTGAGTGATCCGCGACTCACGCCTGTGCTGTTCAATACCCTGAGCGCTGCAGTGTTTGGCGGCTGCGCTGGCATGGTGGTTGGCGTCATCATCGACAAAGGGATCTTTAATCCAACGCGGGTCACCAGTGGCTTACTGGGCGGCCTGGTCGCTTGCACTGCAGGTGTCATCTACATGGGAATGTACGATGCCGTGTTGATCGGTGCTGCTGGCGGGGTTGTGGCAACCTACGGCTCACATCTGTTGCTCCACCGCTTCAAACTGGATGATCCGCTGGATGTAGTAGCCACCCACGGGTTTGCAGGCGTGTTCGGAACGCTAAGCGTTGCCTTCGTGATGCCAGTCCATGAAATGGTGTCGCAGTCTCGGCTCGCACAACTCGGTATACAAAGCGCAGGGGCATTGATCGTAGGTATTTTTACAGTACTGATTACGTGGCTGACGCTCGTAGTTTTGCGGCGTTTTATGGAAATGCGCGTATCGAGCGAAGCGGAACGGCTAGGACTCAACTACACGGAACACGGAGAATCGATCGGCCTGACTCGACTGAAAAGTGCACTTGATGACAAACTGACAGACAACAAAACGTTTGCCAGCGCGATGAGCGCCAACACCGATGACGAGCATTCTGAAATAGCCTCCACACTCAACAAAGTCATTGGTCGTTATGAATCGGCTAGTGAGCAAATTCTCGAGGCACAAAAACGTTTTCAGCAATTTGCAGAGACGGCATCTGACTGGCTTTGGGAGGCAGATAGTGAGCTCAATGTCACCTTCATTCACTCCAGTTCAACATCTGGCGCCACACTCGTTAATCTTGATCAACTCATAGGCAGAAATTTACTCGATATTCTGAGCTTCACAGCGATCGAACTTGAACAGTTCAAGTCCCACATTGCACGCTTTGAACGTACACCTGCCATGGAGGCGATGCTGGAATTGAATGATGGCGACACCACGCCTACCTACATGGAAATTCGCGCTGTTCCCTGGGTTAACGAACACAATTGCCCATCCGGATTTCGTGGCACGCTGAGCGATATATCACTGCGAAAAGCGGCAGAAGACAAGGCGCATTATCTGGCCATGCACGATGAGCTTACTGGACTACCCAATCGCCGCGCCCTCTCACATGATCTTCCACGAGCCATTAGCGCAGCCCAGGCTTTGAACCGTTCTGTCATAGTGGCGGGTATGGATCTGGACGGTTTCAAGGCCGTTAATGATGCCTATGGCCATAGCGTTGGCGACGAACTGCTGATACAGGTTGCTACGCGCGCCAACCGGTTTTTGCGACCCGTAGATCGCGTGTATCGAACCGGTGGTGACGAGTTTGTTATTGTCTTTGCCGACATAGAATCACTCAGCGCAACAGCCATGAGCGAGTCTGTGACCACCCGACTCATCGAGCAGATTAGTGAGATATACGATCTGCAAGACGTGGAGGTGAATATCGGCAGTAGCGTAGGTCTGGCCCGATTCCCACAAGATCATGAACAACCAGAAGAATTGTTGCGCATGGCAGATCTTGCGCTTTACGCTGCAAAAGAATCGGGCAAAGGGTGCGCCATCAGCTTTGAGCCAGAGCACGATAAAGACGCCGGCGTGCAGCGCGAAATGGAGCAGGATCTGCACCGAGCGTTGCGCGAAGAAGAGTTCTATCTCATGTACCAACCGCAGATTGATACGCCAACAGAACGCATCATCGGCTACGAGGCACTCCTGCGCTGGAACCATCCTGAGCGTGGCGAAATATCACCCGCAGACTTTATTCCTGTGGCTGAAAAACTCAAACTCATGGACGGCATCGGTGCATTTGTTATCGATCGTGCCTGTCGCTTTGCAGCCACCTGGCAGGCACCGGCAGGCGAGCGCTTACCGACGATCTCTGTAAACGTCTCCCCGCAACAGTTTGAGAACCGCGATTTTTACGATAACGTGATGCGAACATTGGCA
>JALZVU010000211.1 GCA_023301795.1 Granulosicoccus sp.
TATGGGGGCCGCCCAGGCAAGGAGCGGAATACAGACTGTATTTCCGACGGGGGCGCCCAGCCTGAGTAGGATTCGCTACAGGAAAAGGGGGCGCGGAAGTATTTGGTGTATTCATGGATAATCCGGGCTGGCCCGGCCCGCCCAATGGTGCGAAAATAGCGTTTTCAAAATCTGCTTCTACTGGGCAGGCCATTGAAAACGCTCGGTCGCAAATCCTGAGTTAATCAGGGTAGAACATGTCCAGATAACGTTCCAACTCATTATTGAGTTCGTCGTGAATACGTAAACCCTCATACCAATCAGCTGAGTAAGCGCCGCTTGCCAGTCCCACCAGAGTACCTAGCACCGATCCGCGATGCGCGTTTTCTCCTCCCAGATTGGTATTGGTTAACATTGCACGTTTATCATCTGCTGAATATTTTGCTGCCAGATAACAGACGCTGGGCCATGAGTCGGTAATGTAGCAAGCTAACGAGTACGTCCTGCCGACAACATAGTTGTCAGGCTTGTCAGCAGCTAACAGTTTGTCCAATCGTGTACCACTAATGACAGAGGCGGCTTCGATAAAAGCGGTATCCGCAGCTTCGTTTTCTTCGCGATTTAAAAGCGTGTCGATAAGCGTGACATAAGCGTCCACAACTTCCAGCAATTTCTTGTCAGGATGGGTCAGCCAGACATGCTCACGACACGTCTCGCACGTGTCATGTAGAGAATCACCACGGCCCAGGAGCGCCAGTGCCAGCGGTGCGACGGTTACCAAAGCACCCATTGACGGCGTATCGTGAGTAACTGCGCCACATTGCAGCGGCGCTTTGCCGGTAGCAAGGTTTGCGAAAAACCCACGATGACAACTTTCGGCGTAGGTATCTGGATGGGCAGGCGGGTCGGCAGTCATGAAGCTGATGTAGGCATCAATCCACTGGTCAGTTTGGTACTGAGGATGGCTTAGCAGGTGATTGACCAGTAGCCGTGCCCACCACGCATTCAGCGTATTGTCACCGGCTTGCATTCCATGGTGATAATGCCCGTTGGGTCGCCCCCAGAATTGTTGGCGACCTTTAAGGATAACGTCACCGACGATTTCCTGGCCACCTTGTGCTTGAACACGTGAACGCCCGCCACCTGTCGTTGAGTGCAATGACATGATAGAACTGGGATGCTTTTCGGGTGCTGCCTCAAGACCTGTGATACCCCATTTTCCAAATGCTCTGAGAATGTCACCGGGATTGTAGAACCAGTGAACTGGCATGGAAAGCGAATCCCCGATGAACAGGTTGGCCAACGCCGCTTTCACGCGTTTGCGTTTGAGTGCTTGCGGGGTATTGGCCGCACTCGCAATATCGGTGATTTGTGTCATGTCAGCATGCCTGTTGTTATAGATAACCTGTAGAAGACAGATACAGGTACGTAGTAACGCTGATTATGGACAGACACGTGGACACAACAACCGCACTGGAGGCACGCTCTTCCCAGATGCCGTATTGCTGAGCTATAACAAATACATTGGTGGCACTGGGTAGCGCTGCCAGCAGCACTGCTGAGTGTAGCCATACAGGATCAAGATCCGGGATTTGACTCAGTAGGAAATACATCAGGGCAGGATGAGCGATTAGCTTGATGGGCACCAGATACCCTAACTCCAGAGGGATGCGTTGCAGAGGTCTGAGAGCTGCGGTGACGCCCATGACAAACAACGCGCAGGGTGCTGCAGCATTGGATAGTGTTGAAAGCAGGCTGCTTGCTGGCGCAGGCGGCACAAATTCGAAAAACGCTGCAAAGATACCGGCGATGGTCGCCAAAATAAAAGGGTGTGTAAAAATCTTTACACCGATGCCGCGGATTAACTTCAACAAGCTTCTTTTGCGTCGGCTGCCCATCGCCATCAGCGATGGAGCCAGCGTGAAGTGCATGGCATTGTCCATGCAGAAAACCAATGCTACCGGGACACCTGCTTGTGGACCGAAAGCGGCAATGGCCAGAGGTGGGCCCATGTAGCCAATATTGCCATAGGCACCGGCAAAGCCCTGAATGGTGGACTCGCGGGTATTGGCTCGTCCAAGCACTTTTGCAATGAGAAACGTCAATACGAAAACGATGAACGTGCCTAGGGTCGTGGTGAGCAGAAACGTGCCGTTGGCAAATTCGCTGACGGGTGTCTGCGCTAACAGGTTAAAAAATAGCGCGGGCAGTGCTATGTAGACAATGAAAAAATTCATCCATGCCAGACCCTCTACCGGAATCCCTTTTAAGCGACCCGCCAGATATCCAAGCAATATCAGCCCGAATAATGGCATGACCAGTGTGCCGATCTGAAACATGCGGCTATGCGTGCCCTTGTTAGTTAGAGCTGGACGGTGGATTGATGTCGATGATTTTCCCTCTATTCAGAAGGTTTTTCGGATCAAGTGTCTGTTTCAGCGTTCTCATCAGGTTGATTTCCACAGGACTGCGTGACAGGGCAAGGTACTGTTTCTTTTGAAGCCCGATACCGTGTTCTGCTGATACTGATCCACCCAGTGCTTGCAGTGGTGAATAGACATAAGTATTGCTTTGCTCTCGCCAGTGTTTATGTCGCGATACGCTCTCCGAGGTGTTCTGGTCAGTGTTGTTGGCATCGGCACTCATTTTGTGCTCAGTGAGTTCAGGTGGCGCCACCATAATATGTAGATTGCCATCAGCGAGATGTCCGTATACAAACAGCTTGCAGTTGTGCCAGTACAGTTCCACATCGTGCTGAAGCTGCTTAACGTATTGCTCCATACTGGCAATCGGCAAACTGATGTCGTACACAAACAGCGGATGGTGCTCCAGTGCAATGTCTATGTGTTCGCGGATGTACCAGATGTTGGCAGCCTCAGTCTTTGATTGTGCAATGACCGCATCCACGATTACATCCTTTTCCAGTAGATGCTCCAGGGCTGAGGTAAACGTTGTATCGCTTTGGTTTTGCGTGTCAGCAGCACTCTTGGCTTCGACAATTGCATACAAAGGATATTCTGGAGACAGCGGGGCACTTACGGTGTCGCTTCGGGTAGGATCTGTGTTCAGTTTGTAAAAAGGTTGCCAGATAACTTCAAAGGCATCCAGAGTGCCATTGAGTGATTTATCCAGATGGCCAAGTATTGCAACAACATCATCGAACTGCCGACATGCCACTAACGCTGTCTGCACGACAGGTGTTGCAGCACGCAATCGCAATACCACGCGCGT
The DNA here is from genome assembly GCA_023301795.1 of Granulosicoccus sp. Taxonomy (GTDB): domain Bacteria; phylum Pseudomonadota; class Gammaproteobacteria; order Granulosicoccales; family Granulosicoccaceae; genus Granulosicoccus. The sequence goes on from JALZVU010000211.1 coordinate 3,211, forward strand.
TATAATGCCCAGCGTGCCTTCGCTGCCAATAAACAATTGCTTGAGATCGTAGCCTGCGTTGTTTTTCATCATGCTGTTCATGGACGAGACAATCGTGCCATCAGCTAACACGGCTTCAAGGCCTAGCACCTGTTCTCTTGCCATGCCATAACGTAAAACCGAAAGACCACCCGCATTGGTCGATACGTTACCGCCGATGGTGCAAGATCCACGCGCTCCCAAGTCGAGTCCCAGTTGTAGGCCGATATCTGTTGCTGCTTGTTGTACATCTTGTAAAATAGCACCGGCCCCCACAGTCATTGTTCGGCCAACAGGATCAACCGTTTCAATCTGTTTCTGGCGTTCCAGACTCAGGATAAGATCTTGATCGGTGGTTAGGTTTCCATCGACTAACCCGGTTACCCCTCCGTGCGTCACCACAAGCTGATTGTTTGCATGGCACAGTTTCAGTACTTCGGCGGTTTCTGACGTGTTGGCGGGGCGCACTAGCACGTGTGCAACCAGCGGCCGTGCATCCCAGAAATGGGTTGCACGTTCACTGACTCGGTGACTATCCAGAACATGCTCTATGCCTACGATCTTTCGTAGAGCTTCCAGGAAACTATCGTTCATCGGTGAATTCCATGCGTTAACTTTCTTGTGACTGGTACGGTTCTGGCTGCCCGCTATCAAGGGTGGGGACTCAAAATAGCCGCCTTGTTGAATATACAACACTATGCGCTAACCGCTGGCCTGCTTGTTGCTGTGATGGTGCAGTAAGCCATTAGCAACTGACATCAGTGGAAAATGACATGATGGATGTATCATCAATCAGTAAGGTGACTCTCGACTCAACCGTTGAGCAGCCGCAGCACCGTGCTGGAAGATTACTCATCGTAGGACTTGTTGTGTCCTCAGGTCTTGCCGTGCTACTGCCAGGGCTAACGTGGGCGAACGGCGCAGCCGCTAATTTGCTGTCGGACATGGACTGTGTCATCGAACCAAGCCGCACTGTGGAGCTTGGGTCAGCGGTGCCTGGATTGCTGGCTGAAACCTTCTATGACCGTAGTGATTTTGTTCCCGCTGGTACGCTTATGGCGCGCCTTGAAAGCGATGTAGAAAGAGTGACGCTAGCAATTGCTGAAGAGTCAGCAAACAGCTCTACCGCTATTGCTCTTCGCAAAGTAACAGCCAGTTTTGGCGATCGTACTCAGGTACGCAATGCGGAGTTGTTAAAAAGCTCTAGTATTTCGCGACAGGTAATGGATCAGGTAAACACTGAAGCGACGATCGCGCAACTACAGGTCAAGCAGGAACAAGAGTCAAATCGCTTGGCGTCGCTTGAAGTTGATCGAGCCAGGGCGTTGCTTGAGCGACGAGAAATTAAAACGCCTATTAGTGGATCGGTGACTGAGCGCTACAAAACCTCAGGAGAATATGTTGACAGCGAACCGGTGTATCAGGTGGCGCAGCTGGATCCGTTGCACGTGGAGGTCATCGTGCCTGTTGAGTATTTAGGCAGCCTTAAAGCAGGTTCTTATGCTGGGGTAACTTTGCACATGCCGGGATTCGAAGGCAGAGTACTTGAGGCTGTTGTGCGGCGTATAGACGCCGTTGCTGATGCAGCGAGTGCAACGTATGGTGTTCGGCTGGTACTCGACAATCCGGACTTGAGCATACCCAGCGGCGTGCGCTGCTCGGTTGATTTTTTTACTTCTTGAACAGTTCTCACTCCCCGTTACTTTGAGGGCAGAACGTATTACCCGGTATGTGCTGTGAGATCCGATAGCTGATTGTGATGGACGCAGCGATTCCTGCCGCTATCCTTGGCGGCGTAAAGCGCCTTGTCTGCTTGAGCTACAAGCGCTCTACCAGAGAAAAACGCCTCTGCTGGCGTTAACATTGTCTTCATCGATGCAGTCACGCCGGTCAGGTTGGTTGATACTCCGATGCTTACTGTGATTTGTACAGTACCCGAACTCACATTTATCGAGGCGGCTTCGACCATCGATCGTATTTTTTCTGCGGCTGTGAGTGCTTCAGTTTCGTCGGTACCTGGCATAACGACAATGAACTCCTCACCGCCATAGCGACCCACAAGATCGGAATCCCGATTTATGTTCTTGAGCACGCTGGCAAGATGCCGCAGTACCTTGTCACCACTGTCGTGCCCGAGACTGTCGTTAATATTTTTGAAGTGATCAATGTCAAGAAGCAGCACTGAGTAGCTGGCTTCCAGGCTGGTGTTCGAGAAGGCGTAGTTCTGAATCCAGTCATCAATGTAGCGTCGGTTGTGCAATTGGGTGAGGCTATCGGTAATTGCAAGCTTACGCAGTTGCTTGTTCAGCTGAAGAAGTCTTTTATTCGCTGAGTTAAGTTTGAGGTTGCTTTTTTGCACACGCTCCAGGAGCTTGCTGTTTTCCCTTGTCAAGCGGACGGTATTGTAGGCGCGCTCAACAGTGCTCACTATCTCTTCGTGGTTAGTGAGTGGTTTGTTGAGGTAGTCATACGCGTTGCCTCTGAGTGCGCGCTTAACCAGCTCGTTACTCTCATGCCCCGTCATCATGATCACTTGAATGTTGTCATCATGTTCCTTGATATGCTCCAGAATTTCAAATCCAGATACTCCATCCATCATGATGTCTGTTACAACGACATCAATATTCTCATGCGCGAGAATGTCTATTGCCTGAAATCCATCTTGCGCGCTTATAACACGCCGGTTTTCGCCTTGAAGAATGATGCTCAGCAGCTGGGTGATCGCGGGTTCGTCATCCACAACCAGAACTGTACTTTGTGTTTGGTGTGTCATTGTGGGTGCGGTTTCTTATCGTTCCATTGCGTGAGTGGCGTTACTACAGAAGGTTAACGGCTCAGAGTCCTCGCACTCAAAGAGTGAGCCGCACAAAGTTGTGCGCACTGAGGCTTGTGTCGCGACTTTTACAGTTTTTTGTGCAAGTAGAAACAAAAATGTGATGTAGTGCCGTATCCGTCAAGTGCGCTATGGCTCGTGACTCAGAGGCATGGACGCAGATGTCTGGCAGGCTTCTTATGTTATCCCGATATAGATAGACTGAGCGCTAACGGACAACGGCTCAAGATTTTGGCGTGCTAATTCGATGCTCGGGAATAACCCAAGGCACACTATCGCAACCGGTTACAACGCTGACACCATAGACGTTGGCAATATTGTCGTTGGTCAGTACTGCGGCCGGTTCGCCAACTGCCACTAGCCTGCCTTCGTGCATCAGTGCCAGACGATGGCAATAACGTACAGCCAGTGACAAATCATGCATAACCGCAACTACTGCGTGCTGATTGCTTGCGTAGTCTCGAAGTAATTGCATGGTTTGTAATTGATGGCCAAGATCCAGAGCTGATACAGGTTCGTCGGCAAATAATAGTGAGGGTGTCGCGGCCAGTGCACGGGCCAGTAATACCCTGGCACGTTCACCGCCCGATAAGGTGGGCACCTTGCGATAGCGTATGCTCTGGCAATCGGCTTCTGTGATGGCATTCTCAACCGCCGCGTAATCTGCATCTGTCACTTTGCTCCAGCGGGGCAGGTGCGGTATTCGACCCAGCATGATTAGCCGTTCAACACTCAGTGGCCAATGCACGTTGCCCAGTTGCTCCACCCAAGCTATACATCGAGCCCGCTCAGTTGAGGAGTAGCTTGTAAGGTCACGCTTGTCAATGACTACGCTACCGGATGTTGGACTATCGATACCCGCAATGCATGCCAAGGCCGTAGATTTGCCAGCCCCGTTGGGGCCAATTAATCCCAACATCTCGTTGGCCATGAGATCGAAGGAAATATTGTCAACAATGGCGCGTCCGCCACGTTCTACGGTGAGGTCCTGAACTTGAATTCGTACCGTGTCTGTGGCCATGTCCTGAACATCAGTTTGTGTCACATTCAGAGAAGTATGCTTTGTCGATTGTTTCATCGAGCGTAATCCCGCCGGCTTTTCAGGATCAGCACCAAAAAGAATGGCGCTCCGACCAGCGCTGTTAGTACGCCTACCTTGAGCGGCACGGGTACGTCGGTGTATAGCGAAACCAGGCGCACGGCTATGTCGGCAGCCAGCAACATGGCAGCGCCCCCTAACGCTGCAAGAGGTAGTAGACGTGAGGGCTGGTATTGAGCAAACGGGCGAAGCAGGTGCGGGATTACCAGGCCGATGAAGCCGATCATGCCGGTGGTTGCCACGGCGGCTCCCACGCACAACGACACCGCAATGAAAACCCGCCACGATAATTTGCGTGTATTAATGCCCATGCTGCTGGCGGTGCGCTCACCCAGCGTCAAGGCATCGAGTGAACGTCCAGTGCCTGTGAGTAACAACCAGCCCAGCAGTGTGCAGGGCAGCATCACCCAGACATCTTGCAGGCTTCGGTCTGCAATATCCCCTAAAGTCCAAAGCACCAGCTCACGTATGGCGAACGGACTTGGGGCAAGGTTTAGCAGCAGCGATAAACAGGCGGCCGCTAGTGCATTGATGGCAACGCCTGCCAGAATCAGTGTGGAGACGCTGGAGTCGCGCCCCGAGAGCAGATAGACAAGACTGGTGGTAATCAAGGCACCGATCATACCGGCCAGAGGTACAGATTGTGGGTGCCAAGTGCCTGCAAAAAAATACAAGGCTGTCACCGCCCCCAAGGCTGCACCACTTGCGCTTCCGACAAGGCCCGGACTGGCGAGTGGGTTTTGTAGCAATCCTTGCATGGCAGCACCAGACACTCCAAGTGAGATCCCGGCGATGATCGCAATCAAGGTTCTGGGAAGTCTTATCTCTCGGGTGATTACAGCGGATACTGATTCTGGGTCAGCGAAGGGTAACACCAGTGTGTCATGTAAGGATGACCATTGTTCGCCAAGGCACAAACTCACAAGGCCCAGAAAAACGACCGACACACAAAGGATAGCAAGGCAGAGTCGGTCGTTCATTGTTCAGTCCTTTAGGTGCCTGTCGAATTGTTGATTTATCTGTTATCTATCAACTTCAAGAAACAGAACGTCATCAGGTATTAAGGTGGTCCTTACACGCTCTTGCGCGGGTACGCCGTCTTCCAGATTAACTCGGATAAATCCTGGGTTGTCGTCCTGAATACCTACCCACAGGTGGTTGTCAGGGCCCAAGGCTATGGTTGTCAAAATCTGACCTGCAGTGCCATCGATAGGCTCAGATACTTCGCCAGTCTCAAGGTTCAGTGATCGCAGATTACTGATGAGATTAAAGTCTTCATCAAAACCATCAAACGTAATGGCATATCCCAGCGTATCGTCGATAACTACAAGGTTAGTGTAGAAGCCGTTGTTATCGGCCTCGGTGCCATCATCGATCAGTAGAGCTGTCTCGAACGTGTCTGGGTCGATCGATTGAACACCGCCAGAGTAGGCATCCGTGGTGACCGCCTCATTGCCGAAAGAATTGCCCCTGCCAGCAACATATAAAAGGCCTGTGGCTTCGTTGTAATGTAGAGAGACTGGGTTGGCGACGTCTAGCTGAATACCTTGCAGTTCGCCCACACCTTGTCCTGTTTCTATTTCCATGTTGGTACAAACATCGATTACCGCTAAATAGCCGGTTTCTACAGGTGCAAAGCCGTCAAGGTTTTCCAGCAGCACGAACAATTTGTCGCCAACCAGTATGGCATCTGTCATATCACCAAAATCTACAGCGCCTTCATCCCCTGGGCGGTTGTATGCTGCCAGACTGATCTCACCCATAATAAGCGCTTCGGTGGTCAGTGGTTCTGGGCTCGGATCAAGGACTAGTAACGAATCGCTGGAACGTCTGGTCAGATAAGCAAAATCGTTATTAACGAATACCAGTGACTGCGGGTTGGTTGTACTGGGTTCATCGGTTAGCAGTGATAGCTGGTATTGCGCCGCCGAGGTATCGATAGCGTCAAACTTGGTCAGGTTATCAATGTCGAAGCGTCCAATCTGGAAAATGCTTGTTCCATCAGTTGCCAGTCTATGGTCTGAATCAGTCGCTGGATACGTTCCGTCCACGACATTACCGTCGGTTAGTGAGATGCGCTCGATTTGTGCAGACTCACGCATCGGGCCACGGGTGAATACGTAGCTGTAGCTAGTAGCACCATCGCCGGAAGCAGCAGCATCCGGTGTTTGTGTGTCCGGAGGAATCCCTGTTTCGCAAAAGGCTGGAGTAGGGGCTTGTGCGATGGGCGACAGACCAGTGTCCTCATCATTATCATTGCTTGAGCTACACGCACCAAGCAGGGTTAGCGTACTGGCAAAAGCCAGCGTGGTGTAAGCACGTCTATTGTTAATATGATTCATAGTGATTTTTAATAGGTTCTATTTTTAGAGAATAACTGCTGGAAGGAAATTAGAATTCGTGAGTTACAGAGATAAAGAAACTTCTACCTGGCTTTGCGAAACCATTGAATTCTTCAACGAAATCGTCACCGATATTCTGAACGTTGCCGCTCAGTTGCCAACGTTTGTGCTGCCACGTGAATCCCACTGAATGCAGTGAGGTATTCTCTGCAGGTCGAATGTTTGCGCTGTCGAAGAACCGGTCTCGTGTGGCAGTCCATTCATACCAATAGGCAATGCTGGAAGGTTGATACTGCACTCGTACGAAAGCTGTGCGTTTCGCCTGGCCAGGTAGCGTTTTGTTTCGAAAGGCACCAAAGCTTCCCAGGTTTCGAGGATTCTGGAAAGTGGCGTTGGCACTGAACTGCCACACAGCCGACGGTGTCCATGCAGCTTCTAATTCCAGACCTGACACTCGTGCTTTGCCCAGATTTTGTGGTCTGCCAATGCCTCGAGCATCGAATGTTGTCGCGATGAGTTCATCTCGTTGATTGTAAAAAACAGTAGCATCAAGCTTGATAGTTTCCAACGCGTACTGAAGGCCGATATCTGTATTGATTCCTTCTTCAGGCACCAGATCAGAGTTGCCTTCGATAAGTCCTACCGAGCCGAAAAGCTCACCAAACGAGGGTTCACGAAAATAATTGCCCACATTTGTTGTCACCGTCAGTTGGTCGGTAGCGTAGAGGGCAGCGCCCAGTTGTACACCAAAGTCATTCTCATCAGTTGTCGGTAAGTTGGCCGAGTCTTCCGGAGAGGTTGATCTGCGTGTTTGGCGACTCTGTTGCCATCGCACCGCTGGGGTTAGCATCCATCGATCTTTATCGTCCAGGATGGCCAGGTGTGCGGTGGCAAGGAATCGTTGTCGCTGTGCTTTGAAGTCGTCAACGCGGTTGAACACATCTTGTTGATCGATAGTTTCATCGCGAAGATCCAGCGAAAATCCGGCAGTGCCAGCACTGATAAATCGCTCCCAGTAGCTCTTCGCACCCAATGTGCGAATATCTGAATCAATAAGCTGACGGCCTAGTCCAATCTGGCTAAACCTGTCATCGAAAAGATTGTCAGTCTGATGCCAATATAGTGAGTGCCGAGTATTCCAGTTTCGCCATTCATCAATAGTGTGGGACAGTTGTAGCTGTGATCTAGTGGTGTCGAACCGCGCGTTGTTGCCGAGCGTGTTATTTCTGTCGGGTACGGCCAGATCGCGTTCGGTAACCTGGAAAAGGATATCGGTTTTTGTCAGTTCTGAAGCCTTGTAGCCGCCTTTAAGCAGCAACGCTGAGCGTATTACATCGTTATTACGTCTATTTTCCGTCCGGTCGTCGCTGGTATTCAGACTGGTGCCGTTGTCGCTGAGAAAAGGAAAGTCATTGTCACTTTGCTGATGGCTCAGTGATGCAGTCCAGTCCAGGTTGTCGCGTCTGCCAAAGTGTGCGGCCGACACGGAAGCCTGGCCAAAGCTTCCCAAACCCAGCCTTAGCCGTGTGCTGCTAGTGTCACGGGTGTTTTCTCTGAGGGTGTTGAGATTAACCGCACCGCCTATGCCTGCATGCCCCAATTGCAGTGGGGTGCTGCCGCGATACAGATCAACGGATGACAGGTTGAGGATTTCGAGTGTGGATAAATCCACCACAGGCTCCCCGCCACTGTTGATAAGAATGCCATCGAGATAGACGGCCGTTTGCGCCGCGGACGATGCTCTTACGGTTATGCTTGAAAAAGTACCAAAGCCACCAGATTGGCGTTGCTGGACACCCGTGGTATTGCTCAGAATGTTCCCAAGCTGAGAACCGGGTTGCTCCAGGCGCAAGTAGGGGATACGCGTGTGACTACCGGTATGCTCGTCGGCGACCACGTCGCCCGTTTGTGTGACGCCTTCATCGTCCTTACCAGCAGTAATTTGCAGTTGCTCCAGCGTGGTGGTGGTGGGCTGGCTTGGTCTGGAATTTTCAGTTGATGTGTCTTGGGCGACACTCTGGGTGGCTAACAAGATTAAAGTAGGTGCAACGACTAACACGAGCCCAGGGTTACGCAGCCAATTGCTCATAGGCAGGGGCAGGTGATGTCTGCAGACGCCCGAAAGAGAAAAACGAACACGGCTATAGTGCCGGTATACACCGAAGAGCATTGACGCAGAAAATCTAAAACAGGAACGCACCCCGCGCCACCTCAAGGTTAAGCGTGACGAGGAATCGATTAGGGTGCAGGAGGGCGTGTGCGTCGTATTGGAAATCGAGCGACGCCAGGCTCATCACACACACCTCCAGACCCCTCGTCCAGCTGTGGATTTTTTCGCAGGGCAGGTCTCCTGGCTTATAGCGTGACAATCTGAACGTTCTCGGTCGAGAATGAACGTGTTGTCCTGAAACGCCCTTCCCGAGCCAAGGTGTTGTCCTGGAGGCTCAGTGGTTACGCGTTACAGATTCACTACTTACAGTTGCGGGGGCAGCCAAGGTGTTGAACCTTGTTCCCTTTTCATCTTTTCAGAACCTTGCAAGCTCCAGAGGATACACCCTTTGAGGCTATGTAACCTCCACAAGCTGCAATTTGTTCCGGCTCAGAGGGATAGGCACGATTGTCGAAAGGCAATCAAGTGGTTACTCCATTTATGAAAAGCACTGTGCGCGGCACTTTATCTGCAGCGTCCATCAGCAGAACATTTCGTCGGCGCAGCCATATAGTGGCAAAGCCTCTCTCAACTGGGCAGTACAGTTTCATGATAGACATCAAAGACTCCACGATATTGGTCACTGGCGGCACAGGATCGTTCGGCCATGCGTTTGTCCGACATGCTCTTGATTGCCATCAACCACGAAAAATCATTGTGTACTCGCGCGACGAGATGAAACAGTGGGAGATGGCCAAAACGTTCGGGCAGGACCCACGCATTCGGTTTTTTATCGGTGACGTGCGTGACAAGGAAAGGCTGTATCGCGCTTTGAGTGGCGTGGATTATGTGGTGCATGCGGCGGCTATGAAAATAGTGCCCTCGGCTGAGTACAACCCGTTTGAATGTATCAAAACCAACATTGATGGCGCAATGAATGTAATCGACGCTGCTATTGATCGGAACGTGAAAAAGGTGGTGGCACTGTCTACCGACAAAGCCAGCAGCCCTTCTAATTTGTATGGCGCAACTAAACTGGCTTCCGATAAGTTGTTTGTAGCAGGCAATGCCTACAGTGGCGCAACCAGCACCTGCTTCTCTGTAGTGCGCTATGGCAACGTGATGGGTTCTCGAGGTTCTGTTATTCCGTTTTTCAGTGGACTACGTGACAAGGGTGTTGTGCCTATTACCGACAAACGAATGACTCGCTTCATGATTACGCTTGAGCAGGGCATTGAGGCTGTATGGAAAGCATTTGACGATATGGTAGGTGGTGAAATATACGTTCGCAAGATACCGTCAATGACCATTACAGACGTTGCTGAAGCCGTTGTACCAGGTGCACGCCACGAGTACATCGGAATTCGCCCTGGAGAAAAACTGCATGAGCAGATGATTAGCTCAGAGGACTCCTACACGACCTATGAATACGATGATTACTATAAGATTTTGCCCGCCATTAACCACTGGGGGGATGATCCATTACGTATCAAGGATGGCGTCAAGGTCCGTGAGGGCTTCGAATACACCAGTGATCGCAACAGGCAATGGATGAGTGCCGAAGATCTGCGTGCCTGGATGGGTGGCGAAACAGCACTTCAAAAGGTCGCCTGATATGAACTCGGGTAGACTCCCTTATGGACGACAGGATATCAATCAGGATGACGTTGATGCTGTGCGTCGAGTACTTGAGTCTGACCTGATTACTCAAGGTCCGGTTGTTGTCCAGTTTGAAAACGCACTGGCACAGTATTGTGGTTCTGATTTTGCGATAGCGGTTAACAGCGCTACCTCTGCACTGCACATCGCTTGCATGGCCTTGGGTGTAGGTCAAGGTGATACTGTGTGGACCGTTCCCAATACCTTTGTTGCCAGTGCAAACTGTGCGCGCTATTGTCTGGCTGATGTGGACTTTGTCGATATTGATCCTAAAACCTACACAATGTGTCCGGATGCTCTTGCTAGTAAGTTAGAGCAAGCCAAAACCACCGGAACCGCTTTACCATCAGTGGTTATCGTTGTGCATTTTGCGGGGCAGGCTTGCGATATGCGTGTAATCGCTCAACTGGCTGAGCGCTTTAACTTCAAGTTGATTGAAGATGCTTCACATGCTGTGGGTGCTCGTTACGAGAACAAACCGGTGGGCAACTGTCAATACAGCGATATCACCGTATTCAGTTTTCATCCCGTGAAGATCGTGACATCGGGTGAGGGCGGTATGGCAACGACCAACAACAAGGCCTTAGCGGAAAAAATGCGACTTCATCGTAGTCATGGCGTATTTCGCCCAGAACCCGGTAGTGGCAGGGTAGATGACGAGCCGTGGATCTATGAGCAGTCAAGTCTGGGCTACAACTATCGAATGACTGATATTCATGCAGCGCTAGGACTTAGTCAGTTACAACGCTTGGACGAATTTGTCGAACGACGTCATCAGCTGGCTGATCGTTATGTGAGCAAGCTGGATCACCTGCCTTTTGTGCTGCCCTATCAATCAGCAAATTCCTACTCGGCCTTGCACTTGTACCCTGTGCTGGTACCTGCAAGTGAGCAACAGGCCTCTGTTCGTCGAGATTTGTTTGATTATATGCAGAGCCAGGATATCGGTGTGAACGTTCATTACATACCTGTGCACACGCAACCCTACTACCAGCAACTCGGATTCAGGCAAGGTGATTTTCCTGCGTCCGAACACTACTATCAGCGTACTATCAGCTTGCCCCTGTTTAGCAGGATGACTGATGCTGAACAGGATAGGGTCGTAAACTGTCTAGAAGTGTTTGCACATTCGCTAGGTGTGCGCTTCGCCGCTTGACCCGAGGGCGAACCTCTGTAGCGTTCACGTTGCTAAGACAAGACAACCTTGTTGTTTGCAATAGCGAGTGCCGATTTTCGTCTGTTTGAACGTCGTGTTTGGCACTGAGAGATCGAACAAGCATAGGCCCAAATCAGGGCTGATCTTACGCATGCCCGTGTAGGGTCATATTCAATAAAATTAAATCAGGGATTGCCCGTCAACATACGTGAACTTTGCTGTCGCACATAGTAGCTGCCATTTATGTGGCAACCGTTTGAGCTCAGTATCCATTGCTCAGTGGCCTGTCCCTATGCTGCTTGTTCAGAGCTATCGCCCATAATCGCTTGCATCGCTCCATCAATTTTTCCCACATAGACCGGGTCGTTTTCCTGAATATTAGCCATCTCACTTCCTGGCATGAGTTCTGTGAGAAGAAGTCGCGCCTTTTTGTTGGTTGGATATAATTCAGTATACGATTCGAGCAGTTGAATGGAAAATTCGGTTTGACCGCAAAGATGGAGCAATTTTGCGTAGCTGACTATGTAGGATGGGAGCATCTCGCACAACATGCCTAGGGTTGTTGTGGCTGACTGATGGTCTCCAGCATCGATATAGGCGCTGGTCATTCGGACTAGGCAGTCTTCTATCAAGCGCTGCATTGACGCTAGAGACTCAGCTTCGTCCGCCAGCTGATTGCTACACGTATCAATGGCTAGCTGAAAAAAGGAAAGAGCGGAAGCTGAATCTTCTTCAAGTTCGGATACCAGTCCCGCTGTGTAGTGTCTCAGGGCTGAATAGGGCCACTCATTTTCATGCAGTTTCGATTCAATGGCCTGTAGTTCATTAAGGCTTTTGCTCTCACGCAAGAAAATCAGTGAACGCATGACGGTGTCGATATTGGAATTGTGCTGAGATAAATTGTCCGCAACTAACGTGTCAGGCTGATTCAGTGTCGACCTGAACTTACCGACAGCGCGTTGTACCCAGGCTCGATCCTCTGGTTTGACGTGTTGCCAGTATTGCTGCTTCCAGCGTAATATTCGGCCGGCTGTCTTGTCATCACGCCAGCGCTTTGCCAGCTCACGTATTTCAACGTCGCTGCTATGCTCATCTCGCCTAAGTTGAATTCTGGGAAGAAGTTTGTCGATGTGATCTATCAAGGACTGTGCACCATCGCCTATCAAATCATAGTAGTGCTGTCCCCAGTCGATTAACTCCTCTGATGTCATGGCATCAAATTCGATGGGACCTGATGTTTTGGCAAAATCAACACCATTATTATGAAGAATAGCGGTGAGGTAGGTCGTGAAGTCGTTTTGAATGTCTTTGCGTAAGCGCGTAAGTTTGTTTGAGTGCTTACGCTGTTTTTCAATAGTATCGGACTTGTGCATGCCAACAACATGTGTCTTGGCCTCTTCAGCAAGTGTATGCATTTTTGTGAATGCATGTCGTGCAGTCTTGATCTCTTTCTCTAACGCGTGCAGGTCCGCGAGCGATGAGCTCGGTTCTGTTGGCTGTAAGAATTGTGAAAAATCAGGTTTATCTGCTGATAAATCAATGCTCTTATAGTCAACAAAGGGTATCGACTGGCAACGAGTGGCTTCATAGCTAATGTTGTACAGAACGGGCTCAACGCGATTCACCATTGCTCCGATGGCATCCAGTGCCAAAGCCCAACTTTTGAGGCTGACTGAGGTGCCAGCTAAGCGACCACTGTAAGTCTCCACTTGTGCGTTACACAAAGAAGGCATTTGCTGAATCATCTGCTCGGGTGAGTCATTCGCATGAGTGGAAGCAGACTGTGAATAACACATATCGACCCCTGTCATCAGGATCTTTGAAAACCCCAGATTGGCGGCAACGTGAACGGCAACATGGCTTACAGTTGGGCCAGATGATCTCACCATACCTGCGGTCTGTTTATTGGTATGCCACGGTAGTCGTTTCCCGAGGTAAAACGTCGGGCCTTGCCATTGCTGCACTAGCTCTGCTGCCACATGATAGTTGTACACAAGCGGTATGTCGGTCCACAAAATACCTGTTTTACAGAGTTCGTAGGACAGCGTCTGTGGATCAACAGATATAAGAAGATCAGGTTTTAATTCGTGCTTCTGGAGCTTGTTAGCAATTCTGGACACGGCAAGAACAAATAAGTTATCACGATTCTCCTTTATCCAGTCAAGATGAAGGTCAAGGGAAGGGCCGCCACCCAGAACCACTGCTACCTTGTTTTTACCAAAATCAAGATTACCTTTCAGTGCAACCTGGTTATCTGCAGCGTTTTTAAATTGCAGTTTGGTGAATGTTTCTCGACTCAACGTGATTGAAATGTCAGCAACACGTTCTTCAATCGATTTTTTTGTAGCCTGGAGGATGGGCATGTAGATACGAGAGTAATCAACCGTTGAACAATATGATTCAATAATCTCAACGCTTCCGCCCAGTATCCAGGGCTTATCTGATCCATCAAATACTTGTTCCACCCAACTGCTGTGGCTATGCAGGCTAAGCGGAATCCCGTTGCTGGAGAGATCTGCTTCATGAGTTGCCAACAACCCTCGGTATTCAGCTGCAACGAGTGGATAGACGTCGTCGTGTTCTATGACCACAACCCGTGCGCCACGCCCTGTTACATGTTTTTTCAGGTAGGGGAGGAATAGACCGGAGTCGCTGCCGATGACGATGTACAGCACGTTGCTTTTGCAAAAATCAATGTCAATAATGCTATCGAGAAAAGATGCTGATGGCATGTTGGAAAAATTTGTACGATTGATTTCCTCAATGAACTTTTCGTCCCATTGATTGATGCTAAAACTGTAAGTCAAGTTCGTCCCCGGAAGTGCTTGGCGTAAGACGTAATATTCAATTAACCTGCCATTCCCGAATGGGCAGTGTTCATGTGTGTTAACTCGTCGCTAGCGTAACTCCTTAGTGGGCCAGCGGCCCTGAACAAGGTCTCCCGAGTAACCTCCTACTCGAAGGTCGGCAATCGTGTGCGACATTGGCTAAATCGTACAATAGAACGAAAAAACCCAGCTGGATAGCTGGGTTTTTTGTCGTTCAAGCCATGAAGTTACAGGCTATACCTACTAGGCAAATTTCTTGATTTCACCAGATGCCAGACGCTTGCTATAAGAGCTGAGTTCTGTACGGACAATGGACATCAAGAAATACAGACCCGTGATATTGACTACGGCCATTGCAAAGATCGCTGCATCCGAGAAGTCAATAACAGGTCCCAGACTTGCTGCTGCCCCAATGACAATGAAGATGCAAAAAATGACTTTGAACGTGATTTCAGCAATCTTGCCTTCACCAAACAGATAGGTCCAGGCTTTGAGGCCGTAGTAAGACCATGAGATCATTGTTGAAAAAGCAAACAAGACAACTGCTAGCGCTAGGACGTACGGGAACCAGCTGATTGCTGATCCGAATGCCGCTGATGTAAGAGCAACGCCTGAGGTATCGCCTACTGTTGAAATTGCAGTGCCAGCTTCATTGAGAACATACAGTCCTGTCTCAGGGTCGGCGATCAGCTGATTGGTAATGATGATAACCAAAGCAGTCATTGTGCAAATGACAACAGTATCAATCAGTGGCTCGAGCAGAGATACAAACCCTTCAGTGATAGGCTCTTTGGTTTTCACCGCTGAGTGAGCAATAGCGGCTGAACCAACACCGGCTTCGTTTGAGAATGCAGCTCGTTTGAATCCTTGAATCAAGGCTCCGACAAAACCGCCAGCAACACCAAGGCCTGTGAACGCGCCTTCGAAGATCTGACCGAAAGCCCAGCCAATTTGATCATAGTTTAGGCCGATAATGATAAGTGCTGCGCCGACATACATCAGACCCATAAACGGGACAATTTTCTCAGTGACCTTTGCGATTGATTTTACACCGCCAACGATAACTGAAAAAACGACAACTGCAAAGACGACGCCGGTAATCCAGCCCGGGTAATCGCCAACTATGCCTGATATCTGAGCATGGGCCTGATTGGCCTGAAACATGTTGCCGCCACCTAGCGCACCGAGGATGCAGAAAATGGAAAACAAAATGGCCAGAAATCTACCGCCCGGTAATCCGCGTTCTTTAAAGCCTTTTGAGATGTAGTACATCGGGCCACCTGAAACTGTACCATCCGGGTACTCGTTTCTGTATTTCACACCAAGCGTACATTCCGTAAACTTGGACGCCATTCCAAGAAGTCCTGCGAGTATCATCCAGAAGGTTGCTCCTGGACCACCGATGCCGATAGCCACTGCAACTCCTGCAATATTTCCAAGGCCAACTGTGCCTGACAATGCTGTGGTGAGTGCCTGAAAATGGCTGACTTCACCCGCATCGTTTGGATCAGAGTAATCACCTTTAACCAGTGATACAGCGTGTCCAAACCATCGTAGTTGGACAAACGCAAAGTAGAACGTGAAGATAGTAGCGGCAACCACTAACCACAGAACAATCCATGGAAATTCGGTGCCTGGTAGTGGGGCGAAGATAAAGGTGACAAACGGTTCAGTAAAGGACTTGAACATTGCGTTAACTTTTGCATCAAGGCTTTCAGCTTCTTGTGCAAAGGCTGAACCTGAAGCTAGTGCCAGCGCCAAACCAGCCAGGCCTAGTCGGTAGAGATTTTTCATTTTTATTCTCCTTGTAATCAGGCCACTACTGTGACGGGGACGCTGGCAGTCATGACCAGGTTTGAGGTGGCGCTGCCGAACACGCGCTTTGCGAATCCACCCTCAGAGTTACGACTGACAATGATCTGTGCTGCATTGTGCTCAACCGCTACAAGGTTAAGCGTTGTGGCAACATCACCATGCTTAACGATACCGGATGCTTTTAGATTGTTGGCGCTTAGCTTGGCAACGGCAGGCGCTACCACTCTTTCCATCGCCATGGATATTTCCTCTTCACGTCGTTTGTGACGCTGCGCGTTCTCTTCTGCAGTTTGAAAAGAAAACGGAGACCACTCGATAACGTACACAACGAGAATCTCTGCATCACCGATCAGGCTTGATAGCCCAGAACTGTATGCTAAAGCTCTATCGCCCGAGCCTTCGCCGTCCAGGCCAACCACCAGTGTTGTGCTCATTCTTTACTACCTCCTGAAAAAATGACAATGATCGTCGCTAGGAATAAATTGGTATCCACCAAATCCCACAACGCGATGCTGTATTTGTACTCGTTATGGTCGTTAATTGCTACCACGGAAAATCACAATGGAAAAATAAACGGGAATTGGTTTATTTTTGAACAACATCGTCTGAACTCTTTCTGCCTCCATTACAGACTTTCCATCATTCTCTCTAGCAGCATGGGAATCAGGTGCTTATCTTTGCAGTAGCGGCTGCAACACAAGCCTTGTTGTCAGATCTGTACAGATTTATGCCAATAGGATTTCCTATCAAATTCGCTCAGAATCAGGACGATAATGGTGTCCATGTCAAACAGCTAGCTTGGATAGCAACATTTTTTGCGTGAGTCATGGTGAGGAAATCGCTCTTCATGAGCGTGCTTTCGCAGGGCTACGTAAATAATCCAGACCAGACTCGACTAAAGCATAGTGATTGGACATTGAGTGTGAACTCCAAATTAATGGAGTTGGCTGATTTTGGCATTCTCAACGAAGATCTCTAATCAATTGATCTATTAAGTTTGAAACAGGCTGGAGTGTGGGCGGCGGTGCAAGCGCCCAGAGTGTTCGATGTGCAACCATTTGCTGCGCCATGCGAATGGTTTATTCGGTTTTCCAGCTGGCTGTGATAAATTTGACGGCTTGTTATTGTACAAATCAACACAGTCGATCCACATAAAGGATGCAATACGATGAACGGTGCGACAAGCCTGGTTAAGTCATTAGTCGCTAACGGAGTAGAGGTGTGTTTTGCCAATCCCGGAACTTCCGAAATGCATTTTGTAGCTGCGTTGGATCAAGTTCCCGGGCTTCGCTGCATACTGGGTCTGCACGAGACGGTGGTAACAGGCGCTGCTGATGGGTATGCCCGTATGACAGGCAAGCCCGCCGTGACCTTGCTTCACACGGGGCCGGGGTTGGCTAATGGCTTATCCAATCTGCACAATGCGCGTAAGGCATGGACACCTGTGGTTAACGTGGTGGGTGAACATGCATTAAGCCATATTGAACATGATGCACCTTTAACCTCAGACATTCAGGCCATTGCGGCGCCTATGTCTCACTGGGTTCATACATCGCAAAGTGCGGATTCTCTGGCGTCTGGTGGGGCTGAGGCTATCGCTCAGGCAAGTCGTCATCCTGGTCACGTTGCTACCCTGATATTGCCCGCCAATACTGCTTGGGATGAAGTGCTTGATGAAGCCGTAAATCCAGCTGCTACGGCAGACATCGCATTGACCGGTAGCAGAGTGTCAAATGAGCACATCAAAGGGATGACCAGCATTCTGCAAAAGGCGATGGCGAGCCATGAAGCCATAGCCATCGTATTAGGCGGGCATTGTCTGCACGCGCCGGGTCTTGAATTGGCAGATAAAATAGCGCAACACTGCAGCGCTACAGTTTTGGCTGAAACCTTCAAAGCCCGATTTCAGCGCGGTGCGGGGCGTGTATCAATTGTAGAAATACCCTACCCAATAGATGCTGCCATTAAGATGCTGTCGCCGTTCAAGCATATCGTAACTGTCTGTGCGAAAGCTCCCGTTGGTTTTTTTGCTTACCCTGACAAGCCCAGCACGCTGTATCCGGACGATGCCCAAGTGCATAGTCTTGCAAGCATGCATGACGATGGTGTTCAGGCATTGCACGACTTGGTCAATGCACTCAAGGTTGCTGAGCTTACGCCTCGGCTTCAAGAACAACAGACGCACGAAGAGCCAACAGAGGCTGCGCTTGATAGCCATGCTGTGGGTGTCCTGTTGGCGAACCGTTTACCCGAGAATGCTATCGTCGTTGACGAAGCTATCACATCCGGTATTGGTCCAACCAACAGTACAGCAAGCGCTGCTGCCCATGACTGGCTAGAGGTTTGCGGTGGCTCCATCGGTGGGGGTATGCCCATAGCCACGGGTGCTGCCGTGGCCTGTCCAGAGCGTTGTGTGATCAACTTGCAAGCCGATGGCAGTGGCATGTATTCATTACAGTCGTTATGGACGCAGGCTCGAGAAAATCTAAAGGTTGTTACTATTATTTTTGCCAACAGCAGTTACGCGATTCTCAAGCATGAACTGGACAATGTTCAGGCTACAAGTGGTCGTGTGGCGTTGGATATGATGGAGCTGGATCGCCCGACACTCGACTGGGTTGCCATGGCAAGCGGTATGGGCGTGACTGCGCAGCGAGCAACCACCGTTGATGAATTCAGGCGTGCGTTAGATGTGGCACTCGCGCATGATGGTCCGTTTTTGATCGAGGCTGTGGTGCCTTGACGGTAAGAGGTCAATCGGTGTTGCAATTGATTTTCCTCCCTGACTCTCAAGCCCCAAGAGTTTGAGAGTCAGAGAGCTTTAGTTTTCATTTCACTAATGACTCGAAACATCACCTCGGCGCGCTTGAGATCCTCTGGTGTGTCGATGTCTTGTGCCCTATGTCTTTCAATGATGATGGGTACGGAATTGGGTGAGAATATAGTGCGGCCCTGAGCCCAGGCATCGCGTTGCCCCCAGTAGAACTGACCAACGTCATGGTAGGCCTCTTCAAGATCCTGACTACGCGTTAATGCATGTTCGGGATGCAGCATCTCCATCCTTCCATTGTCTGTCAGTCTCATACCACGCTGAATGGGAAATGCAAAACTTGTTACCGGAAATACGTAGTCTGCATCTGTCTGATCCAGCACCTCGGCGGCTCGAGTCAAGTCGTCAGGCTGTATTAGCGGGGCGGTTGCATAAATACAGCAAACTGAGCCAACTACTCCCAGCGCATTCTCTGCCCAATCTATTGCGTGGGCAATGACTGGTGCCGTTGGTGTGAAATCATCTGATAACTGAGTGGGTCGAACAAACGGTGCTATTGCGCCAAATTGTTCTGATATTTCAGCGATTTCACTGTCATCAGTACTAACGATAATATGGTCAAAGATATTGGCGTTGCGTGCGGCAAGAATCGACCATGCAATCATCGGCTTCCCGGCAAATAGCGTTATATTCTTGCGCAGTATGCGTTTGGATCCCCCACGCGCGGGTATGACGGCGAGTTTCATAAATGGGGTTTCAATAAAATTGTTACGTATTACGATTCATGTTTTTTAACCTGAAAGATGATTTGTAGAAAATCGTTAGTCAACTTTTTGATCAATTCAGATCAGCAGAACGAAAATTCTACATCCCGTATTACTTGTCTAAGCAAAGAGCAAGCCGAGAAATGAAAACAAGCTGTATGACTGGCACGCTAACAGGTCAGGGGAGTGAGGTTACGATCGGGATGCAGAGCGCACCAGAACTGGCATCGAAGATGCGTGTGTAATAGAGTTCGTGTAACGTGTGGGATATAAATTTCTGATCGGATGGAGTTACTCAGATGGTGATAAATAAAGTTGAGTTTGATCAGGTTCTGCCTACTGAAGATCAGATAGTTGCCCTGTACCAGTCTTTGCTGCAACGAAGCCATGTTATCAGCCATACCGAAATACCAACGTACGAGGCCCATAAGAAATTCGTGCTGGAAAACCCATATCGCGCTTGGTTCATCGTCAACGCTGATGACCAAAGTGTGGGTGCCTTTTACCTGTCAAATGAAAACACTGTCGGGATCAATATTGCTGATGAATTCATCGAAAGTGTTCTAAACAGAATTACAGACTATATTCGCGAACATTATATGCCGCTACCTGAAATTAAATCAGTGAGAGCATCATCATTTACTATCAACGTTGCACCATCTAACAAGCGTCTTCGCGATGCACTGGAGCGTCGCGGCAAACAGGTCCTACAGACTACCTATCTATTCGATTCATGCGTTACGTGTACTGAAAATTTAGAATTGTCCTCTGGCGTATGAGAATGGAGTTTATTTGCGCCAGTTGCTGTTTCATGATTGCCTAGAATCACCCTGATGGATTCTTTGACAATTCGCCCTGCGGGATTGAACGACGCTGAAGACATCTGGACTTGGCGCAATTCTGACGAGGCTTACAAATACTACAAGAACCCCCAGAGACAATCTCTGGAAGAGCATATCTCCTGGATGTGCAGAGCAGTTGCTGATGCTGAAACAATATTGTGGATTGTCGAGGAGGGCTCGCTTTCAGTATCCCATGTTCGGGTAGATACTATCTCGCACTGCGATTCAGCAATAAGTATTGTTGTCGACGGGACTCGTCAGGGTGAAGGTATTGGCAAGCGCAGTTTGAGTTTGGCCATCGAACAGTTACGCCAGCTGGACAGCACAAAGCAGGTGTTCGCTGAGATTCATCGAGATAACAAAACGTCGTGCGGTTTGTTCAAATCAGCTGGATTTGAGCCCCATAGTCAAAGCGGCCCCTTTCTGAAATTCATGCTTTCACTCATAAGCTGATTCGTAAAATTGGACAAGTTATTCATGCAGCCAGAAGTTGTCATCGCTAGCCGGAAAATTGGATCTGGGCACCCGCCGTATATTATCTGTGAGCTATCAGGAAACCATAACGGTTCTCTGGACAGGGCTCTGGCGTTAATTGATGCAGCGGCGGATACAGGTTGTGACGCGATAAAAATTCAGTCGTACACACCCGATACGATGACTATCGATCACACAGGGCCGCAATTTCAGATAGAAGGAGGGCTATGGAATGGTCGTAGTTTGTATGAGTTGTATGAAGAAGCCCACACACCGTTTGAATGGCATGCGGCAATGTTTGAGCGTGCTGCCGCTCGAGGCGTCACCTTGTTCTCATCTCCCTTTGACGAATCAGCCACTGATTTGCTGGATGATCTCGGCGCTCCTGCCTTTAAAATTGCCTCTTTTGAAATTGTAGATTTGCCACTGATTGCTTATGTTGCAAAGAAGGGCAAGCCGATGATCATATCAACAGGTTTGGCGGATTTGGGTGAGATTGAATTGGCGGTTAGTACAGCGCGGAATAACGGTTGTACTGAGCTTGTTCTGCTACATTGCATCAGCTCGTATCCTGCACCCTCAGAGCAATCCAACCTGCGCACCATGCCGCACTTAGCCACCGCGTTCAATGTGGTGTCTGGCCTGTCAGATCACACGCTTGGTACCGCAACATCTGTAGCTGCAATTGCACTTGGAGGTGCGGTTATCGAAAAACACTTTACATTAAGTCGGGCTGATGGAGGGCCGGATGCCGCCTTTAGTCTTGAGCCTGATGAATTCAAACGGCTATGCAAAGATAGTCGCGATGCTTGGCTTTCGCTTGGATCTATTAGTTATGAGGTAAAAAAAGCAGAACGTCAAAATTTGGGGTTTCGGCGATCACTTTACGCGGTTCAGGATATTTTAGCGGGGGAGAAGTTTACGCCCCTCAACACGCGCTCGATCAGGCCGGGCTATGGTTTGCCGCCCAGCGCGATGGGCGATATTCTCGGTAGACGTGCGTCTAAAGACGTTGTGCGTGGAACCGCTCTTTCGTGGGACGCAGTACAACAAGTGTAATTTTCAGCATAACGCCAGTACCAACAATGCCAAAAAAAAAGCCCGGCGATATACGCCGGGCTACGTTCATCAGTTTTAGCGGAGGGGAATCAACCCCCCAACCAGAACAACGTTGACGCTATTATTGAAACGGTTTATTCGATAAACCAGTTAACAGCTTCGCCTCTGCCGCGTTCTTCAACCAGGCTAAGTAGTCCGTCGGCAATCAAGCTGGCTACTTGGCATTCCAGCGGTCTTGATACACCATCCACTGAACCTTGTTGGCAGAGGAATTGATCGTCCCAGAACCAGACCAGATCGACATCTTGATCAACGGAACCGTCGGTAGTAATTCTGACTAGGGATCCATCAGATCGGAATTCAAATTGGGTGTTTTCATTTCTGATACCGCCCTCGCGTCGCAAAACCAGTCGCTGATCAACCACAGAATCCTCGAAGTCTTCAAGTGTGGTGATCTGGAACAGTTGAACGCTGGCATCTTGTAGTGATGTCAGAGTGTTGTTCACTGATCCCGTGTTGGAAACCAAATTGATCACATTCAGGTTGATTTCGAAATTTGCTGCACTAACGCCGAAGTTGATAGGCGATGAGCTGGCTGCCGCCGCAGAAGGAACGTCTATGCCGTCGTAGGGGTAGCCATCGGAGTCAAGAGTTTGCAGCAGGCGAGTAATATTAGTGGCGGTAACCACCGCATCTGTGGTACCAGCGCCCATGTCAAGCGGAGAGACAACAGCTTGTGCAGCGACAGCCGGGAAATCCAGATCGCCAATTGAAAATACGATGGTTTCGCCTTCAAAGTACTGGAATTCTCCAGCAGCGTTGGTTTCACCTAATTGAGTAGCCGTGGCGAACGTGACGCCTGAAACCGCCGTGGGCGCAAGAATACCGGTCATGAGCACGGGTGCTAACTCTTCTTCCTCTACCTCCTCCACCACGTCGTTAGGTGGAATTTCTTCGTCGTCTGAAGAGCTACTACTGCTGCAGCCGTAGAGAAAAGCGCAGCATGTGAGAAGCGCAAAAGATAGCCGAGTTCTTGAATTCATGATTTTGATCCGCTTGTGATATCGCTGGAAGTACTTTCAACGTACATTTACCTTGTCTCTATAGGTATGTCACGTAAAAACGAAACAACGTCCGTGTCTGACGTTGCACTGTATTGACATAGAAGTGTAGTCGTTAGACTGGAAATAAGAAGCTGTGAATATGCGCTAACAATAATTTTTTGGTGCATAAGCCGTTAGAGGCTCGTGCATTCAATTCTCGCAAAAACTACCTCTCTGCCAAAAACCACCTCATATGGGCAGGTGGGTACTGAAATGTCGTGGTTTCAGCACCAAAATATCAGTGCTGCGCTGGAAGTTCATCATACTTTTCGGGTGGAGACTCTAAAAATATTCCTCACCGCTATGAGACAGGCTACTCTTTTTGTTTTCGCATTCAGTGCGCTGGGCCCCACAATACTGACTGGCTTGGACCGAACACCTTACTCATTAGCGGTGGCCGCTTCAACGTGTTTTCGTCTAATTATCTTTTGTTTTGCGACAGCTATCTATTTTTTTATTACAAATCAGCAATGAAATGTTTGCGCAGCATGAATCATAATTGTGAATCACGTCACACATTTGGCAATGTACTTTTGCCCTGACTATCCGTGTTGATATGTATCTAGTCAGGTAGCAGTAAAGTAACTCACCACATTCAGCATATTCTCTGACACGTCGCTATAAGTCTGAGAGCGCCAAGTTTGCGGAAAATCTAATTGGTAAGGAATCCTCCAGCCTCTTCATTAGAGACTTACTACTGTCAGTGGGAATAAAACAATTGATAGGCGAACTGATCCCTAGCACTCGCAGGCTACTACCTTCAAGCCTGCGTTCGCTACTGGGTCCACGATACACTTTGCCGGTCTGTGTTTTTGTTCTGATAATGTGCTCCGGCCGATTTTTATTGGAGCAAAACCATAAGATTCACGACAACGACGATCAACTCCTGATACAACACATTCTTGCAAACCAAGAATCTGAGTTGTCGCGCCGCTTGTCTTATATGCTCTCCTCAACGTACCTACTCGCTCAGGAAGTGGCACGCTCGCAAGGTAATTTCATACACTTTGACGTGTTCGCCGACACACTATTGCAACGTATGGAAGGGATATCAAACCTGCAACTGGCGCCCGATGGTGTCATTGCTCAGATCTATCCTATGGCCGGCAACGAGGCGGCGATTGGACACGATATTCTGAACGACGACATGCGAAAGGACGAGGCACGTGTAGCTGTTCGAGATCGAGAGCTGACGCTAGCTGGTCCTTTTGAATTGCTGCAAGGCGGTACGGCTGTCATTGGTCGCAATCCTGTATTCATGTTGCAGGCTAACGGCGACGAGAAGTTCTGGGGATTTACCTCAGCTCTGATATTGCTGGAGGATCTGATCGGCGGATCGGGATTGAACGCACTGGCATCGACAAAATACGTTTACGAGCTCTCTCGTGTTCTTCCAGAAACGGGCTTAAAATCAGTATTTGCTGGCAGTGGCAATACCGTAGGTGTCGATATGCAATCGATCGAAATCATGGTGCCAAATGGTAGCTGGATACTAGAAATCGGCTTGCGAGAACACGTACATCCAAGTTTTTATAGCGCATCACTGCTTGGCGTGATTTTCTTAGCCCTGTTGTTAGCAGCACTCACACGTCGCGTCGTTGACGAACCAGAAACCTTAAGGCGCAAAGTGGCAGCTCAAACGCAAGATTTACACAGGCTCGCCTACTTCGATGCGTTGACAGGTCTGCCAAACCGGCATCACTTTAACGAGCGACTACGTACCGGTCTTCAGCATATAGGCGAGTCAAACAATGGAATTGCCTTATTGCTGCTGGATCTTGATCATTTCAAAGAAGTCAACGATTCTCTAGGTCACGATATGGGTGACAACTTACTGCGCGAGACTGGCAAAAGATTGTCTAGCATACTTCCCGATGAGGCTACTCTGGCACGCCTGGGCGGGGACGAATTCACAGTGATTGTCATTGCAGAGGACTTCACAGTCGTAGCAGAACAGATTGCCATAGATATCATTGAGTCCATTGCGCAGCCATTCGATTTGCAAGGAAACGTGGCGCACGTATCGGCGAGTATAGGCGTTGCGAGCGCATCGAAGCCTAATACAGATCCTGTTGAGCTACTCAAGCGTGCCGACCAGGCGATGTACGAGGTCAAGAGAACCGGCCGCAGTGGATTCATACACTATTCTGAAACCATACAACAACAGATTGCACTTCGTTCAAGTCTTGCCAATGACTTACGCCACGCGGTCCACGCCAGCGAGCTGCAGCTGTTGTACCAACCGATCGTTTCATCTGTATCGGGAGGAGTCGAAAAGGCTGAGGCTTTGCTTCGATGGCATCACCCGGTCAGAGGCACTATCTGTCCCGCCGTGTTCATTCCATTGGCAGAAGAAGTGGGTTTGATTCACGAACTGGGTGACTGGGTATTTAACGAAGCAAGTCGCCAAGTGACACAATGGCGTCAGTCGTATAACAATCGCTTTCAGATCAGCGTCAACGTATCACCTATGCAATTCATGTCAGGTGGGCATGTTAAGCGATGGATCTCTAGCGCGAATGCCACTGATTTTGAACCAGGCAGTATCCTGGTCGAAATTACCGAAGGCCTGCTTCTGGACAACGACAGAAACTACATTCAGTTGTTAACCTCGCTTAAGGAGGCAGGCATCCAGATAGCACTCGATGATTTTGGTACGGGCTATTCATCCTTGTCTTATCTGAAAATGTTGGATATCGATTACTTGAAGATTGACCGCTCCTTCGTAAAGGGTCTTACCGCTGAAAGTCTGGACTTCGTGCTGTGTCAGGCGATTGTTTCAATTGCGAAAAGTATGAATTTTTATGTTGTTGCAGAAGGCGTCGAGACACAAGAACAAGAGAAATTGCTATGCGACCTAGGTTGTCATTACCTGCAAGGCTATCTGTACACCAAGCCGATTAGCGCTTGTGAGTTCGAGCAAAAGTTTTTTATCTCCTCGCCTGGCAATTCGCTGCCTGGGAAGGCTGCCTGATTCGACTGAAATACGTCCCAGCCTCTTGCGCTCACGCGTGTTCACCGACCACCCCGTAGCCAGTGCGCTGCGCCTACTACAGTCAGTCAGTCGGCGACTATGTGATCAACTGCGTGTCCGTTACCGGTGCGGTTTACAGGAACTAAAATAGGGTTTGGTAGACCAAAACCGCATCTACAAACGACTGAACTTTCCCCTTGGTACTACTGTGATCAGATTGATGAACCCAGCACGTAGCGCGGCAACAGCGAGGCTCTGGGTTCTTTGTGCACTTCTGTTTTTTCTGTCTGGCTGTAGTTTTAACAAAAGCGGCCTGGTAGATCCTGCCTTGTTGCAGCCAAGCGGCTGGAAATCGAACACACATATAGTAAATTCACGTTCGTTCGATCAGTACAGAATGGCAGTACATGATGAGGTTCGAGCTTCTCGCGTACCCTTTGTTAAAAGCAATGGCCCAACCGAGTCCACTCTAGCGTCACCTGCAGAATTCTTGCCGGCAGCGAGATGTGTTCAGGCTAGGGGCATTGTAGTGCTTGTCCATGGATTATCCGACAGTGCATTCTCAATGCGTGATTTGGCACAGACGCTGGCTGATGGTTGCTACATTGCTCGTATAGCCTTGTTGCCTGGCCACGGTACCAAGCCCGGAGACTTATTGAATGTCAGGCTCAGTGATTGGAGCGACACGGTAACGTATCTGATCGCTGAGGCGGCACGGGAGCACGATAATGTTATTACAGTGGGATTTTCACTGGGTGCTTTGCTGACAATGGCTGAAGCCGTTAAACCTGGTGCACCTATCGATGCAGCAATAACTATCTCCCCTGCCTTTTACCTGACAACGTCACCCTATGCGGAGTTGACTCGCTGGCTCTATCCGTTCAAACGCTGGCTTGATAAAGAAAAACCTGACGATACCTACCGCTACGAAGCCATACCCACCATCGCAGTAGCCCAAACAGTAAAGGCCAAGCAACGCTTTCACGAGCTTCTTGAGCTCGCAGGATCGGTGGCGAAACCCTGGCTCGTTATTCAAAGCGACGATGATCTCGTCGTAGACACGTCGAAAAACCAGCAGCTTTTTGTTCGGCATGCAAAGCATGCGGCCAGCCGGCTGATAACCTACAGTGCCGACGTTGAATTATCAGAAGCAAACGGGCCTTCGACGAGCGCTAACTCCGCGGACGCCAAACTAATCGAGCTAAACGCTTGGAGCGACGAGTATAAGGTTAGTGGCTTGACGCATGTATCGATTCTTCAATCCCCCGAGAACTCGCACTACGGTGTTCAGGGGGACTACCGCAATTGTGGTGTCGGTGGGCCGCGGCCGCGGGTGGACGTAAGACTATGCCAGCAAGCAGATAGCCCCTGGTTAGGTCCCTGGGACCAACTTGCGCCGGATAACGGGCCATACGGATTATCAACATTCAATCCAGACTATTCCAACATGGGACTGCATATTCTTGAATTTCTGGAGGAGTCTTTGCCCGCTCCCACTAGGGACAAATCTTTGCTTCAGGCCAGCACACGCGCAATCTCAGTCCACTAGAATTCAAACTAATGGCGCTGGATCGCTACGGATCGGGTAGGGCAGGGCTTGCTCTGACGTATGTACAGACATAAAAAAAGCGGCCCGAATGGACCGCCTGATTTACGTTATTGGTGGAGCTGGGGGGAGTCGAACCCCCGTCCGAAAGCACTCTGCCATTGGTACTACATGCTTAGTTCCGTCATTGGCTAGGGCTGTCGAAGGACAATGTCTACACGTCTATTCTGTCGCCTTCCATCTTCTGTAGCATTGCTTGCAATCGGATAATCCGCTCCGTAGCCAGCTGCAGATATAGTCTCATTCGGGATGCCTTGATTGCGCAGAAACCGCAGCGTGGAGGCGGCGCGTGCAAAAGAAAGCTCTTCGTTGCTGGTGTAGGTATTGCCGCTACCAACAGGGATGTTGTCGGTGTGTCCGACAACAGTAATATTGGCATCTTGCCCCGCTAGTTCTTTTGCGATCACTGACAGCAGTGCACTGCCGCTATTGCTCAGGGAGGTTCCACTGGTTCGGAACAGGCCATTGTTGCCGACCTGTACTAATACGTTATTGTCGCTTGTTGTGACAATCGATGTGCCGTCCAGACCACCTATGCCAGCTTCTAAAGACGAACTCACAGTTGAAGCCCAATTAGCCCCGGCATTCAAGTTCGCGGCTAACTTGCTTTTATTTTCACTTGAAATTGCCAAAACTCGCTGAAGCCTGGTGCGCACAAATGCGCGGTCAGCAGTCACCGTATCGAGCTCATCACCGAGTTCTTTTGAGTTCGTTAATACGCGGTTGAGCCGGGTGCGCACGAATGCTCGGTCAGCGCTCACTGCATCGAGCTGATCACGGAGCTCTTTTGAGTTCGTTAATACGCGATCGAGTCTGGTGCGCACGAATGTTCGGTCAGCAGTCACTGTATCGAGCTTATCACCGAGTTCTTGTGAGTTCGTTAGTACGCGGTTGAGCCTGGTGCGCACGAATGCTCGGTCAGCAGTCACTGCATCGAGCTTATCACCGAGTTCTTGTGAGTTCGTTAATACGCGGTTGAGCCTGGTGCGCACGAATGCTCGGTCAGTAGTCACTGCATCGAGTTTATCACCGAGTTCTTGTGAGTTTGTTAATACGCGGTTGAGCCTGGTGCGCACGAATGCTCGGTCAGCGGTCACTGCATCGAGCTTATCACCGAGTTCTTGTGAGTTCACTAATGCGCGATCGAGCCTCTGTAGCAGCTGCGCTTTTTCCTGTTGCAGCGTTGTGATTTTACCTTCAAGCTCCGCGGAGGTATTGCCATAAGCGCTACAAGTAGCAGCGAGAAGCAGTAAAGATAGAATTGCGTTGACGGCAAATTTTGACATTTGTGCCCTCCAGTAAGATTATTGAAATATGAGCGTTTTTGCATAAAGGCGGTTTGTAGTGACGGCAAAGCTGGACGCCCCCAGAGTAGGAAGTTTAGGATATATATTCGCTTAGGAGGGTAATAAATCCTTAAACGCGCGCTCGTAATACCCACAATATACGAATGGTCTACTAAAGTCTTCGGCAGCGATCGAAATTAGTATGTGAAGCAATTGTGGAGGCTCGGCATGAGCGGCTCCATGATGGTAAATTCGGATAATGTCAGCCTTTGCGTTCTCGGATAATTTAAAAGTGCGCAAGCCAAAACCAAAAAAGGCCCAACCCGTTAACGAGTTGAGCCTTGGCATTGGTGGAGCTGGGGGGAGTCGAACCCCCGTCCGAAAGCACTCTGCCATTGGTACTACATGCTTAGTTCCGTCATTGGCTTTAGCCGCTACAGTGCAGGACGGGCACCATAAAGAGCAGCGAGCCCATTATTGTTTTAGCGATCCAGTGTAAGGGCGACCTTTCACGCGATCCTGTGTCTATTGCCCCCGCCCAAACCCACAGGCAGATCCGGAACGGGGCAGTACGTACAACTAAACCCTAAGGTTTAATTATGCGGCCATTGCGTAGTTGTCATCGTTAGCAACTATAAGTTTTCAGCTGGATTTACGAGGTGGTCTGAATCCTCGGCATGCACCTCAGGGTTTGCAACTCCCGTCGAAACCATGTCAGCCCCGTTGGTCGATACTTACCACCCAACAAGTATGCGGCCATGGCACAGGTAAATCAATGGCAAATGCCGTTATTTTGAACCAACCTCCAGTATCATGGCCTCCCTTGAAGGCCCTCAGGCCGTAACCTCTAGGATTGGTAACTGGATGATCTGCCTAATCGGTGCTCAAGCCGTTTCAGACTTCCGTCTGGAGCGATTGCTGGCCCAGATCCGCAACATTGCACCTGGCGCTAATGTGCTTTCAGCGCGTTATATATACATTATCCAGAAAGCTGGTTTGAATGATAGTGCGCTGCCGGCCGACAGCGCACAGCATGCCGACAGCGAACTGTTATCGCTTTTAGATGCCTCAGGGCCTTTCAGCCATCCAGGCGGTGGTTTGTCACTTAACGTCGTGCCGCGCTTTGGCACACGCTCTGCCTGGTCATCCAAAGCCACAGATATCGCCCAGCGTTGCGGTATGAACGATATTGAACGCATCGAACGTGGCATCCACTTTCAGATCGATGGCCTGGCAAAAGATGCGGTAAGTGCGGACGCGCTGCAGCAAATATCGCTGCTGCTGCACGATCGCATGACAGAAACCCTCATCGCCATACCGCAGCAGCTTGACCAGCTTTTCGCCAAATCTGAGCCTGCACCGATGGTTACTGTGCGTGTGCTGGAGCAGGGTATAGCAGCTCTCGAAGCGCACAACAGCTCTATGGGGCTGGCGCTGTCTGCTGGTGAACTTGAATACCTGGAAGAAAATTTCGTAGCACTGCAGCGCAATCCCAGTGATGCGGAGTTGATGATGTTCGCCCAGGCCAACTCAGAGCATTGTCGCCACAAGATCTTCAACGCGTCATGGACTCTCGATGGTACAGAGCAAGACCTTTCGCTATTTGGCATGATCCGCCACACACATAAGGTGTCGCCAGACGGCGTGTTGTCTGCTTATCACGATAACGCTGCGGTTATCGAGGGCTCGGAAGCCGCTCGCTGGATGATCGGTGCTGATGGTCAGTATCAAAGTTTCACAGAACCTACACACATCCAGATAAAAGTAGAGACGCATAACCACCCCACGGCAATTTCTCCGTTCCCTGGAGCTGCAACTGGCTCTGGCGGAGAAATTCGTGATGAAGGAGCTGTGGGTAATGGCTCCAAGCCCAAAGCAGGTCTGTGTGGTTTTAGCGTCTCCAATCTTGCCATCCCGGATTGGAAGCAGCCTTGGGAGCGCTTCACCGACAAACCAGATCGCTTGGCTTCTGCCTATCAAATCATGCAAGAAGGTCCTATTGGTGCGGCAGCGTTCAATAACGAATTTGGCCGCCCCAATCTTGGCGGCTACTTTCGTACATTTTGCCAAGAGGTGAGCTTCCCTGATGGCGTCACCGAGATGCGTGGTTACCACAAGCCCATCATGATCGCTGGGGGCATGGGCAATATCCGGCCTGGCAATATCAACAAACTGGCAGTGCCTGTTGGAACCGCCATTGTCGTGTTGGGCGGTCCATCCATGCTCATTGGTCTGGGCGGCGGGGCGGCCTCATCGGTCGCCAGCGGTGAAGGCGACAGCGAGCTGGATTTTGCATCCGTGCAGCGCGGTAATCCTGAAATGCAGCGACGTTGTCAGGAAGTGATTGATCGTTGTGTAGCGATGGGCGAGCAAAGCCCGATTCTTTCCATACATGATGTCGGTGCTGGTGGCTTGTCAAACGCACTGCCCGAGCTTATCAACGACGCAGGGCGGGGCGGGCAGTTTGAGCTTCGAAAAATTCTCAACGATGAACCTGGCATGTCACCCATGGGCGTCTGGAGTAACGAATCGCAAGAGCGCTATGTCATGGCGGTGGCCGAAGATCGACTGGCGCACTTTGAGGCCTTGTGCCAGCGAGAGCGTTGTTTATATGCTGTAGTGGGTAGTGCCACAGAAGAGCAGATGCTGCAGGTAGCAGATTCTGTATTTGAAAATTATCCAGTGAACATGCCGCTTGATGTTTTGCTTGGCAAGCCGCCAAAACTTGCAATAGAAGCCAGTCATCGCACATTCGCCAGTGATGATTTCAACACTGCGAACATTGATCTTGATGACGCCATTCACCGTGTTCTGAATCTGCCCAGCGTGGCGGCCAAGAATTTCCTTATCACCATTGGTGATCGTAGTATTACAGGCCAGGTAGCACGCGATCAACTGGTGGGTCCTTGGCAAATGCCTGTTGCCGATGTTGCCGTCACCATCGCTGATTACACAGGCTATTCGGGTGAAGCGATGGCTATGGGTGAGCGTACCCCACTTGCATTATTGAATCCTGCAGCATCAGCCAGAATGGCATTGGCAGAATCTCTGACGAACATTGTTTCTGCAAATATTGGCGACACCTCCAAGGTTAAATTATCTGCTAACTGGATGGCAGCCTGTGGGCATTCGGGCGAGGATGCGGCATTGTTTGATGCGGTACAGGCGGTTGGGCTGGAACTGGCGCCTGCACTGGGCATCGCCATCCCTGTTGGCAAAGATTCCTTATCCATGAAAACCTTGTGGGAGCAAGACGGTCAACCGCGTAGCGTTACCGCACCTTTATCGTTGGTGGTCACAGCGTTTGCAGCTGTAAAGGATGTACGAAAAACGCTAACCCCGCAGCTACAAACTGATCGTGGGGATAGTCAGTTGTTACTGATCGATCTTGGTGCTGGCAAAAACCGTATGGGCGGATCAGCTATTGCACAGGTACACAACAAACTCGGGGCGCAATCTCCCGATGTGGACGAGCCGCTCCTACTCAAAGGCATGTTCAATGCTATCCAGCAACTGATCGAGCAAAACATGATTCTGGCCTGGCATGATCGTTCAGACGGAGGCTTGTTTACCTGTCTGGCGGAAATGGCGTTTGCGTCCAATGCCGGTTTGAAAATCAATCTGCACAGTTTGCCGCCTGATGAAATAGCAACGCTGTTCAACGAAGAGCTAGGTGGTGTGTTACAAATACAAGATCAGGACTTCGCCCACGTGATGGCGGTCATGGAAGAGCACGGTCTGAGTGATATTGTCCACATGCTGGGTACGTTCAATGAGCGGCCAGACTTGGAAATCTGGCAAAGCGAGAATCTACTGTACACGCAAGGTGTGGCGCAGCTGAGAGCGGCATGGTGGCAAACCAGCTACCAGATGCAGCGCCTGCGTGACAATCCGATAGCGGCTGATCAAGAGCTTGCACAAGTAAGCCTGGCCGATGATCCCGGTGTGTCGCCCATAGTGACTTTCGATGCCAACCTCTCACCCTTGAGCCATGCGCCTGCATTGGCAGGCACGCGTCCGGCTGTTGCAATCTTGCGAGAGCAGGGCGTTAATGGTCATCTGGAAATGGGCGCAGCTTTCCATGCTGCAGGCTTTGATGCCATCGATGTGCACATGAGCGATTTGTTGCATGGACGCCATGATCTTGCCCACTTTAAAGGCTTGGCAGCGTGTGGAGGATTCTCTTTCGGCGATGTGCTGGGTGCCGGTGGGGGTTGGGCAAGTTCTATTTTATTTAACGAACAGTTATCGAACATGTTCCGCCTGTTTTTTGAGCGTGATGATACCTTCTCGCTCGGCGTGTGTAATGGCTGTCAGATGTTATCCAGACTTAGCAGTCTCATCCCCGGAACTAATAATTGGCCTCGTTTCGAGCGCAACGCCTCAGAGCAGTTCGAAGCTCGTGTTGCCACGGTTGAGATTTATCAATCCGCCTCACTGTTTTTCACTGATATGGTGGGTTCACGCTTGCCGGTAGCGGTAGCGCATGGGGAGGGGCTTGCAGTATTTAATTCAGCGGATCAGGCAAAAGCTGCACCTGTGGCGCTGGGCTTTGTGGACAACCATGGGGCGATGACAGAAAGTTATCCGTTGAACCCGAATGGTTCACCGTTTGGTATCACCGGGCTGTGTAGCGAGGATGGACGAACCACTATCATGATGCCGCATCCGGAGCGCGTGTATCGCACTGTGAGTAATTCGTGGGCGCCGTCCGCTTGGAATGAGCGAGGTCCTTGGTTAAGAATGTTTGAAAACGCGAGAGTATGGGTAGCATGAATTTAGTAGAGATCGAGGCGCCAACCGCCGCCATGGCCGTTGCGCGTTATGAGGCTATTCAACCTCGTTTGCCTACCGCCACATTTCCTAGTGTCTCCATTCATCGAGAGAACCTGGGCGAACTCACGGACGACATAGATTGTTATGTGCTCGATGGCTTCGGAGTGCTGAATGTTGGTGAAACAGCAGTGCCTGGTGCCATGGAGAGGCTGATTCAGCTTCGAGATGCGGGAAAGCAACTACGCGTGTTGACCAACGGTGCAACGCTACCGGTATCCAACACGTTGGCAAAGTACCTGCGATGGGGCATGAATTTCGAGGCATCAGAGGTGGTTTCCAGCCGTGATGCGCTAGCGCGTGAACTTAAAAAACAGGGCAAAATGCGCTGGGGTTTTGTCTGTGTTGAAGAATCGCAATTGTCAGAACTTGTACCGGATGGTGTCATGCTTGAAGACGATGAATCTGTGTACGATGGCTGTGACGGCTTTGTGCTGCTTGGTGCGAGAGTGTGGAACGGCCAACGCCAAGAGCTTCTCACAAAAGCACTGGCAAAACGCCGCCGCCCTGTGCTGGTGGGCAATCCCGAC
The DNA here is from genome assembly GCA_023301795.1 of Granulosicoccus sp. GTDB lineage: Bacteria > Pseudomonadota > Gammaproteobacteria > Granulosicoccales > Granulosicoccaceae > Granulosicoccus. The sequence goes on from JALZVU010000211.1 coordinate 37,351, forward strand.
CTGGTTGCACCGTTTCCCAGCGTTTTCACAAAAGAGCCCGGGCTGTACGCCCATGCTTTGCAAGACGCAGGTGTTGCAGAGCCTGAATTTTATGGCAAACCTTTCGACAATGCGTTCGCTATTGTGCGTGAGTCACTAGAGGGTATTGACCCGTCCAGAATCGCCATGGTGGGTGACACATTGCACACCGATATCCTGGGAGGTGCGCAAGCAGGATGGAAAACGGTGTTGATAACAGGGCATGGATTGCTCAGAGATCAGGATGCAGAGGCGGCAATTGTTCGTAGTGGTATTCGGCCAGACTATATTGTTCCGACCACCTAGGAGGCCGTCCGAGAATAACGCTCTCGGCCGATCAGCTTATTCTCGGACAGCCTCCTAGTCCGAATCAGGCAATCTGCAACCGCTCAACAATCGAGTCCACATCCAGTTCGCTGGCTGTGGCAGCCGCGCTTGCTTGTGTGAGCCATTCCAGCGTCTCGCTTATCTGGTCAAGGCTGATTTCGCCATCTGATAGCTGTTGACGGATACGCACCTGCGCCTCATCAACCTGTGTTTCTACTAAAACATGATCCATAGCAGGGCCAGAAAAGCTCGATAACACCATCTCTGCAGTTTTTTCGGCATGGTCCTCTACTGCGCCATACTCGGAGCTCCACTCTTGCAGACGATTAGAGATCAACGTTGCTTGAGTAGACAAAGCGGATACTGATTGTTTCTGCCAGCGCTTACCAACAATGGACAACAAGCGTCGACTACCATCGCCGGCATGTTGTAGCGTTTCCAGGTCGAGAACAAAGCTGCGCCTGAACTCCTGCCAATTATTAATGATGGAGGCGGCCATGGTTTCGGACCCCAACACCTCGGCCAGTTCACGCGCATAGTCGCTCATTTGGATCAGTTGCGGCCAGACGGTACGCAGACCTTTGTAGCCAGTACCGAATGCTGCACGGTATTCCACGTTGTTGATAAATAGCTCTCGAAAACGCAGAACCTTTGCAAGTTGGGACAGTGCACGACGATGGTCTGGTGTCAGGTTCGCAGGCTTTTTGGTGCTGAACTCCATAAACTGGCGTCGCGCGTTGAAGTAGTCTGCATTAACCAGGTCTGGCTCATTTTCCATGCTACCCCCCAACTCGTTCATCAAGCTCAGCAGTTGGGATTTTGCGGGTACCTTGTCGAGATGGAAATGCTCTTGCAGGGCTTCCAGTTCGTCTTCAATCAGTTTGGCCTGATGTTGTGCACGGCGAAGTAGCACGGTACTGCTGGCAAAGCAAAGATCGCCGTGTCCCCACTGTTCGATAGTGTCGGGTGCTTTATCGATAAGTTCTATGATGCCAGAGAGCTTGATAAGCTCGCGAGAGGACATGTCTTCAAGCGACAAAACCGACGCTATCGTTGTGGTCTCAAGAGCTTTGTTCATGGCACCGATACATTTGCCAATTATTGATGGCAATGAAGGCAATTGTCTGAACTCCACATGATCAAGGCCTTCAGCTGCTACTTTGGCAGCAAATCGTCGTAATCGTGCTGCGCTGTTGGTGCTTTGTTCGGGGGGTGTGGCATGGGCTGTTGATTCGGCGGTGCCGGCATGCCGGAAATCAGGAATCAGCTGCAACACAGCAGTCAGGTGGTTCAGGCTGTTGTTGCCAGTGATGCTTATGGCAAGGGCTGCATCAAAATTTGCTGGAATGTCGGGTAGCTGAACCTTTTTGTCTGCTGGTTGTGCGTCGACCAAGGCTGCGCTGCCCAGAGCAACTTCAAATTCCAGTGTTACCGGTGTCGCACTTCGTAGTGATTCTGCCACCTGGGCAAAAAAATCAACAAGCGGTGTGTCTTCGTCAAATTCGGGAATCTTGAGTGCATACCGCTCTTCGATGTGCTGAGAGAGGGTCGTGTTAACTTCAGGGGTGCCACCCGCCAGGCGTATTTCGTATCGCTGCTCATCAGTGATTCTTACCAATAGTGCGGGGAACAGCAAAAGAGGTGCTCGTTTCTTCACGCTTGGATCGCTGACATCAGGCCAGCTTATGAAACCTGCGGAAAGATACAGCTGACGTTCCCCTTTGTTTTTGACGAGCGCGTTTTCCACCAGGATTTTTTTGCATTGACGTAACAGTTCGGATTCTGTGTGAGCTGTTAGTAAATTGAATCGGTTGCGCGGCGTTCGTTTATTGTCACGGCCAGATGCGTGATTGCTGTTCTGCAGCTGGGTGCCGTTTTCATCGTCTTGGCGGTTTGTTGCCACGCAATTTTCATCGCGTTGCGGAATGAGATCCAGATAACCCCCCTCCTGTGTCAAGACATCAGCCAGAGCCAGTGGTGAATGCGGTTGCAGCGTGATATCGGCATCGCAAGTTGCCCAATCCAGCAGTCGGTTTTCGCCCAGAGAAAAGCGATCAGAACGCCTTCTCGAATATTTAGAGCCGGCTTGATTACCGTGTAGTACTTCCACGAAAAATAGCACTCACTGTTGGTTAAAGGGTTGGGTCGTCATTGACCGATGTGCTGGGGATTCAGGAATCGGGCCAAAGGCAGATATTTAAAGCCTGTTATTTGAAGTGTGCGAAAAGTGAACCGTTTTGGCTAAGGGTTATCATATGAGTATAGCTGGCTGAACATTGGACCGTGTCGACAAGTAGGTATACCTAGCAAATCTTGTAATTTTCGCTGGGGTATGAAATTCTGATGCCGATAGCCTGTAAGTGTCGGCTGAATCGCCTAAGTTCCTCGGCGATTCAGTTTCTGCTGTGTCGTTGCCGACATAGTTTTACCGTTGTTTGCAATTGTTGCAGGTGATGGTGCGACGATCTCACATCAAGAGTACTCAAGAAAGAGCAAACGCATGACAGACTGGATGACATTGGCGGGTATTCGCAGTAGCGATATAACTCCCGAAGACGTATTTCGAAAGCGCCGTCAGTTGCTCAAAGCATCGGTGGCTGCAGGGATTGGTGGTGTTATCGCTGCACCCGGTGCTGCGTTAGCTAACGATTTGACTGGCCCCATCATAAAAAAAGCCGAATTCAGTACCGATGAAGAGCTCAGCTCGTTCAAAACCATCACCACCTACAATAATTTCTATGAACTTGGCACTGATAAGGGCGACCCTGTACGTTACGCCAACCGCCTGAAAACAGAACCGTGGAGTGTCACGATTGACGGCGAGTGCGCCAACCCTGGCGTATTCACTTTAGAGGACATCCTTAAGCCTCATGCTATAGAAGAGCGCATCTATCGTATGCGTTGTGTAGAAGCCTGGTCCATGGTTATTCCCTGGAACGGATTTTCACTGGCTGATTTGATCAAGCGTGCAGAACCCAATTCAAAGGCCAAGTACGTGGCGTTCGAAACCGTCGTCCAGGACGACCTTCCGGGCGTTCGTCGTAACGTGTTGGAATGGCCCTATCGTGAAGGCTTGCGTATGGACGAGGCAATGCATCCTCTCACTATGTTGGCGATGGGGGTCTACGGGCAAGAAATGCCCAATCAGAATGGTGCACCCATTCGTCTGGTAGTGCCTTGGAAGTACGGCTACAAAAGCATCAAATCTGTCGTACGCATAAGCTTTGTTGAAGAGGTGCCTGTGACGAGCTGGAATATGTCGGCGCCTCAGGAGTATGGTTTCTTCAGCAACGTGAATCCTGAAAGAAGCCACCCGCGTTGGTCTCAAGCAAAAGAACGTCGTTTGTCAGGCGACACGGGCGGGTTGAGTTCGTTGTTTTCCAGTAAGCAGGAGACGCTTTACATGAACGGCTATGCCGATGAAGTGGCCAGTTTGTACGCCGGTATGGACCTGGAAAAATTTCACTAGACGAGCGCCTCACTCACTTTAATTCCAAAGCGCCCATACCGTGGCAATCAACCAAGCCATCCTATCGCGTGCACAGCCGTTAGTGCACCTGAAAAAAATCGCCAAGCCCGCTGTTTTTTTGCTGGCTTTGGCGCCTTTTATATACTTGCTGCAGTCTTTGCTAACAGGTGGGTTGGGACCTAACCCCATTGATTCACTGACGGATAGCACGGGCACCATTGCTATCCGGATGTTGATGATCAGTCTGGCGGTGACGCCGCTACGGCATGTGCTGAAGCAGACGTGGCCATTGCGGTTTCGGCGTATGTTGGGATTATTTGCGTTTTTTTACGTGGCGTTGCACGTATCCATCTACACCGTGCTTGATCAGCAGCTGGACATTGGGTCTATCTGGGAAGACCTGGCCGAGCGTCCCTATATTTTGGCAGGGACTACAGCGTTTCTGTTGCTGGTGCCATTAGCATTCACATCCACGCGCGGCATGGTCAGGCGCTTGGGCAAACGGTGGGCGTTGCTTCATCGTGCTGTGTATATTGCAGGCGCTGCTGCTGTCGTGCACTATGTCTGGCTGGCAAAAGGCGATTTGATCGAACCTTATGTGTACTTAGGCGTGCTGTTTTTACTGTACAGCTACCGGCTAGTGCGATCGTTGAAATAGCATTCGGGCCAATATCGACAACTAACAAAACACTGCGGGTTTGAATAGAACAAACCCGCAATGTCAGTTAACTTGATACGGGACTAAGAGGGCAGCAAATGAGCCACAGTCTCGCGCTCATCACGAAGCTCTTGCTGACTGGCAGCCATCTTCTCTTTAATGACGTCGCTGACATCCAGATCGCTGACGATGGTGTAGTCACCATCCTTACATTCCACAGGAAAAGAGTAGATCAGACCCTCGTCGATGCCGTAGCTGCCATCGCTGGGAACTGCCATGCTAACCCAGTCTCCATCAGGCGTGCCAAGCACCCAGCTTGCCATGTGGTCGATGACGCCATTCGCAGCTGAAGCAGCACTGGAGCTGCCACGTGCATTGATCACCGCTGCGCCTCGTTTGGCAACTGTCGGGATGAACTCATCGTGTGCCCAGGCATTGTCGACCATATCGCTGGCCGCTTTTCCTGAAATGGCTGCGTAGGAAATATCTGGCACTTGTGTGGTTGAATGATTTCCCCAGATAACCATACGATTGATGTCAGAGATTTTTGATCCTGTCTTGCTGGCCAACTGCGACAATGCGCGGTTGTGATCAAGGCGGGTGAGGGCGGTGATGTTGCGTGGGTCGATGTTTGGTGCATTCGCCTTGAGGATGTATGCGTTTGTGTTAGCAGGGTTGCCCACCACACACACTCTGCAGTCTTTAGCGCCTACTTCGTTCAGGATGGCACCCAGCGCGCTGAATATCTTGCCGTTATCTGTAATCAGGTCGCTGCGTTCCATGCCTGGGCCGCGAGGTTTGGCTCCGACAAATAGCGCAGCATCAACGTTGGTTAAAGCCACTTTCGGGTCGTCGGTGACGATCACGTCGTTAAGCAGTGGGAAAGCACAATCATCCAACTCCATTTTTACCGCTTCCAGCAAACCAAGGGCCGGGGTAATTTCCAGCAGGTGCAAGCTGACTGGCTGGTCTGGGCCGTAGATATCGCCTGCAGCAATGCGAAACAGCATGGAATAACATATTTGTCCGGCGGCGCCTGTTATGGCAATGCGCTTTGGCTGGGTCATGATGGGTGCATCCTAAATAAGAGTTGGTCGGGCTGTAAATACAGAATGTTAACACAGGCTCATGTGGTAACCTGACGAGCTAACAGTGGTGCGGAGAGCACTCATGAGGTGCCCATTTTGCGGCGCTATCGATACACGAGTGGTAGATTCGAGACTGGTTGGTGATTCTGATCAGGTTCGGCGAAGGCGCGAATGTACCGAATGCGAAGAGCGATTCACAACTTATGAATCGGCGGAGTTGAATCTTCCCCGAATTGTAAAGTCTCGCGGCAACCGTGAACCTTTTTCAGACGCGAAGCTTCAGGCAGGATTTCAGAAATCTCTGGAAAAACGCCCTGTCAGCGTCGAACTCATTGATGGTGCGGTTGCTCGGGTAAAGCACCGTTGTCTGGTGGCTGGTGAGCGTGAAATCGACTCTCGCAGAATTGGTGAGTGGGTGATGAACGAATTAAAGGAACTGGATGAAGTGGCTTACATTCGTTTTGCTTCGGTGTACCGCCAGTTTGCAGATGCAGCCGCCTTCCGTGAAGCCCTTGAAACACTGGAAAATTCGCCTGACGCCAAAGCGGCTGCTAACCAGCTGTCACTCCTACCCAAAACAGCTAATCGATCGGGCAAAAAGGCAAAATAGACAGGCATTCACTGCTGCGAGGAACGCGCAAAGCCGATCAGTGTCTACCTCGTTAGCCAGATACGCCGAATATCTGGTCATAGACCCTCTCAAAGGGTGTGCTGATGTCCGTCGCACCCGGTTTTCGGTTAGCTTTATGTGGAGCGAATGAATTTGTCTACTATTGTGGTTGTTCGCAAAGGCCGATCGGCGTGTATTGCCGCTGATACCTTGACGACCTTTGGGGATGTCCGGCTTGACAGTAAGCTTGATGCCCATCATTCAAAGATTCAGACCTTTGGCAAGACTCACATGGGTATTGTGGGTAGTGCAGCCCACACGCTGGTTGCCGAGCGAGCTTTTAATGACAAAGACGTGGACGCTGATTTTTCGACGCGTGATTCATCTTTCGACACGCTGATTCGTTTACACCCGATTCTCAAGGAACGTTATTTTCTCAACAGCAAGGACTCAGAGGAAGACCCTTACGAAACGAGCCAGATTGATGCGGTATTTGTCAATCCTAATGGCATATTTGCCTACTTTTCATTGCGTGAGGTGTACGAGTACACTCGTTTTTGGGCGGTTGGCTCGGGTTCGTATTACGCTCTGGGCGCGATGCATGCGGTTTACGATAAGTACAAGAGCGCAAAGGACATAGCCCGCGCTGGTGTAGAAGCAGGTGCCACCTTCGATACGTCTTCGCAATTGCCGTTCACTTTCAAGAGCGTGAAGTTAAGTTAGCGTTGGACTGTGTCAGCTTCTTGCTAATTTTGCGATGCAAAACAGGCTGTATCCCCATCTGTAGAGCCTTATCAGCTACAATAGTCGGCTGATTATCTTGCATCCCTATCTCATTTTCCCAGGAGCCAATCATGGCCGTTGAACGTACTCTTTCCATCATCAAGCCCGACGCCGTAGCCAAGAATGTTATTGGTGAAATCTACTCAACATTCGAGAAAGCTGGTTTAAGCATTGTCGGCGCGCGCATGATGCACCTGACGAAAGAGCAGGCTGGTGAGTTCTACGAAGTCCATAAAGAGCGTCCTTTCTACAACGATCTGGTTAGCTTCATGACATCTGGACCGGTTATCGTTCAAGTACTCGAAGGTGAGAACGCTGTGCTTGCTCACCGTGACGTGATGGGTGCCACTAACCCGGCAGAAGCTGCCGAAGGCACAATCCGCAAGCGTTTCGCAGCCTCTATTGACGAAAATGCTGTACACGGTTCTGATGCCACTGACACTGCTGCTGTAGAAATCGCTTTTTTCTTCGGCGAAGACGGTGTTTGCGCTCGCACTCGATAAGCTCTTTGCCAATAGTCTCCCCGCAAGTTGACTGATCGAGCCGTGGTTACTCTGGCTTCGATCACCACTCACAGGTAGGCTTGCAGGAGTCTGTTGGCAGGTTATTGACCTATGCCGCTCAGACTCCTGGCTTGGCGATATTGCCGTTGTTTGTATTGACGTCTGACGGAAGTTGAACGTAATGTTGACATCAGACGTACAAATTAATGCGGGTAGGCCGCTAGCCCCGGGCTCAACTAACGCCGGATGTTTGAACATTCATTCTCCACCAGCCGGTAGCCCGGCCTACAAGTTCCGATGACAAACAGCGACCCCATCAATCTGTTCGACCTGGACCAGGATGCTCTGACCGCCTTTCTGGTGGAGCAGGGCGAAAAGCCTTTCCGCGCAAAACAAATCCTCAAGTGGCTCTATCAGCACAATGTGCGCGATATCGACGCCATGACTGACGTCTCCAAAGCCACGCGCCTCAAGCTATCCACGATAGCTACCACTCGACTGCCTACGGTGGCTGAGTCTCAGTTGAGTAAAGATGGCACGGCCAAATGGCTGTTTGAGCTACACGATGGCAACTCCATCGAAACCGTTTTCATCCCTGAATCAGAACGTGGGACTCTATGCGTCTCCTCACAAGTTGGCTGTGCTCTGGACTGTTCGTTCTGCTCAACGGGTCGCCAGGGCTTCAACCGTAACTTGTCTGTGTCAGAAATCATCGGTCAAGTCTGGTTAGCCACCAATCTGTTGGCCTTAGATCCCGCCACCGCCCACAGACGCATAACCAACGTGGTGATGATGGGCATGGGTGAGCCCTTGCTCAACTATAAAAAGCTGGTGCCTGCCTTATCGCTGATGATGGACGATCTCGCCTACGGGCTGAGCAAGCGGCGAGTGACGGTGAGCACATCAGGTGTGATCCCCTATATGGATCAACTGATTAGTGAAGTGGACGTCTCTCTTGCAGTCTCGCTGCATGCGCCCAACGATAAGCTGCGCGACGAGTTGGTCCCGATTAATCGAAAATACCCTATCAGTGAGTTGATGGCTGCCTGCTGGCGGTATGTAGAAGGTGAAGAGGCCGCCTCACAGCGCAAGAAGCATGTGTTATTCGAGTACGTGATGCTCTCCGGCGTCAATGATAAGGTGGAGCAGGCACACGAGTTGGCCGAACTGTTGCGTGGGTTTCCGGGAAAAGTTAACTTGATACCGTTCAATCCTTTTCCAGAGTCGGGTTACACGCGCTCCTCGCGTAATGCGGTGGAGCGTTTTGCGCGCGTGCTCAATGACGCAGGTGTACTAACCTTAAAACGAACCACACGTGGCGACGATATAGATGCTGCCTGTGGGCAGTTGGCTGGAGATATTGACGATCGTAGCAAACGGCACGTGAAATTCATGGAGCCGCGTTTTGGAGAGCAATTCCCATGAAAGTGACGGTTTTTCACGCAGGGCTTAAATTCTTGTGCCTGGCAGCGATTGTTTTACTGGTGCAGGGGTGTGTCAGTTCGGGTAAAGTTACCGAAGACGATGCGCTGGATGCAGCCCAGTTTAATGCCCAGCTAGGCGCGCAATACTTGAAGCGTGGTGAGTTGGAGCAAGCGCGCGAAAAACTGACTAAAGCTCTGGATCAGGACGACAACAACGCACTGGCGCATGTTACTTATGCGCAATTGCAAGCCCGTGTTGCTCGCCCGGACAGCGCACTTGTTCATTTTGAACGTGCCTTGGAGCTCGAACCTGAAGAGGCTGACCACCGAAATAGCTTCGGTATCTATCTTTGTCAGCAAGAACAATACGACGAAGCCAAAAAGCAGTTTCGTTCAGCGGCTGACAACGCCTATTACCGGACGCCAGAATTTGCCTTGGACAACGCGGGTATCTGCATGCTAGATGCCGACCGGCTTAGTGATGCCGAAGGTTTCCTGCGCGAAGCACTAAGAGCGAATCCTCAGTTTGCTAATGCCTATCTGCACATGGCGGATCTGATGCACCGCAAGCAAAGATTGACTGTCGCTGATGCGTACTATCAACGCTTCACGGCCTACGGCGCGGAATCGGCCGAGAGCTTGTTGCTTGGACTGAATATCAAACGTGATTCAGGGCAACTAAGCTCGGCTGAGCGTTTCGCTAGTCGGTTGCTGAATGAATTTCCTGCATCAACCGAGGCTGGAGAATACCTGTCTCGTCCCATTCGCTAGGAGATTGTTCTAGCAAGCTCTGAACGAGAACAGCAACCTGCGGCGGATCTCGCAGTCTAACTTGTTCGGCTAATCACGCAGCAGGCTGTCCAAGGACGCCTGGCTACACACAAGAAAACAAGGACCCATACGCTCCAGCTCATGAAAACTCAATTTACGCGGCTTCGCGGCATGGCCGATCAGCTGCCAGCCACAATCGCACCGTGGCAATTGCTGGAGAAGGCGGTCAGAAATGCCATGAGCGCTTATGGTTATGGCGAGATGCGCACGCCGATAATCGAGCGGACGAATCTGTTCAAACGCTCCATCGGCGAGGCCACTGACATTGTCGAGAAGGAGATGTACACCTTCCCCGACCGGCATGATGAGTTGCTGACACTGCGCCCGGAAAACACGGCAGGCTGCGTTCGTGCTGCTATTGAGAACGGGCTTCTACAGCCCGGCAGCGTTAACAGAGTCTGGTACACAGGCCCCATGTTTCGCTACGAACGCCCTCAATTGGGTCGCCAACGCCAGTTTTTTCAGACCGGCGCTGAAGTCTATGGACTTGCTGGCCCCGCCATCGAAGCCGAGCTCATACTGCTGAGTGCTAGATTGTGGAGAGAATTGGGTATTTTTGATGCCGTGCAGCTAGAGATCAATACTCTAGGGGACACGGACGATAGAGCGACTTACCGTGAGCTGCTGGTAAGCTATTTTAAAGAACACGAACACTTGCTCGACGAAGACAGTCTGCGCCGACTCGATCGCAATCCATTGCGAATTCTTGATAGCAAGAACCCTACGATGCAGGAAGTTATCGCCGGAGCGCCAGCACTGCGGAGCAGCTTGAGTGAGGCATCGAACGAACATTTCGAGCAGCTCAAAGCGCTATTGGCTGCATCGGGCATCGAAGCTATCGAGAACCCTCGACTGGTACGTGGGCTGGATTACTACTCACACACGGTTTTCGAGTGGACGACAGACAAGCTTGGCTCGCAGTCGGCTGTATGCGCTGGTGGTCGCTACGATGGCCTGCTGGAACAGTTAGGGGCGAAGAACATGCCCGGCGTGGGTTGGGCCTTCGGAATGGAGCGTGTGATCGGTTTGATGGACGTGCTGGAGCTGACGCCCGCCCAATCCACGCCTGACATCTTTGTCATGTGCACCAACGACGTATCACCTATTCACTCTCTTGCGCTTGCAGAAAGTGTAAGACAGCTTATGCCGACGAGTTCTGTGTTGCATAATACGGGTGCCGGAAGCCTGAAGAGTCAGTTTCGCAAAGCTGATAAAAGCGGTGCGGCGGTGGCTGTCATCGTGGGTGCGGCTGAAATGGACGACGGTACCGTGACGTTGAAACCTCTGTTAGATAAAGCAGAGCAGGTGACGGTCACGAAAGAGGGGCTACAAAGTGCCTTGCAGGGTTTTTTGGGTGGCTGAGGTAGTGGCGCTCAATGCTGGGCCTGCGCTTTGGAGATTGCGCCTTTTCGGAAAGTAGTAACGCAAGACGGGCATTTATAGCCTCAGAAGACATTAAATTGCGCCGAGTGGCGCGAATGAACAGACTATTGCCCGGTGAGGCGTTATGCTCTCGCTGCTGACGGTAAGCGCCTTGTTGCGCGGAGAAACGACGTGGAATACGAAACAGAAGAACAACAAGTTGAAGCACTGAAAGATTGGTGGACTGAAAACGGCAAGGCCGTTATCGCGGGAGTGGTACTCGGCGCGGCAGTCATTGGTGGCTGGACATTCTGGCAAAGCAGCGCTGAGAAGAAAACCGTTGCTGCCAGTGATGCGTTCAGTCAAACGCTTGAGGCCGTTAACAGCGCTGAGCTTGACACTGCACTTACGCTGGCTGATGAAGTGCAAGACGATAATTCGGGTCATTTGTACGCAACTTACAGCAGCTTTGCAGCGGCAAGAATTGCGATAGAAAACAATGACCTTGACGAGGCAGCCTCACGCTTGGAGTGGGTGGTGGACAACGCCCCACAAGATGATGTCAAGGTAATCGCCCAGGTGCGATTGGCTAGAGTGCAGGGCGCTATCGGCAATGCATCAGAGGGCTTGTCTACGCTTCCGAATAGCTTTCCTGATTCTTTCATCGGCCTGGTTGAAGAGGCTCGAGGCGATCTTCACGTTCTGGCAGGCGACGCCGCTGCTGCTCGCGAAGCCTACCAGGCTGCTGCAGAAAGTGACTATGTTGCCAACAGAGAAGGATTGGTCATGAAGCTCAATGAGCTAGCAGAGCCAGGTGATATGGACGACAGTAGCTCCGAAAGCACCAGTTAAGTTAGTCGTTCTGCATTTTTTTGGATATATCCGAGGCTGTACAGAGATATTCTGTTGTGGACGCCTCTTATCGTTTGTGTTCCTGGCGTAAAACGTCACTCAGTATCAAGGTTGCTACACTTCTCGAATGAGCAAAAAAATCGATACACCGTGGGGCTTCGCTTGGATGGGTAAATCTTCCAGGCTTGCGCCGTGCGTCCGGCTCCCGGCAATCTGCGTACTAACTGCTGCAATGCTGGTGGGGGCTTGTGCATCTGATCCACCTCCCACACCTCCGACTGCGCTCGAAGCGATAAGCAGCGAAGTGCAGCTACTGCGGCTTTGGTCCTCCAAAGCGGGTGAGGCTGGCCGTGGCTTGTTTGAGCCGCTAGTGGTAGATGACCAGGTTGTCGTGTCAAACCGTGCTGGTGTGATCTCCTCTTTCGCCACCGATTCCGGTGTACGCCGATGGCGTAAGAATCTGGACGTTACCCTCACCAGCGGTGTTGGTGGCGATTCTGAGGTTATCTACGTTAGCGACGTTAACGCCCAAGTTCATGCTTTTGATGCATCCACCGGAGAATCTCTGTGGGAATCTGGAGCCTCATCTGAAGTACTGATGCCCGTTGTGTCAGGTTTTGGAGTTGCCGCTTTTCGCAGTGCCGATGGACGCGTAGTCGCTCTGGAGCCGGAGGATGGGACCGAGCGTTGGAGTGTCTCGAACACGCCTCCAGCACTCACTCTGAATGGCTATAGTCGACCTTTGTTGCTTGATGGAGGCGTATTAGTCGGCTTGGATGACGGCCGCCTGCTCGCGCTGGACACGGCATCCGGCAGACTTATCTGGGAGACGGTGTTGAGTGTGCCCAGTGGTCGTTCTGAAGTGGAAAGGCTCGTAGACCTTGACGCTGACATTGCCATTGATGACGAGGGCATCTACGTTGCGAACTATCAGGGCCGCGCCGCCAGACTAGAACCGGGACGCGGGCAGATCGTTTGGTCAACACCTTTGTCCGTAGGTTCAGGAATAGCTCTCGACGACTCAGGTTTGATTGTAGTCGACGACGAAGACAATATTATTAAACTCGACAAAGAGACGGGTCAGCAAATCTGGAAAAACGACACCATGACAAGCCGTCGTTTTTCACCGCCAGCATTCACCCCTGAGGGTGACATTGTGCTTGGTGATGTTGAAGGGTATTTGCATGTGCTGGACGCCGATGATGGAACCGTTCTGGGTCGTGCGCGTCCCGCCAGCGATGCAATCAAGGCTCGCCCATTACGCGTGGACAACACGCTTTACATACAAGCCACCAGTGGTGTGCTTGCTGCCTACAGGCTGACACGTTAGATCATGAAACCCACCATTGCCTTGGTGGGCAGACCCAATGTCGGTAAGTCGACTCTGTTCAATAAGCTTACTCGCACGCAGGATGCCCTCGTTGCTGATCTTCCAGGATTAACCCGTGATCGCCAATATGGCGATGGCAAGGTTGGCGGCTGGCCCTATCTGCTGGTTGATACCGGCGGCTTGAGCGGAGCCCCGGACTCTCTGGATGCTGCCATGGCAGACCAGACCTTAAGCGCTGTTATCGAAGCCGACCTGGTCGTTTTTCTGGTGGACGGGCGTGCCGGATTGGTATCGGTCGACGAGGAAATAGCCATAATTCTTCGTCGTCAGGCAAAGCACGTGGTGCTGTGTGTCAACAAGATCGATGGTATTGGTGAGGATCGCGCTGAGCTGGAATTCCATCAACTCGGTTTCGACAGCATGGTGTCTACAGCTGCCTCGCATAACCGCGGCGTACATCAACTGATAGATACGCTTGCAGATTATTTTGAAATTCCCGAAGAAGAGCGTATCGAGAACTCGCGCAAGCGCCGTAGTAGAAAGAAAAAGATTGAAACTGATGAATTCGGAGAGCCCATCGCGCAGGCACCCTTTGTGCCCGAAACCGACCATGGTGATATTCGAATCACGTTTGTAGGCCGGCCGAACGTAGGCAAGTCAACGTTAATTAATCGTTTGCTGGGTGAAGATCGCGTTATCGCTTATGACCAGCCTGGCACCACTCGAGATTCTGTCTCTGTGCCGTTTGAGCGCGCAGGCAAGCAATACATGCTGGTTGATACTGCAGGCGTTCGAAGGCGCGGTAAGGTCAGTGAGAAAGTTGAAATCTTCAGTATTATCAAAACGCTTCAGTCCATTGATAAAAGTAATGTGTGTGTGATGCTACTCGATGGTTCTGACGGTATCACCGAGCAAGACCTGTCCTTGCTCGGGTACATTATCGAGAAGGGTCGTGCCCTGATTGTCGCGGTGAATAAATGGGACTGTCTGGATGCAAAGCAACGCGAGTTGGTTCGAGAGGATCTAGAGCGGCGAGTGGAATTTCTCAAGTTCACTCGTATCCATTTCATCAGTGCCTTGCACGGCTCTGGCGTGGATGATGTGTTCAAGTCCATCAACAAGGCTTACACCTCAGCCTTTGTTGATATGGCGACACCAACGCTTACGCGTATGCTGGAAGTGGTCACTACCCAACATCAGCCTCCGATGGTTAACGGACGTCGCATCAAGCTTCGTTATGCACATCAGGGCGGTCAAAACCCACCGATAATCGTTATTCATGGCAAGCAAGCACTGAAGGTGCCGCAAAGCTACCAGCGCTATTTGGTGAATCATTTCACCAAATCCCTACGCCTGTTTGGTACGCCATTAAGAATCGAATTTCGTCAAGACGATAACCCTTATGAGGAAAACAAACGCGTTAAAGCTCCTCGGGTAAAGCCTGCTGAGCGGCAACGGCAAAAACGTAATGCACCGGCAGGGCAGGAGCGTGGCGCTGAGCGTCACGGTGGCAAGAGCGAGCGCGGTAAGGCTGAACGTGGGCCTGTTGCCAAGCGCGGTAGTGTCAAGAAGTCACGCGGTTCGCCGAAAGCGCGATAGGAAGTTAAATACAGCTCGTACCCCGCGCTGGGAATTGACTCAAATCATCCCTTGCGCTGCTACACGCAGAGCCGCCCCGAGGTAATTGCACCGAGTAGCTAACATACATTTTCGTATACCATCTTTCCAGTTCGCAATGATTTCGAATGCTGGCTTGTTTGATCAACATATCGTTGCCGATACCGTTGTTCAATCAAGTAAAAGGAATCCCTGATGGTGAGCGTATTAAAGAATGTGTTGGTCGCAACAGTGCTTTTGTCGACCCCACTCGTTGGAACGGCCCTGGCGCAATCAAGCTATTCCGTTGGTGAATCCCAGTTCTGTACGCTACAGGATGATGGTCAGGTTGACTGCGTTGTACCTCCCGGATTCAGCCGTCTGACACCTCCGCAAGGATTACCCGAACTGACAGCGGTGAGTGCAGGCGATGCACACGCTTGTGGAATAACGTTTGAAGGTCAGCCCATCTGCTGGGGCCAAAATAATTTTGCTCAATTGGATGCTCCTGTTGTGGATCTTCCTCTTGTGCAGATCAATGCAGGTCAGAATCACACCTGCGCCGTTGATTCAGCGGGAGCAGTAATGTGCTGGGGCTTGAACGGTAACGGTCAGTTAGATCCACCCGAAAACGAGATCTTTACGCGGGTGGCTGCAGCATTCACCTCATCTTGCGGGATTCTGAGCAACGGTGACATCACGTGTTGGTCGACAGACACCACCCGCGCTCCTGCGTTGCTGGCCGGTCCATTTGTCGATCTGGATATTCAAAATACGGGTGTTTGCGGTCTTCTCGCCGATGGGAGCATTCGATGTTCAAGTGGCGTAACTACCACGCTACTGCAGAATGGCCCGTACACAGATTTTGCATCGACTCAAGCTGCCCTTTGTGCTCTAGGTACCGATGGTATTCTCGAGTGTGAGATTTCGCGTTTTGGCAATGCAGATGATTACCCTGTGGGTGAGCAGTTTGCTTCCATTCAGTCCGCAGAAACAGGGTTCAATGGCATAGGAGCCTCTGACGAACGCAACCGCCAATTTGGTACCACCATGTGTGGTGAACGTTTTGATGGATCTTTTTTATGCTGGGCCCAGTCAACAAATTTCCCGAATCTGGATGA
>JALZVU010000212.1 GCA_023301795.1 Granulosicoccus sp.
CGAAACACATAGCCGCCGCTCTCGTCCGATATGTCATGACCAAAGCCTTGGAATGCCTGATCGTAAGTGACATCGCGGCTATCGCCCGTGTGCAGATACTTGCCGTTTATATCGCATTGCCATATCTCGATACGATGTCCCACAAGTGTCTGTCCGTCACGACCGAATAACGTGCCTCGCAAAGTGAATATCTCGCCACCCGCTTCCTCCACCAATCCCGCAATTTTAACCAAGTCATTATCAATATCAGGCATGCGCATTGACGGTTTGGGATAGAACGGCCCCTCAGCCGCGCGAGGCGTGAGACCCGCGACAGCAGCCTTGCTGTTGATAGTACATCCGCCCACTAGACCGGCAAAACCCACCAGCAAGCTGCGACGTGATTTTTTATGATTACTCATGACTTTTTCCACCTCGGTCGAGACTCACCTCAAGTACCGTACACTTTATGCACCGTCTCAGTGAATTGAAGAATTTCCAATAAGCGTAGCTGCAACAACAGGTCGCGTTATGACATTCACCTATCGAGGTAGTTCAAAGCCAGCTGCCTGAGTTGCTCTACAAAACGTGCATTGCACACCTCTGAGTTGTGGCTAGATCATACAAGTTGAAACCAAAGCCGCCGTCATCGAAATCAATCAGCTGCAGTTTGTCGCCGTCGACCATGACGTTCTCACGCTACAGAACCTTTTCATTTAATGGGTCCCCGGGGCCGGACTTGAACCGGCACGACACTATGGTTAAGGAAATCCAGCTACTGGCTCTAAGATCCTATTTCCGGTGTTTCATCAGACTGCTTGGGGCGGTTATCTGCGAGTAGCCAGCCCAGCAGAAACGCCAGCACGACGCAGATGATACCAAGTACTAACAAGCGACGACGCAGCTCAGTGACTGGCTTATTGATTTCTGCAATATCAAACTCCACCAGAGTTGCCCACACCAAGTCGTTCCAGATAAACGGCGCATAAGCAGACAGTACATTCACACCGCGGTAGTCTGTTGTCTGTATAACACCAGACGTATTGGCAAGTGCAGCGGTAACACTTGCGGAATTGATATGTGAGCTTTCAACGGTTCCACTTGCTTTCGCTAAAGATGACGATCGGAGAAGTTTATCGGTGCCAACCAGGTAGGTTTCAGGACCTTTTCCCGGCGGACGTGATTGGCGGAGCAAGCGGTTGAAAGGCTCACGCTTCAACTGGGCAATTAGGGCGCCTTGAAACACACCATCGAAAATGATTGGCGATCCCATGAAGGCTGCCGGTATGTTGCCACTTGGCAGGTATTGACTGAAATCTCTGAACACAACCGATCGAGGTTGTGAGTTGTCTCGCAAATTGGCGAAGGTCGCTGCAAGCTCAGTTTCACTGTATTTTCCGGTATTTAGATTACTTGCAAAGTCATCTTCCTTGTATACGGAATAAAGTACATCACCACTTGCAGATACTAAGAACAAATCATAGTAATCATGACTTTCAGATAGTTGCAAGAACCAATCATGATACCGCTCATGAATAGCACTATATTGACTTCCATCACTCGCCTTAAGCAGTGTATGCTTTCGTCCAATAGGGTTTGGATTGTCAGTGATATAGGCTGCCTGCAAGGGTTCCAACGCAAGACCATCGAACTTTGTAAAACCCGCTTCAAACTCGCTGAGAATGATATTACTGATTCTCGATGAAGCAACGTTCTGTAAGTCATTTGCGATGGATTGGATGTACGACTGGACTCTATCCTTCCGAGATACCAGCTCCGAGCGTAACAATTTCTCTGCCTGATTTAGTTGCACATTGCGAACAGAATCCAACACGACCCAGCTCATCATAACCGCCGTCAAAGCGGTGACCAATGCCAATACACCTGCAACAGCCAACGGATTGGAAACATCAGCCTTCCTGCCAGGGACAGATGCAACTACGTCATGCGACATAATGTTTGGTTCCCTTGCCAGCCCGTGTGTACGAAAAAAAGTCCAATGCGTCAATCTGCGATTTATGCAAATAGTTGTTTGCATACTGCTCATACACACGTGATTCAAGAAACAAATCGAATAAATCAGCACAAATAGAACCTTGTTCGACCATATCATTCATCAGGCGAATGGATTCACTGAGATTTTTGGCTTTCTTATAGGGCCGATCGGCTGCTGTCAGTGCTTCGAAGACATCTGCGATCACCATCATGCGCTCTTCAAGCCCCAGGTCATTTCCGGTAAGTCGCCGGGGGAATCCACTGCCATCGAGTTTCTCGTGGTGATTGCCTGCAATATCAGGAACACGCTGTAACTCTCTCGGAAAGGGAATGCTGTTGAGCATTATCTGTGTCTGCACAATGTGATCATTTACTTTGAATCGCTCCTCTGCAGTCAACGTCCCTTTTTCGATGGTCAGATTATGAATTTCCCCATGGTTATATTGATATTCTGGCACATCCATATCGAAGCCATATGGGTTGTCACCCCAGGGGCTGTCAACATACTCTCTAGGCACCCTGTGTTCATTTTTGTCAGCCAGCAGTGTCTCATAGATCGGCATACCGTCACTGGACACATGACCTTGCAGCTTACGCTCTTCCATCGACAGGCCAATCGTATTGTCAAAATGTCTTACCCAGCTTTTGGTTGATATGGTTCTAAGGCGATTCTGAAGCTCCGGTGTCATGGATTCACTACCAATATTACATTCTGCAATAAAAGCAAACTCCTCATGCAGCTGGGCAACTTCAACCTCCATCAGCTCACGCAGTCTGAATGCATCAACATCAGCCTGCTCTGCAAGCGTTTTGTAGAAACGAATATGAATATCGCGCAGGATGACTTCAAATCGTGTGCGTATTTCATGAATCCGGTTGTATACCGTTTCAAGTTTTGTGGCTTTGTCTGCCACATGCTCAGGTGTAGTTACTTTTCCACAATCATGCAACCAACTGGCCACATGCAGTTCACGGCGCACTGCCGGTGTCAGCTTGAAATTTTTAAATACAGGCTTCGTGGAAGTACTTGCAGCCTCAGCCAGCATGCTTGTTAGCACGGGTACACGTTGGCAGTGTCCGCCGGTATGGGCCGATTTGGCATCCGTGGCAACCGCCAGAACCTGAATGAGAGATTCAAAGGTATCGTGGTGTGATTTCATCAACTGTTGATTATCAATAGCCACTGTAATATTCGATGCCAAAGCTTCTATATGAGCTAGAACGTCGGCATCGAAGACAGCAGATGCCGCATTTGCCTGGTTGTCCCTGTTTCCCAGTTGCAACAGACCAACAACCCTGCCTTCTGCCGTGATCAAAGGCACAAACATCATCGATTCAAGATGTTCAGTTGCTACAACGAAGCGATCGTCCGTTGAACAATCGTTGATAATTATGCTGCATCGCTCGGTTACAGCATGGGTTTCAGCTTGCGGGGTATCGGCACCACTATCCGTTAGAGGTAAACTCTGAAGTCCCGTTTCAAGCTCTGTATTGAAGATGGTATCAGTGCGTGGCTGACCATTTTCAGGCTCGATTTTTACACCTCGAATTTGCTCGTGGATCAGGTATAAGCTTGATAGATCTCTCGATACCAGCCAGAGCCCGCCATACTGTGCATTGCTTGCATTACACGTTGCCCTAACGGCAATTTTAGCCAGGCTGCCGAATCCCTGTTCACAAGTGAGCGCCGTACCCAATTCAGCAAAACGACGAATCGAGCTGCGCATTTCGTCCATCGAAACAGACAGAGCATCTATCTCGCGAACACGGGATCGATTGGTTTTTTGTGAATCGAAATTCAATCGGCGAATTTGGCCCGCTTCAAGCGACAACTTGCGAGTTAAGTCAGCGAGTTGTTTCGCAAACCACCATGCCAAAACCAGGGCCGTAGCGAGTATAACCAATGATATGGCAACGCTTCGCGATCTCACGTTTTGAAGATCAAGTAGCAGCTCTTTCTCAGGTACGAATATCGCCATGAAAACCGAATTGCCATCATGTGGGCCAAACACGACCGGCTTAATGGAACCAAACCACTGTTCATTGGCTATCAGTATCGAAAAACTCCTGTCTCTTGAGCCATTTACAAAAGAATTGAACAGCTCATCAAGCACTGGACGCGCCAGATCATTAATATGAGGTGGTCGCACAAGTCGCCTGCCAGATTTCAAGGATTTTATTTCCAGAAGTTCCGCATCTTTGTATCCGAGTACCGTGCCGCTTTCCGAAAACACAATCACTTCGGTTTCTGGTGTAAACGATTCCTGTAGTAATTTTTCAGAAATATCTATTAGCGATATGTCTGCACCCACTACTGCATTACCGGCGTCTGCTTTTCGTGCAATGGTGACGCCTGTTTCCAGCGTGGTGAAAAAGGGATAGAAATCAGACACTATGGCATCACGTGTCTGCATTGCCCGGTTGTACCAGGCTCTGGTACGTGGATCAAAGCCCGTGACAAAACCGATTTGATTTTCCAGTTCCTGAAGGTCGTTGTCATAGTACCGCATGGAATACCGTTCGGTATGGTCCTCGTCACGCTGAATGTGCTGAACAACAAACGAGGTCTGTGCAGGTGCTCCCAGTTTATCTCCAGTTGATGGGACACCAACGATAGAACGCATCAGATAAAAATCACCGTCACTGAAGCCTGTGTAAATAGCTGACAGTTGTGGAGTACTTCTTAAAGATCCAGCAAAGTAGTCGAGTAATTCGTCAAGGTTTTCAGACACACCAGTGGATATCAGAGGCAAAGACGAAGTGAGATCAACCAACACTTCAACGGGTGCATATAATTCACCGATATTGCTAGCAGTTTGCAGTGTTATGTGATCAAAGAGTTCGCCCGCTGTTGCCATTGCAAGGTCTTTATGCCTGCTATAACTGTAGGAAATAAGAATGGCACCGAGCAACAAAATGACAGCAGTAAAAACGAGACCGATGCATAAATGAAGACTTACGTACCAGCTACGATGTTCCTGTGCTCCAGGTGATCTCAAGCGCAAGCGGGTAAATCTAGCGGGCATGAGCTCAAGCACCGATGAGACTCTGTGTATGAAACAAGCTTTGTGGGACGAAACCAAACGATAAGTTAGCCATTTTTTGTTTTCTGTAAAATGAACAAGGAACTTCTCAGGTACGTTTTGCTACAACTTTACAGTCAACTACTCAGCAGAGAACCACATCTCATATGTTAATACAAATCAGCAACTTCGATGTTTTACGTACTGAATTCCCAACATCTCCTATCAATATTCTTATTGTAAGCCGGCCTTAGCTTACTAAATACTTACAACAGTTTACTAATTATTGACAATGGGAATGGTTATTCGGCTTCGGAGAGATACGACGTTAGTTGAAGTCATTAATGATCTGCCGCGAAGCAATTTGAATGCACGACCGCGCCGTTTAGGTACATCCAAGATGGCAATATTTTGCCGCCCCATATGATTACAAGTATCGATACAAGCGGGAGAATTGATATTGTGTATCAATTGGAGCCCGGGGCCGGAGTGGAACCGGCACGGTGTTACCACCGAGGGCTTTCAACTCCCCTTTTGAATTCATATCTTATTGTTTTAGTTACATTTTAATTTGGAAACGTGCCCACAAAATGCCTGTAACCCCCCTCAATCTCCACAAATTCCCCACACTGGAAGCGCCCTTCCAGACTGATTCCGTTTACCCCAATTTCATTAAATTGCAAATTCGTCAGTTTATTTTCATTGTTGTGAAGTATGAGAAGTTCAAACCATGTACTACCTCCGAGTCGCAACAAAAAAAGACCTACAATCAGGGTATTTCACCAGTGATACGGCTGCCAAGTACTTTTGCCCACGTACTGTTTGACGCACCGGCCCTGACCTAGCAGCCTACTCCATCACTCATACGCCACCTGATCAATCGCCACTGCACAGCCGTTGCCCCTGGCCGGGCGCCCCTGGCCGGGCGCCCTAAGACAGACTCTCGCAATGATTAATGAGTGTGGAAGCAAGAAAACAACACAGCTGCTATTCGATTACTTGGATGCCGTGTCGTGCACAAAACTCATCTACATCCTGCAGGTGAATTGATGCGATCTGTGTTTCAGGAGATACAGGGTGTAATGAGCGCATCTTAAGTACTCCATCGTCAAACACTCATATCAATTGAATTCGTGTATGTAAATCAACTGTTGCATGAGCACTAACTCGTTGCCTGAGCATTAAGCCTTGCCAAAGGCTTCTCATTTATCGGCATATGAATAATTGCCGCCAACACCCCCAATGCTATTCCTGCCCACCACATACCATCATAACTACCGGTTCTGTCGTACAAAAACCCTCCAAGCCA
>JALZVU010000213.1 GCA_023301795.1 Granulosicoccus sp.
TATGAAAACTCTCAATCTTTTGACACCCGGTGACCAGCACTCACAAACATAATCGTTATATTGCATAACGCACTTCTATTGAGAATAAATGCAACGGTTACGACGACCCTCAGTTAGCGTAAAGACATCAAGTACACACCCATAAAAAAGCCCACTGTTCTTTCGCCGATTCGGCGAAAGAACAGTGGGCTAAGCCTGAAATTACTTCAAGCTACGCAGAGCTGAATACTACAAAATATCCAGATCACTATTAACAGCTCGTCGACGCTGACCGCGGCCACGTGAATCTCTGCTATCCGCGATCTCTTGAGTCAGATCCATGCTGTCATTGCTGGCACGCGAACGTCTGCCATCGTTACTCGAATAGTCGTAATCCAAATCCAGCTCCACATCACGATCGTCAGTCTTCATCGCCATCAGCTCGTCTTGCGTAAGCTGAAGCTTGTTCTTAGGTTTCTCGCCGTGAGTGTTGTAACCGTAGTAATCGTAGTAGCCCTGATAGTAATAATCACCACCATAAGACGCTAGCTTAGCAACATCAACCTGAGTCATGACCGCGCCCTCCAGAGGAGCTTTCACTTGGCGAAGTCTCTTGATTCCCTGTCTAACCAGATTAATCTCAGTGTCGTGAGACTTTATGGCATAGACAACGCTATCCGCCAGCTTACTCAACACAAGCGCATCTGATACAGCCTGTGTAGGTGCACTATCGATAATGATTCTGTCGTAGTGATCGCGCAGTTTCTCCAGGATTTTCTCAAATCGTTTGGATGACAGCATCTCCAGAGGATGCTCCGGCAATGGACCAGACATCAGCAAATCAACACGCCCGTCAAACACACCTCGGTTGATACACTGACGAGCCGTCGCTGTTCCGGCAATCAAATTACTTAAGCCACGTGAGCTCTTGTCTTCGCCGATACATCTGGCCAATGATGGCCGACGCATATCGCAATCTATCAATAGAACACGCTGCATCTGTGCCATTGAGTAAGCAAGGTTAATCGAGGTAGTCGATTTACCTTCGCCAGGCACTGATGACGTTACAACAATAACCTTCTTAGGCTTGCTGCCATCATCTATAGAAATAGCTGTCCGGATGGTGTTTATCGATTCGAAGAACGTACCCTTCTTGTCATCTATTTGAAGCGGATTAAGCGGTAGTGCGGCATTCGTTTTGCCAAACATACCCCCTTTAATCAGAGGAATAATGCCGATAAGCTTCAAGCCAACCTTCTCTTCAACATCACTGATGCCTTTGACGGTTCCATCCATCTGCTCGTACAGCAGCGCCATAAGAATAGACAACACCAGCGAGGCAAGTCCTGCCAACGCAATGATAAGTTGCTTTCTGGGCTTCACCGGGAAAGACGGTGTTGTTGCGTAATCCGAAATTCGTGCATTAGCCGTCTCTAAGCCATCAGCTGAGTTGGCTTCTGTAATACGGCTGAAAAACGTGTTGTACAAATCCCGCTTAGTAGCTACTTCGCGCTCTCTTTCGTCCAACTCGAATTTCTTGGTACCAAGCACCAGGATTTCCTCTTTACCGCTGGTCAGCTTTGCTTCGATAGATCTGACCCGCTGCTGAAGCAGTTGAAAATCTTTCTGGATCGATCCGATAACTCTGTTGACATGACCGTTCATGGTCGCGTTGAGTGATCCCAGGCGCGAACGAGCATCCACCACTGTTGGGTGTCTGTCGCCATAACGGTTCAGAAGCTCGTCGAGTTCTCGCTGTCTCTGCCCTTGTTCTGTGCGCACATTCTGAATGAGTGGATCGCTCTGGATCGCGACAATATTCTCGAGAAGCAATGGTTGCCCGCGAGCAGCATTCACCTCGTTGAATACATCAGAAGAGGCAGCCAACGCACTACGCGCTTCGGCCAATTCGTTGGTTGCAAGCAACAATTCTTGCTCATTCAGCCGTCCGACACTACCGTTAACATCAACCAGTCCGTTGTCTTGCTTGTAGTCGATCAATCTTTGTTCAGCATCATCCAGTTGCTCCTTCAAATCACCCAGCCTATCGTTTAGCCAGCTTGATGCAATGGTTGTCATCTCCAGCTTTGAATCAAGGTAGCTGTCGATGTACTGCTCACCCACTGTGTTGGCAACCAATGCCGCAAATACAGGATCAGCTGACTCAAAACTGATTCTGACAAGCTTTGTGCCGCGAGTGGGAGCGATGGTCAATCTGCCCATGAACGCTGCCACAACACTAGACTGCTCTCTCTCAGTCAATCTGTCTCTAGAGGCTCGTCCTTTGGCCAGTGCGGCTCTTGAGGTAGTCCGAACGGATCCTAATTCTGAAGTGGAATCGGCAAGAGCCGCCTCAGAAGACAGATCCAGCGTCAAGGCATCGGATTCAGGTGCTACAGGTGCTGCAGTTACCGCTTGTTGCGTTGCAGAATCGTTGGAGAAAGCTCCCCCGATTCGCTCCACAATAGAGCCGACTCCACCCGCATCACTAGTCGCTGAGGCTCCTTGTGTCGTCGTATTGTCACTGCTTGCCGGGGAAAGCTCCGAATCAGTCCACAGGTCAAGATGGCTAATAACACGCTCAGCCAAACCTCTGGATTTCAATAATTCGAACTGAGTCTGGTAATAATCAGAACTCTCACGGTTAGAGCCCACTAGCTCTTCAATTGACACCACATTGGTTTGTTGCTGTGTCTCGATAAGCAACGTGGACGTTGCGCTGTATATAGGTGTTGCTGTGTACGCGTAGTACCCGGCCAGTGCTGTCACTGCTGCGGAAAACAAGGCAATAGCCCATTTGTGCTTTCTTAGAACCCGCAAGTAATGCTGGATATCCAGCTTGTCTTCAGATCCTTGGTCGTCGTCGACGTGTCCAGCATCAAAGCTGAAATCGTCTTCCATATCGTGTGTTGCACGGGCCATCAGAAAAATCCCTCTCTTACAGAAATTATGTCGCCGGGCTGGACCATCGTGGATGTCGACGCTTGCACCGGTGAATTGTTGTCAGAATTTGCGCGTACGATAAAAATCTTGCGTCGTGACGCCCTATCGGTCATGCCGCCTGCCAGCGCTATAGCCTTGTCCAGATTTAAACCAGGCTGGAAAGAGTAACTACCCGGATTACGCACTTCGCCGTTGATGAAAAACGGTCGGTAGGCATCTATAGTCACATTTACCGAGGGATTGACCAGGTAACCGTCAGACAGTAGCCCAACAATCTGGTTCTCCACTTCTTCAGGGGTTTTCCCGACAACCCTCAAGTCTCCCAAATAAGAGTAGTTGATGATGCCATTGGCACCAATCCGCGCATCCATGGTGAGATCCGGTTCATCGAAGACTTGAATGGAAATCAGGTCGCCTTCGCCCAAGCTATACTGGGCTGGCGGTACTACGTCCGACTGGGACACGGCTTTGGTACCACAGCCTGAAATAGAGAGCACCGCCAATAACAGCAGATGCACGTAACGTATAGACATGTTTAGGTCGCTCAATTAATATTCTTGGTGAAGCGTACAGCAGCCGGTAGTCTTAAGCCCTGTGCTGATTCTCAAAATCAGAATCAGGCAGTGCCAACCATCTAACCCACGATGACCATAGATTATATCAGCCGCAATGGGCACCCTACGCCCACTATTACCAAGATTTTTGCACAGTGCACCCAAAGACGGAGGTTCTAAAGCGTAAAGTTGACCGAAACGTTAATTCTTTGACGGTCATAGTCGAATACATCGGCATCTCGGGTGTCTCCGGCACATAAATCTCCTGTTTGAGATTCCTGTTGAACTCCAAGCCCAAGGGAGACTTTATTGAACAGCTGGTAGTTGGATGTAAGCCCTATTACCGACAAATCCTCTGAAGCAGCTGGACACTCTCTATCTGTGAGCTCCAATCTGGCAAAGGCGTCTGTGCTAAACCGCGATCCCCATTTGTGAATCCACGACAAGGAGACGATGTCAGACGTTGTACCAGCATTTGAAAAATCGACGGCGGAGTTATCACGGTTGTCGAGGCGGCGGCTTCCCCTGAGCACGAACCGAGAGAAACTCACCGGCAAATAGGTAATTACCGAATCAAAAACAAAGGTGGAGAAAGACGAGCGACTGTCGTCAAACCGGGTGACGGCATTACCAACCCTGAAGAACCCGCGAACCTTCCCGGTTTGGGAAAACTGCAAACCCAGCAAAGTTCGTGTAATGGATCGGTCAACAGAATTGTCAAAGTCAAACTGGCCGTGGGTCACACCTAAGGTCAGCCGCGTGTCTTGAGACAGACGCAAAGAGAATTGCAGGGATGGCTCTACCAGATCGAAATCAGGATTGATCCCTTCCGGATTAAAGTCCAGCTCTTCCAAATCATGTGTGAGCACCAGCAACCCGCCCTCAAGATTGCCTTTTGCTCCCTGGGCGCCATAACGAAATCCTACATCAGCACTCACACTGTTGATAACAACAAAGTTGTCCCGTATTCCGTTGGTAGCATCTATTTCGTTATCAAAATCGTCGTGACGCTGGGTTACATTGAAATTTGCGCCCAACCGCCAGCGCCGACTTAACTCGCTGCCTAACGAGACTTCCACGCGGTGATCGTCGAAATCGAACGCGGAATCATCGAAACTTCCATAGCCGCCTTCGTAGGAGGTCTGAAACTGCAACGATCCTTGATCGGCCTTATAGACAACCGTGGGAGACACCACGACTCCGGTCAGGTCTGATTCATTCGTGGCGGTGCGGTTTTTGTTGTCATCGAACTGGTAGCCAAGACTACCGCTTAGAAACAAATCACCCTCGCCCACTTTTATCGATTGGGCAGAATCAGATATCTCTGCAGCACTGGCTACACCTGCCTGGCTAGCAATGCTTGCCACACCCAGCAACGCGATAACGCTGGTAGCACTTCGATTTAATCGTTTGGTCACAATTTATTGATCCGTTATCAACCGTGCGAGCAATCTTTTATGCACAGATGTCGAGTGGGCACGAGTTCAACATCAAGTTTACCGCGCGAGCCCGGCAATTATAGCGGAAGAGTGCTAGCGGTTCCGATTCCGGTGATCGATTACCTAAAAATCACACTCTGAGACACAGATCACTGTGCGCGCCATCCCAGTTCTGTGTAGATAATTTCAACAATAACCGGGAGCCGACGATAGCCCTACTAGCAGATCCACCTTCATTGCAAGATCCATTACTCAGGGGAACGCACATTATGCGTCGGCACATTCATACTCGTCATCCAATGACGAGTTTCAAAATATCGCTTGTCAGCGCGGCGATCGTACTTTCACTTGCGGCATGCTCCGGAGAAGGTACTGGTACCACTCCCACAACTATCGTCATCGGCGCAGCTACTCCAGAAGAAGAAGAGCGTGTTTTTTATGCACTTCCAGGCATGGAATTTTCACATTTTGAAGAGACTGAAGACGGTCTTGCCTTCGTTTCAGACAGCACACCCGGCTTCCAAGCGGCCGCCTCTGACCCAGACGCCATCGAGATAGACTGGCGAGATTCTTCTGAAGCGGTCCAGTATCAGGTATACCGCCGTGAAACCCAGACTCAGCTTCTTGACGATGCCTTGTGCAACGATGAGCAATTCACCGAACTGGATACCTTTACTAATGTTGCTACGCTGACCGAGAGTTTTTACGTCGATCAAGACGTGTCCAGGGTTGTTCGCTATGAGTACCGTGTACTGGCGGTGGATGTAGATCAGGAACGCAGAACCATTGCAAGTGGCCTGGTTGTGTCGGTGGCTGAGGCGACGAATGCGCTAGCCTCGTTGCGCGCACAACCACAAGAGCCTGAGGTAGTGACTATTCCCCCGGCCGCACAACCTGAAGCACCAACAACTGGAGAGGCGGTGGTCCCAACCTCGAACACTGACTCGTCACCCGTTGTGGATCCCGCAGAGCCCAGCACACCCTCAGAGCCAGAAACCAATCCGGATACAGCAGGCGGAGGTGGCTCACCATTCGACCCAGTACCTGAAGAACCCGCTGCACCTGCCACGCCTGATGCGCCAGTGGAGCCCGTTACACCGGACGCACCTGAAGCCCCAGTAGAACCAGAAACACCGGACGCACCGGCAACACCCGATGCTTCTGTCGATGCACCGGACACCGAAACACCACCAACCGTTGAACCAGACGTCATTGGTTGTGGCAATAGTGGTCTGGACGGTGGTGAAACGCCGGCATCTGCTGAAGAAGAAACACTTGGCGAATCAGGCGAAGTTATCGTTGCGGAAGAGCCCTCCGTGTCACCTGCGCTAGTGTTCCCTGACCCGAGCCAGACACTCAGCGATTCCAGTATGGAATTCATGTGGGAGCTGAACGAAACAACGGTAACTCAGTGGTGGCTGCGAGCAGGCTCACAAGAAGATGCCTTCAACTATTTCGATAGCGGACGCATTACAAACGCCAACACAACCAGCTTGAACGTGACTGGTTTGCCGACGGATGGTTCTCAAGTCCATATTCAGCTTTCCTACAAGAAGACCGATGGTCAATGGGGAACACTACGTTACGTTTTTGACAGCCCAGTGCTTGCCAGTGCGGAACCGACCGTTGCTCCCCCTTCTACAGGTGCAGCAAACGGTACCAATGAGTGGGACAACACCATGCGGCCCCCTACTCTGGTCAACCCGATCGAGATAGTCATGGGTTCAGATTACCCAACGATCGATATTCCGGATTTCGATCGGGTAAATTGTGATGGAAAAATCCATAGAATCAATATCCCGTACGATCAGGACGCGCTCATAACAATGGCGCCCGGCTCCGAAGCCTTGAAATACGCCGTGTTTGTTTACGGCGGCAGGAACGTACACATTCGCGGACTGGAAATGCGCACAATTGTGCAAGACGGTTGTGATGTCGGTGAAGCCACCCAGGTTCGCGACACACGAGCGAACATTCACCCAAGACTACCCGGTGGAAAGGTGTTCAGACTGGAGCAAAGCGGCACAACCTTCATTGAGGGTGTCGATATCGATCTGAAAGGTCAGGAGGCTGATTGTTTTGTCTTGAGAAACCCATCGGATATGTCAATAGCCGAAGCACTTGAAGATCGACATATATTCTTTGTCAACACACGCTGCACAGGTATCGAAGGGCTCGATGACTCGCCGATTGGTGATGGTCTGCACGGTGATTTCTTCCAGAATCAAGGCACCGACAGCTTCGGCTCTTTCAACATAGAAAACGTCAGTTTCAGGACAAGCTCCAATGGCATCACATTACACGCCTGGAACGGACGCGCCGGAATTCCCAACCTCTTTCACCTTAGAAACATGGATTACGGCTGGGATCTTCGCTACCACGATGATGACCCCTACGAAATCAGCGGGCTGGCCTACAGCGCACATGGTCATGAGGTCATCTTTGACAATGTATTTCTGAACCACCCGGAAAACGGAAACTACGGTTTTATGAATGGCGAACGAATTGGCGCTATCAACCGAGGCAGCGGCTTCATCACTAAAGTGGATGGTGTATTTGAAGGCACACCTCCAGGTGGAGACTTTGCAACAGAAGATGAAACGGGTATCGAATACATTTCACCGTACTAGAGCCAAGGGGCCTTGGACAGGTTCCTAAAACGTGAATCGACAGATTCTCGTTGAGTAAAACGAAAAAGGAGGCGTCAATGACGCCTCCTTTTTTGGTTTGCGGTTGCTCTAGTTGAAGCTAACTAGCAAACAACGCTACGCACTTTCAACCGCTTTTGCAGGCACCCGCTTTTGGGTCGGTGGATTCGATATGTCAACAGAACCAGGCTCATTGTCCGAGGCGTTGTCAAGATTCACAAACTGCCTTACCTGGAAACTCTGCTTTGTTCCAGTGCTGTAGTAGATTCGGACAGACAACTCGCCGATCAAACCGATACTGAAAAACTGAATACTCAGAATGGCGCAGACAATGGCCAGAAACGTTAGAGGGTTTCCCGTCAGATCGAACTGCCAGCCAAGTTTCATCACAATGGATGCCATAGACGATGCCACTGATAGCACACCAACGATGAAGCCGAACATGCCAAAAAACTTCATAGGGCTGGAGAAATACTTCGTCATGTACTGAATGGTTATAAGATCCAGCAATACTCGGATGGAGCGACCGATGCCGTATTTGGATTCCCCAAAACGTCTTGATCGATGATTAACTTCCATCTCATAACAACGCGCGCCCAGATTGTTGGCCAAAATAGGAATGAAGCGATGCATCTCACCATAGAGCTCGATATCTTTAGCCACCTCACTTTTAATGGCTTTCAGCGTACATCCAAGATCATTGATGGGAAAACCGGTAACACGCGAGATCAATTTATTCGCCATCCATGATGGCAATTTTCTGGAAATAAGTTTGTCTTGACGACTCTTGCGCCAGCCGTGAACCAGATCGTAACCCTCGTCAAGTTTTTGCAGCATGTCCGGGACACCAGCAGGGTCATTTTGCAGGTCCCCATCCAGCGTCACAATGTAGTCATTATTGGCATGTTGGATACCGGCATGCATCGCCGCTGTCTGGCCAAAATTTCGTCGCAAAAGCACAAGCTTCACACGATCATCTTCCGCCAGCTGATAGAGCACATCCCGCGATCCGTCTGAAGAGCCATCGTCAACAAACAGAACTTCAAAAGAGCGTCCAGTGGACTCCAGCACATCGCGCAACTCTTCCCAAGCGAGCTTTAAGTTCTCCACTTCATTGAAGACAGGGATGACCGCTGAAACACTGGCTAGCAGGGGGTCAATCTGAGTATGCATACGGGTCAAACCTATTAGCTTATAAAACGTAAAAAGAACTTTGTAGCTCAGTACGGCAGCGTGTAGACGCCGCTAATACTGACAGCACTATACCCAAGTGCGGCATCGAGGTAGCGAGTTGCGTCACAAGATGCTGTATCTGTAAGACAGCTTGCAAGGTAAATCGACGTCACGCAGAAAGAGATAGAGGAAGCAGTGTTCTGGCAAGCTCAGCTCGTGAATTTCGGCGAACAGAAAAACCATTCACCTCAATTGACAAGAAAACCGACCAAAAAAAGTCTCAGCCTCGTGAATCTACCTAAAGCCGCGATCGCCTGCGAGGCCAGCCGCCTAATAAGCGTTGCGAGACACAAACACTTCGCGCAGCGTCATCAAGATGATTTTCAGATCCAGACCCAGCGACCAACGATTAATGTAAGTGAGATCGTACTCAACGCGCTTGATCATTTTTGCATCTGTCTCAGTCTCACCGCGACAACCGTTAACTTGTGCCCAACCAGTGATGCCTGGCCGGATGATGTGGCGTGTCATATAGCCCTTGATGCGCTTTCGATAGAACTCGTTATGCGCTACAGCATGTGGGCGAGGACCGACAATCGACATTTTACCTTCCAGTACATTGATGAACTGAGGTAATTCGTCCAGAGACGACTTGCGCAAAAATGCACCAATTTTGGTCACTCGTTTGTCACCACGGGTGGCCTGACTTACCACCGCACCATCCTCCTGGACGGACATGCTCCGAAACTTGTAGACCGCTATTTCTTTGCCATCGATACCGTATCGACGTTGAACGAATAGCACAGGGCCCGGAGAGTCGAGCTTAATGAGTATGGCAATGATGGCCAGAATCGGACTGATAAACACTAATACAATAGCGGCCAGCAAAAAATCAAACGCCTGTTTTGAAATTCCACTGATTCCATAAATCCTGTTGCTCGACAGATTAACCAGAGGAATATCAGCCACTGTGTCGATACGCGCTTTCATCAACTGCACATCAAAATAATCTGGTACCAGGCTCAGGCTTACGGCTGAATCCAGCAAGCCTTCAATGGTACGTTCGGCCTGGTCTTTAGCGGCTGCGGGTAAGGCCACCCACACGTAATCAATGGGCGTGCCTTTGTGCCTGTACTCTTCCACAATGCCTTGCGTGTCTGCAACGTTGCCCAACACGCGAGAATTAACAAAAGGCTTGTCCCCTACCTGTAGGTCGTCATCAACAAATCCGATAACGCGGATTCCCGTCCAGCTATTTTCAGCCAGACTGCGGGCAACACGAACACCCAGCTCACCGCCCCCGACTATTAACACGGTGCGTGTGTTGAATCCGTTTCGCCGCTTCAGTTTAGCGATGCTGCGGATGATAACCCGCGCTCCGCCTGTAAATAGAAAGCTGAAGAAAAACGCCAGCAATATCCAGATTCGAGAATGGACCTCACCGGTCTTACTGAAGAAGAAGAAGAGACCGAGCACGAGCAGTATCGCGAAGAAATTAGTTGCCAAGGCCACTAGCTCAGCTGTAATCGAGTTACCTCTCCAGCGCCTGTACAGGCCGGACACGGAGAAAACCATGTGTACACACAGCATGGTGGAAACCACAACCAGAAGTCGCTCTGATGTTAGTTCCAGCGAGCCCCATCGAATGTAGGCTGCCAACAAAAACGCACACAGAATAAAGAGCAGATCCAATAACTGCAGGACCGACTCAATTAACTGCGCGTTCTCTTTGAAGAATCCTTTTCCCATTTCTACCGACTATCCCCGGAATGTTGCTCCAACGTGATTAGTTGAACACCTGCTAACCAGACTGATCCACCTTTGGTCAGCCAATGGCGCTTGCCTGACCTTCCTACCTGTGTGAAATGCAGTACCGATAGCATAGCTGTTCCTCACCAAACTGTAATGTCATATTACCGTCACTGCACACTATAGCTTTTCAGGAGGCTTTGCGCTGTTAAAAAACGCTGTACCAGTGGGTAGTATTCCCTGTTGGCGGGGAGGAACGTCGCGAATAATCCGAACAACACTAAGGCCGATTTGGAATGGAATCACACAATCTGAAAAATTAATTTGAACTAAATCCTATTATCTCAAACACTTAAAATAAAATCATCACTGAAAATCAGGCATTTTACTTCCTTTTTTTATCGCGATATCCAATAATTTTAGCTGGAGTACCCGCCACGACAGCATTTGCTGGCACAGACTTAAGTACCAAAGCATGTGCACCAACAATCGCACCCTGCCCTAAGGTGATGTCGCCACACAGTGTGGCCCCATGCCCGACAAAATTATTTCCTTCGAGAACAGTGGTGGCCGGTGGCGTTCTGCCACTGAAAAACGCCGAATCACTGCCAAACAAATCATGGTCGTTGCCAATGAACGATACGCGCGAGGACAACAGGCTCTCAGCCCCGATACTAATGTTGGTATGAGAGAGAAAGTCAGCACCGATGCCCACATTGGGCTCAATGGTGAAATATTCCGGAACAGTGACGTTAGCGCCTTTCCCGAAAACCACTGTTGATGGGGATTGCGCCTTGAATTTACCGCGACTCGACAAAGACAACTTAGCCAAACGATATCGCCGGACCAAGGCACGTATCAACTGCAGTCCCGGCGACAACTTCCGGAACGGGCTCTCTTCAGGCGCTGGTTGCATCGACAAAACCCTCCACCATGGTTTCTATTGAATACGATCGGGCACAATCGGCGCTTATCTCATCGAACCGGCTTTCCCACGTATCTGCCTCATCAGTCAAAGTAATCATCGACTGGGCCAGAGCTTGCCGATTATCGGTTTCAAAGAACACCGAATTTACCGATTCTTCCAGTGCTGTCAGCTCAGGTGCATGGGGCTCATCGCGCGACACCAGAATGGGACGACCATAAGAGAGACTCTGGATGGCAGACAACCCTACATACCCGGGAGAAACAGAAAACAACGATTTTGCATACAGCGCGCGCAACTGCTGATAATCACCGATGTGTCCGTGCATCATAACGCGGTGGGTAAGACCAGCCGCTTCTATCGCACCGTACATCTCATCGGCTTCGGGCCCTGCTCCCACCATGTGCAACTGAACATCATCGGGCAGATTCGGAGCTGCTTCAATAAATGCCTGCACCAGAACAAGCGGTTTTTTTTCGGGCACCAGTCGGCCAACATAAACAAAGGAACGCCCCGCGGGCTTGTCAGCATATATTGACTCACGGTTGTACAGCGAATTGGCTGCTACAAACAACCTGCTATCGGACGACTTCCCAAGCTTCTCAAGCTGCTGCTGACGCTGTTGTTCTGTGTAGAACAACAAGCGATCCCCCAGATTGCGCAGCACAGCACGCAGAGCCTCGGTTTTATTGTCAGGACCGCTGCGTGACCAGACATGCCCCCACAGCACTGTGGGTTTGCCAATGAGCTTTCGTGCCAGCAGAATCAACCACGTGTGTGCCAGCCTTGGATTAAGTTCCAGCACACAGGCGTCTGCCATGATCGCTGGAAAGATGTTGAAGAACTGCCAGCCAAACGCGCTACCTATCATCAGATTGAACGGGCGTTGCCGGCATGGCAGGCTCTTTATATACGCACTCGTTTTGGTGGTCTTACCAAAGTAATGATCACCAATGTAAAACCTGGGTTTGACATTGTCAGGCAACGTTTCAAGCAGGGTCTTCACGAAAGAATCGCGATAGTCACCCATACTCATCTGCACTAGCACCAACGTGCGGTCGCGTTTCATCGTGGTACAAAGTCCATTATCGTAAAGCTCGCCGGGGTCGGTGGTAATGAGGCTAGGTTGATGCGCTGCAGCGCCAGGCGGCAAGCCGAGTGGCACTTGGTAGTTCGATGGATGAGCATGTGCTTTCCAGCAACTGCACCACCTCGGCATTCACAGTGCTGCTGACGTTTAGCATTCGCTTCTCAAGTACAAAGAGCACATGGTCAGCACCTGCTATGACAGACGCCACTGACTCCACAGAACCGATCACCTGCCGGCCTGTGCGGCGATCAAGCCCGAATTCATCTCGTGTGTCAGTCTCGGCAACCACGTTGCGGTTCAGCTCATAATCGTATCGTCCAAAAGCATAGATGCCTTTCACGCCACTGTTGACCACTAAGGTATCGCCCGCCTCCACAAATTGTGTCAACGCGGGGCGACTTTTCACCCAGTCTGGCTCCACCAACACCGGTAGCGCTTCATCCAGCTCACCCTTTTGTAAAACAAGCTTTAAGCCGCGCTTGAATTCGTGCGTGTTAGCCACTGACAGACCAAAGGCTGCCAGCACGAGTACACAAGCCCATGCGGTATTGAGCGATGTGCGTTGTTGAAGCGCACGAACAAAAAACGCAATAACATGCGCGAATCCAATACCCCAAAGCACGCAAATCATGGGAAACAGGTAAAACACATAGCGCATGGCTTTCTGACTGGCGATAGAATTCGCCGCCAATCCAACAACCACGATCACCAGGGCAAAGAGGGCCAAACGCTTTTGGCCGATCAATGCGCTGATGGCTAGCAATGGAAACAACGGCCAGACAAAGGGCATATGAAAGCCGAAAGCGCCGAAATAGAAGCCATAGTAGGTAGCGCGATCTTCCGACCATGCCGGTGGCGTGCCACGAAGCTGATCAATGATGCCGAGAGTGACCATGGCATAGAGTGCACCGATACCCATGGTCGCCACCAGAACTGTGGTTACTAATTTATGCGCACACACCCATGGCCAATACCGAGCTTGCTGATCAAGGACGAGCACACTGACCACAGCGAGTATCCCTGCCCCCAGCGCAATAAGCGTTAAGTCATGAAAATGAAAGGCAGCCTGGGCCAGCGCAAAGGCTGCAACCAGAGCCAAGGCGCGTATCCAGAGCGCCACTTTGGGTAAAAACGCCTCATAAAGCATTATGAAAAGGCCCGTTACCAACAATGTGTGCAGCGTGTAGAACCTGACCATCACCGATTGATGGATGGTTATGGGTGCAAGTATCAATATGGCTGCCGCAGCAATTCCAGCAAGCCAACCCGCTTTTCTACCCACCCAACCGCCAATTAGCGCAACCAGTGCCATACCCGCTATAAGAGCTGGCCAGCGTCCACTCACTAGTTCATCGCTGGTATCACTGATAAAAAAGGCCACGACTCTGGTAAACCACTCCGCACGCGGGTAAATGCCTGAATCAATGACAGGCTGACCCGTTGCGATAACGCCGCGCGCAGAAAGCACATGCAATAGCTCATCGTACTCAGGCGGATGACCCATCAGGGAGCGTGTTAAGACAAACAACAATAATGCTGCCACCGCCATCAAGGGAACAATGATGAGCCAGCTTCTTGCAACAATAAGGGGAGGCATGGTGGAAGTCATGATTCAGAAGCGCCCGGTTTCAGATTGGCAGCGTCAAGGCCTGCAGCGTCAGGGCTCGACGGTAAAACGTCAGCAGCGTCAGCAGCGTCAGCAACCTTATCGGTCGGTGCATCAAGCCTGTTGCCAAGCGCAAATAAAACACCACCAGGTAACGAACCGGCTATCTGTACGCCCAGCATCAGAATACTCAGAGAAATGGCCGCTTCTGCACTAACGCCTGCAACCGCTAAAAGCGCCACCATTGCAGATTCGCGAATGCCAATACCATAGACCGAAATCGGAATCATTTGCACAAACAAGGCAACAGGTACAACCACAATCAAATAGCTGAAACTCACATCGATGGATAGGCTTATCGCGAGTAAGTACGTCATCACCACGCGGCCCATCTGAAATATCAAGGAGAGTACCAACGACAACGCAAGCGTTGGCTTTCTTGAGCGATAAAGATCAAGGCACTCGTACAGCTTACCCAACGCTGCCTCAATTTTTGCTGGAAGAATGGATCCTGACCATGCACGAAACCGGTAGCTCATCATCAGAAACCCACCACCAAGCAATAGCACCAGTGATACCAGGCAGGCGATGGTGACGAAAGGCGGTACAACAGCTGTTGCCAGAATGCCACCGAGCATAACGGTGATAGCCAGTGTGGTAAGTCCGAACATCCTGTCTACCAACACCGACGCCAGGGCTGCAGGAAAATCTTTTGAAGAGCGCGTTATGCCGGCGATACGCGCAGCCTCGATGCCAACAATACCGGGCACAAAGATGCCGACAAAGTTGCTGATAAAATTTACCCGGATAAAAACAGGAATCGCAGCACGGCTGCGCGGCATCAACACCCACCACTTGACTGCGCCGTAGGCCGTCAGGCTCATCGCAGCCAACAGGCCTGCAAGCAGCCAAGGCAAACTAGCCGCCTTTATCGTGGCACCTATCAGCGACACATCGGTGATGGCCAATAGAACACCGAACAGTATCAAAGAGACAAGCCAACGCAACCACGTTGACGTCAAGATGGATTTTATGTTCACAACCGCCTGTCTTTAATTAAGAAACGGGCTGGCGTACTGTATGCCTGTTTTATTGGCCGGCGCAAAATCTCCTGCAGGCGGTTTACCCGAGCGCAAATTGACGTCCTGCTTGATGTAATCATCTTGCGCATACGAGCCCACCCGCTGGTCATTAAAAATACCGTAGTTCAAGCCTTCGCCATGATCCAGCCATACATTGCTCAAGTCCAAGCTATCCGCAGTGGCTGTGAAAACCAATCCGGATATTTCATAGTCGTCGTCATTGGAATAGCGTAAATCCCAACCGTAGTTCATGTTGCGCAAACTAAACAGCTGGGGTCTGCCAATATCGCCTTCCCAATTATGCAGCGTGATGCCATTTGAGCTGGTCAGGTAGGTCACATTTTCAACAACCAGGCTG
Source organism: Granulosicoccus sp. (assembly GCA_023301795.1). GTDB lineage: Bacteria > Pseudomonadota > Gammaproteobacteria > Granulosicoccales > Granulosicoccaceae > Granulosicoccus. The sequence continues at coordinate 15,547 of JALZVU010000213.1, forward strand.
GCGATATCGTCACGCCCCTGATTCTGGAAAAAATCGCCGTGGATGCCATCGCCAATCGGTGAATCGTCCAGCCCTTCAATTCCCACGCATCGGGTATTGACGATAACAATATGTCGCTCTTTAAATGCCGCAGCTTTTGACATTTCATCAGGGTTGCGTACCGCAAAGCAATCAGCTTCCATTCCTGCCAGGTCAATATCAACGCCCTCAATAAAGGTTGTCCCGGATTGCTGCAGGCGAAATGCCTTTGCACCGACCAGTCGAGGGTGAATATTGGGAATGTTGTTTTTAATCTGGTGGGCCTCACCCACATCGCACCCATCCTGCACAATCGGACGCAACTCAATACCCAGAACATGCACATTTCTGCCACCTGTTATCCAGATAGGGTATTGCAGTGGACCCATTGACGGGTCAGCCGTGAGGCGCGCATCGCGGTTATCGGGAATGTTGACTTTGTAGACGTTACCCTCGCAGCCCACCTGGTCAAAATCACCCAGAGTACCGAGGGTAGTTGCAGCCGTGATCTCCAGCAACATGGGGTCTTCAAGAACAGGCGCAACCACACTCATGGGCCAGTTGCCCGATGTGTTCGGAGTGTTCGGTGTGCCAGATGAAATCGGCTTCTCAGCTTCGCTAGCCAGCGCAGATTTGCCGCTCGAGGCGGCTGGGACTGCGACTTGCCGTGAGGTTGGTGCGGTGCTGGCGTGTTGCTCCGCCCTGAGCTCAGCGGGATTAGGGGCAAGGATAATTCCGATTATGGCGCCCGAAATCACAAGCACCGCCAGAATAACCAGCGATGATCGGACAAACCGAGATGTTCTCACCAACCTACCCTCCTTGAGACGTTAAAGAATGCGACTCATGAAAGGTTGGTCAGACACAACACTGACGACGCTAATGACAAGCACTCTTGATAATGGCAACTTCAAGCCGCTCATTATAACCCGCTCAAGCCCTGACTGGCAGTGCAAGCTCAAGCGCCTGCCCCAGAATATCGACTGTTCGTTATTCCAGGACAAGTACCTTGAGTTGAACGCTCACAGATGGGTGTGCAGCAAGGCTTAGCCGCAGGGGTAAGAGATGGTGTCAAATCCTGGTGCAAGTGCGATTAATTCGAACCAGTCACCGGATTGTCTTACACCGCCTAATCTTTCGGCACAGGCCCTATCAATCCACACACTGCCCAGAACGCCATTAGAGTTCGTTTGAATCCAGCGGAACTCGTTTGTATCAGTACGTGAAAACGCAAAACCACTGCTAGAAGTCTGACCAGAGGTTGGAGTAACTGCTGAGCCGCTGGTGCAAGGATTAGCCAGCGTATCAAAACCCGGAGCACGCGCAATGAGATCTAACCAGTCGCCACGCTCTTGAGCACCGCCCATCTGAGCCGCACAGTCAGAGCTAATCCATGTACTGCCCCATTGCCCGCTCGAGTTTCTCGCAATCCAGCGATATTCAGACTTGTCAGATCTGGAAAATACAAACCCAGAATTAGAACTCGGTGATGATGAAGGCGCCGCAGGTGCAGGTGCTGCTGGTGGTGGAGGTGCAGGCAACGACGTTGGTGCTACCTCTGACACTGATTGGCCCGCAGAGCCACGATACTCGCGCCCTGTCACAGATGCAGACGCAAACTCGCCTGTTGGCGGGGAACCGCGATTCAGGCCGTCAACTCGCTGGATGAAGCCCGACTGACTGTAGCCACCCACCCGCTGATCAAGAATCTTGCCGTAGTCCAAACCTCGACCGTCATTGATCCACACATTGTCAAAGACCACCGAATCACCATGCGCCGTAAACGCCAGACCCGAGTGCTCAAAACGGCTATCGGCTGAATAACGCAAGTCCCATGCGTAATCCACGTTTATCATGCTGAACAGCTTTGCATTTCTGCTGTGCCAGCGATGCATCGTTATGCCGTTAGAGCTAGAGCGGTAAGTGACATTTTCAAGCACCAGGCTGCCGACATCATCTTCGCCTTGATTCTGGAAAAAATCACCGTGAATCCCGTTGCCAATGCTTGATTGGTTCAGACCTTCAATGCCGATACAACGGCTGTTAACGATATGATATTTGCGTTGCTCTTTGATCTGCGAAGGGGTCAGAGAATCCGGATTCCGACTCACAAAGCAATCAGCTTCCATTCCCCTCAGATCAATGTCGATACCTTCAAGGTATGTTGTGCCTGCTTGCCTTAGCTGAAACGCCTTATTGCCAGGTAGCCTTGGATGAATATTGGGGATGGTATTGCGGATCTGGTGAGCTTGGCCGACGTTGCAGCCCGCCTGTATTTTCGGCCGCATCTCAAGCCCTTTCAGATGAACGTTTCGTCCACCTTCAAACCAGACCGGGTATTCAATAGCCTGCAGATCGGAGCCCATGGTCACTATGGCATCCTGGTCAAAAGGTAGGGTAAAGCGATAGACAAATCCTTCACAACCCACCCTGTCGTAGTCGGCAATGGGGGTGAGCCTAGTGCTACGCGAAATGGTTATCCGGGTTGGATTAACCAGTGTCGGTGGTTTGACGGTATTGACCCACTGCGAATCTTGCGCGTGGCTGGGTGTTGGAGTCGTGGCACCTAAAAGTGCTATCCCGAACGCAACAGTAATTGTTGCCAGGCTTACGCCAGGCAAATTCCGTTTTTTGACTATCATGAAATTCCAGTTAAATCGATCTAAAGGAGCACCGTAAACCAAGTGCTTGCGATTGTTCGATCAACTGGTAACGATCAATCCTACCGCGCAGCCAACCCTTTTCAGGCGCCTATAGGTTGAGATCGCGATCTGGAACCGACACGTTGGCGCCGTCCACGCCTCTTTTTGCCGCCCCCCACTTTGCGAGACCTGTGCGACGACATATGCAGCAAATGTAGCGCTGTTGCCATGCCGACGAACACAAAAAGATTTTTATTCATCCAGAAAGCGAGGCTCACCTGAGACTCGAACAGCTGGAACAATAACAGAGCGCTGATGAACATCGCATTAACACTTTGATACCTTAGCGTCACAACCATACTTCCGACTAGGACAATCATTAACAGAACCAAGCCCATAAGGCCCATCTCAGCCATAGTTTCCAGCACCAGATTGTGCGGGTAGGCTGTGTACAGTTTTTCGAACGATCCGATGCCCTGGCCTACAAGCGGACTGCTTGCGAACATGTCAAACGAATCAGTGATGTGCTCGATACGGGTAGCCTCAGAGTCACCACCTGAATCACCAAGCTGGGCAAATTTGGAAGCCATTCGAGCCCATGTCTCGGGATTAAGAATAGCTGCCGTGACGCCGCCAACAACCGCGATAAAAGTACCAACGATGCCGCGAACTGCAAGTTGACGGCTGATGCGGCTCGAGAATATTGTTCTGAAGAGCAAAAATATCAACGCTAATATTAGTGCGACCACCACACCTCGCGTGTTGCAAAGGAGCATTCCGTAAAACAGGAAGGGTGCACTGACAAGGGAAACCATCCGCAATGGACCTGCGACCGAATCTTTCATGTAGAACACCACATAAAGTGCACACAGCAGTGCGTAGGTAATGTAGTTAGACAAGCCGATGTAGGTGTTGCCGATGGTAAGACGTGCTGTAAATTCAGACGCACTTTCGTCCAGGTGCAGTGCCAACGCTGTAATAAACACACCAAACACAACCGAACTCAACATGAATGATTGACAAAACTGGCTGACACCCACTGAATAGCACAGCAAGCGGGTCACAAAATAGAATGTGATAGCCATGTACACGATCCGCATAGAAGACATGATGCTGATCTCGTGCAGCCCCGCAACCAGTACCGACACCGGTAACAGCGACATCCAGGCCATCATGGCAATGTCGATAAAGCTGATCGAGTTCTGGTCTGGAAAACCTCTTGATATAATAGCCTTGGCAAAAGCGCTAAGCAGCAAAAGCCCTGGTGTCGCCACTCCAAGCCACGAGGCCTCAGGGCCTATGCCGGGGTGAATCATGGGCATGCACAAGGCCAGTGCCACTCCAGCACCCGGACGGATGAACGTTAGCGCTACTAGAAGTAGGGCTGCCCCCACACCGATGATTGCTTCCACGTTGTTTACACCTGCGTTGAATTAATTCTTCCACTATTATAAGCATTAGTGCAGGCAGCACGACTATTCACACCTCACAGATACTGCATGTGTATAAATTCAGATGGACATGGCAAGGCTTTTATGGTCATCACACTGAAAAACCCGCACCATAACGCACATGTTTTACTCCGATCGGCGTACCGAGCACTTTCAAACTACATAAAAATCGAGCCTAAACTCACAAATTACTGAACAATAACGTAGTAAATACGCACGGAACTTGCCACCCAACCTATAATCAGAAGGCTAATCTGATCCAACCGATGTATCCGCCAATTATGATGCTGTATTCAAATCGCCCGCTGGGTGCCCTACCCTATAGTCTTTGTGTTCCGTCGAAAAACGCGCTGGCGCTGGCAGCAGCGGTCATTTTAATCTCCGCATGTTCAGGCTCAGGTAGCAGTAGCGATCCAACAGACCCGGGCGAAACACCGGTCCCACCTATAGGCGAGCCGCCTACAGGTGAGCCGCCAATTGATGTGCCGATCACGCCTGACCAAGGCTTCACGATTGGTGAGTTCCCCACCACCTCCACGGTAGTCGAGGGCGGCGAAGAACTGGACATCGAGGTGTCAGTATTGCGAGCCGCTAACTTTCAAAACGACATCACCCTGCAAATAGAGCCCACTTTTCTAAGCGACAACCCGCAATTAGGTTTCACCTTCGAACCTGCAACGCTTGGCGCTGATGTTGGCAGTACTAATGTATCGTTCAGCTACTCATTATCTGTCGGGCCCATGCAAGCCACGACACTCGAAGTACCCATCCAAGCGGTATCTGGCGATATAACCGAGCAAACCAACCTGACGCTCATCGTCAATCCAACACCAGCCCCTGATGTCTATTTGCTCATCGGTCAAAGTAATATGACAGGCGACAGCGAGCCAGGCTCACTGCAAAATCTGCCCGGACAACCCGATGCACCCGATCCGCGAATCAACCAACTGAATGTCACCAACAACGACCTGAACACTTTCCCCGACCTGGCTAGCTTTTCCAATGCAGCGAACAATTCCGGCAACCCCGGCATTATTACCGCTGCAGACCCTCTGCATGAGTTGCTTCCCGACGGACAAGCCACCAAAACCGGCAACCAGATAGGACCAGGGCTCAGCTTCGCCAAAGCAGCACTGCTCAACACCACCAGCAATATTTTGCTGGTACCGGCCGCCTGGGCTGGCACTGGCTTCTGCAACACCCCAGGTAATCTAACCGGCTGGAATGCGCAAGCGCGTGAGAATGACAGAATGCAAGGCACAGGCTTGTTTTTGCGTGCCGTTGCCAGAACCAACACGGCATTGCAGGAAACCGGTGGTGTTCTGCGTGGCATTTTATGGCATCAGGGTGAGAGTGACGAATTTAATGCAGTCTGTGCAAACGCCTATGCAGAGAATCTGCAAAGCCTCGTCAGCGCACTGCGTACAGACATCATTGAAGATGGCCGCGGCAATGCGGCACGTGGGCCGGACTCTGACGTCCCTTTCATACTAGGTACGTTATCGCGCGGCAGTGATAACCGTGGTGACTTCTCCATCCAAACCCCTGAACAGCAGGCTATCGACAACGCCCATCGCGCTGTTCAAAGCATCGTGCCCAACAGCTCCGCGTTTGTTGACGCTCAAGATCTTGTACCACCCGCATTTCCTTGTGGAGACGACAGCTGTATCCATTTTGGCGCTGCTGCGTATCGTGAACTAGGTAGTCGTTACAACCAGGCACTAAGTGATATCCTCGCGCGATGATCTGAGTTCGCGGATCGATACTTAGTATGGGTAGTAAGGTCCACGATGAAAGTTTTACACATTGCAGGAGAATCCGGCGCCAGCGGAGCTGGTCGCGGGGTTCTCTGGTTACATCAAGGACTGATCAATACAGCCATTGATTCAAAGGTACTCTTTCAATTTGGCGACAGCTGTGATGCAGGCGTTCAAGCACTGCACCCAGGGCTAGCAGGACGTGCCAAGCAGTCCTTAATTTCTCGCACTAACGCCCTCCCACTAAAACGCTACGCCGCCAAGAATCCCTTGTTCACGAACGGATGGCTGGGGAACGATGTGACCCGGCTGCAGGTGTACAAAGATGCAGACATCATTCATCTGCATTGGATAAACCGCTCCATGCTCAGCACGGGGTTCATAGGCAAGATAAAAAAACCCGTGGTATGGACACTGCGTGACATGTGGCCACTCACTGGCGGCTGCCACTATTCACTGGACTGCCAACGTTATAAAAGTACATGCCATACCTGCCCACAGCTGCAATCCACACTCAATCCTGACCTGTCTACGCGCAATCAGAACGCCAAGTGCAATAGCTGGAATAAGCAAGACATCCACTTGATAGCCATCAGTGAGTGGATAAAACAATGCACCGATGAGAGCACCATTTTCAAAGATCACCAAGCGGCAAAAGTGATCCCGAATTGCGTCGACACTGAGCACTATGCGCCGGTGAACAGACAAAGCGCGCGGCGATGGCTGGGCGCATCCGACACTGACAAGGTGGTGCTGTGTGGCGCGCAAAATCTGAATTCTGTGTACAAAGGCTTCGACAAGTTTCTGGAAGCCGCTGCAAAGCTTGGCAGTTCGGTGCTATTTGCTTTCTTCGGGCGTCTTGACGAGGATGCTGTCAAACGCCTCGGTATCCGTTATAAAAACCTGGGGTTTCTGAGTAGTAGTGAAGAGTTATCAAAAGCCTACACAGCGGCTGATGTGTTCGTGGCACCGTCTCTCCAGGAGGCCTTTGGTAAAACACTGATAGAGTCAATGGCCTGCGAGACGCCGGTTGTTTGCTTCGATGCCACAGGCCCACGCGATATCATTGATCACAAAGTGCATGGCTACAAGGCCGTTGCTGCTGATGCCACCGATTTAGCCGCAGGTATTGAATGGGTCACTAATCTGCCCGCCCCCCAGATTGCGGCCATGCGAGTGGCCTGTCGCCAGCATGTCATTGAGCGCTTTAGTACAAGCGTGGTGGCCGAACAGTACGCCAGCTTGTACACCAGCATCATGCAGGGTACGACACTTCCATCCCCTTCCAAAGCCGAGCAACACTGATGTCGTTAATGAGTGGTGAACGGTATTTTACGCAAGACACAAAAGCGCAAGACATTAGCCAGCGCTCAGCGCGTGGTGGAATCTTTACAGCAGCGGCACAAATATTTAATACCGTATTAATGTTGATGAGCACCGTCGTTATGGCGCGGTGGCTGACACCTGAAGATTACGGAATCGTGGTATTCGCTACGGTATTTACAGGCTTTGCGCAGTTGTTTACCAATGCAGGCTTTGAGCTACCCACCATTCAAAGCAAGGTATTGCATCCGCAGAAAGTGTCTAACCTGTTCTGGTTATCGTTCGGCGTTGGGCTTTTGGTAGCAGGCGTAACCGCAGCCTTCTCACCACTTGTGGCTAAGTTGCTGGACGATCAACGACAAATCGCCATCATCTTTTCTCTGGTACCTATCTTCATTTTTGCTGCAGCCACCAGCCAGCACAGAGCATTAATGATCCGGGCATTCCATAATTTGCAGCTGTCCATCATTGACGTTATCGCCAACTTGACGGGTGCCTGCCTTGGGATGTTGCTGGCCATTGTTTATCAATCATACTGGGCGTTAATAGCCATGCTGGTGTCAGTGGTGGTCACACGTGCTGTGCTGATATTCAGTTATGTGCGCTGGCTACCTTCCATGCCAAAAAAGGTGTCAGAGTCTGCTCAGGAAGCAGCGTTTGGCGCTAACGTCACCTTCTACAACGTGATCAACTACGTGTCGCGCTCTGCCGATAATTTTCTGATTGGCTGGCAATGGGGTTATGATGAGTTGGGCGCTTACGACCGTGCTTACAAAATTCTTCTCGCGCCTATTCGGCAGCTCAACGGCCCACTCACCAATATCACACTGGCAGCGCTTAGCCGCTTGCTGGATAAGCCCGATGAGTATCGCCGAGCATACCTGACCGTACTCAAATTATTGCTGGCCTTATCGATGCCACTCTCAGCCTTCGCTGTTATGCACAAGGAGCTGGTTATTGGCCTATTGCTGGGACCTCAATGGGAAATGGTGATTCCCATCTTTGGCTGGCTGGGACTGGCAGGCCTTGGGCAATCAGTGTACAGCTCGCTAGGCTGGCTCTATATTAGTCAGGCGCGCTCAAAGCAGTACATCAAGTGGGGCTTTATCAATGTCGCCGCACACCTTGGCGCTTTTGCTATTGGTATCCAATGGGGTGCACTGGGTATCGCCATCAGCTATTGCATCGTGTTTTACACCGTGCTGATACCGGCCGGGTTTTACATGGCTGGGCGCGAAGGTCCTGTGAGCACAAAGGATCTGTTTTCAAGCCTTATAGAACCCGCCTTGCTCAGTGCAGCTATTGTCGTTACCACCGGCATAGCAGCTCTATTCCTAATCACACTGGCCCCTTTGCTGCAACTGACATTACTTGGCTTGATTAGCTGCGCCGTGTTTGCAGGGTATGTGCTGGTGAATCTGACATTTTTCAAAAAGCTTAAAACAATTGTGCAACGGTAGCTCCATAATTCTATGCCCTGCAAGAGTATGGAAAAAACGTAGGCCAGTTGGATCAGGAATTTTCCATCCACGTCTGCTTGAAATTCTCTACCGTGTGGTACTGCGCAAGCGCATCAAAATCAGCGTCAGGCAGCTCACCGACACGGGACGCCTTCAATGCTTTGGAGATCGTGGCCGACAACTCAGCGATATCTTTTACGTTGCAGGCAAAACCCAGCTTATAACGCTCAGTGGTCCACCCTATCCAGCCGCTGTTGGACGCAATCAAGGGTTTACGCGCAACCGAGGCTCGAATAACAAAGCTTGATGAGCCGATGTGTTCGGGGTACGGCACCGCAACATAGCTTGAAACCTCAAGATACATCTGGATTTGCTCAATAGTCAGTAACTCATCTTTAACCAGGATATTTCCGGCCAGTCTGTGGTCACGGTTGTCATCAAGTTGAGCCCTGATATCGTCATTCAGCATACCGGCAAGTATCAGATAATCATGCTCTGCGGCATCACTTTGCAAAAATGCCGCAATCAGAAGGTCCACGCCTTTACGGTAATTTTGCCCTCCCAGAGACACAATATAGTGAGCATCCTGATGTTCAGGCAACTGAAGCCTGGCAGGCAAGCCAGCTTGTTCGAACGGCTGACTACTCTCCACAGGTTCTGGCATCAGATAACAATGGCCAATATTACGTTGCGCCAGATAGTCATGCAGCACATTGTCCACGGTGTACAACCGCTCAACAGGTGCCTTTGTGGCAGCCCAGAGTGACAGCTTGTCTTTCAGGGTGACTAATGCCGTATTCCATTGATACGCCGCAGCACCACGGAAAAGCAATCCCGTGACTTTTACCTGTGGATGAGCCGATGACCATGAGCGGCTAAAAAAACGCATGACACCGGCTATCTGGGCAATTCTATCAATGTACGCGACCCACACTCTATCCGGCTTTAGTGCTGCAATCTGCGCATTTAATAGCCCGAAGTGGTGATAGTCTCGCTTGATGCCAGCCATGTGGTCGGAGTCGTCGATGGGCAGCACATCCACGTTGTCGCACGCACCACTCAGATGAACCTGGTACTCGGGCAGGTCGTAGAATTTTGTTGTTGTCACCAGGGACACCTTGTCGGCTACCTGAACAGCGGCCTCAAGAATGTAACGAAGGTATTGCGGATGATGTCCGCTCAGGCGTGGTTCAAAAATCAGGATGTGCATAACAGATACTTGTTTACGTTCGGTGGTGCGCTCGAGAGACGGTAGATGCCATCTGGCAAAGGATTATGCCAGCTATCATGCCAGCCATGGCCAAAGCGATGTCGCCTAAATCAGCGCTGCGCTCCGGCACGCCAAGCTGGACACATTCCACCCCAACAGCAAGCGCCACGTTAATAAGCACGATATGAAGTGTGTTCAAATTCAGATCGCGCCGCATTTT
>JALZVU010000214.1 GCA_023301795.1 Granulosicoccus sp.
ACTACCACCCATTTATGGTGGTTTCTACGCACGGCATACCAGATTCACTGGCTATTTTAGGTGATGTCCCAAGGCCGCCAGGTGATGGGTTGACCGGCCAATATCCGGATCAAAATGTGACTCGTAGCTTTTACATGGAAAATTTCCTACTGAAGTTTCCTATGCGAGATTATGGTGAAGTGACAACTTTGACTGAAAATGATCTGAGCACCTCTGGCTCTTTGGCTGATGATGTTAAAGAAACCAATTACGACCATCATAATTTCGCAAGTCCTGGATCTTCTGCGCTTGCGATAGATGGCGTGGTTATATACCCGTCGTACAACAACAGACTGAAATACGCACAAAGTGCTGCCGAACTATCGGTTCGTGGTTTGCATTCGGGTAGAGGACTAGGTGTTCACTATCATGCTGATGCTCATAGTGCGGCCCTCGTCAACGTTGAGGCCGACACAGGCTTGGGTCTGTACAACGAAGATGACTATACGGGGGTTTCTCACCCGCCTATCACAGGTATCGGTTTTGATGGTGTTGCAGCTTATGGTTTCTATCTTAATGCAGATACCACTAGCCATGGAGCGTCTATAGCACTTGACGATTTTGGAGGGCACGAACATCAAGACTATGGCTATCACTACCATGCAGCATCCAGTGCTCAAACAAGTGCTCCTAATGCATACACACTGCATGAACTAGGACCATTGGGCGCATGGGCGGGAAGAATTAATGACGTTCCTGAATTTCAAGAACGAATTAAGCGTAGTAATTTTTTGGGCAATCCTTGAGTCCCAAAGCTATATTCTTCAGTGAAACCCAGCACCCAAAATCGTTGAAACATGGTTCGAGCACTACACCGGCTGTATTCGTGCTCGCGTTGGCGTGTTTGCGGGCCCCGTCGCGCTGTTTAGAGTGCCTCAGGTGCCTGGGGCTCAAGCAGGGCGCCTCAGTGCCGCACGCCTATGTTGACAAGGCTTGGGCTACTTGAACTAACACACTAAAAATTCTGTGCAACCACTTATTACTTAAAGGTTTTTGACGAATCGGGCACTTTTTCGTAATCTCCAAGTCAAAATCTAAGATTCCACGTAGAAAGTAGGTGCTATATCCTGCAACGCACTGGAATCACCATCGAAAAGGGGGAGCCCGCTATCGTTTAGACCACCTGTCCCAGTGGCATAGTTACCCGGAAACCATGAGGCCGCGTTGCTGGTTGAGGGTGGGGATTGCTGGCCTCGCAGGGCAGTGTCATCACGAGTGTTCTGTTGTTGAGGTTAGTTGGGATGTCGCCGTGCATACTCATATTCCCATTTTGCAATGTCACAGTGGTTGCTGCACTATGAAAATTGGTCCCCAGCCGCTATTCTCGAACTGTAAACCCGTCAAGGAATGTTAACCAATGCAGCAGTGCCATCAATTTAGTCTAGATCGTATTTTTGGGCGTTTTCTGAGCATTCGATCCACGCGGCCGCTTTGCAGCGCTGTGTTAGTCACCTTCAGCGTGTTGTCGGCCTGTACAGCAACTGCCGATACACGCCAAATCTCGCTGGATTCGCTGAGTCCTACCGCTGAACACAGGCAAGCGACTGAGGTGATTTCCTACCTCATGCAACAGTATCACTACAGCCGGGTATCCATAGATGATGAGTTGTCTGATCAGATATTTGATCGATTTCTGGATCTGCTTGATCGGCAAAAGACGTTCTTTCTGGCAAGTGATATCCAAGAATTTGAAAAATATCGTTTGGGGTTTGACGATGCGCTTAATAAAGCTCAATTGAATCCTGTCTTCGAGATCTTCAAAAGGTTTCGGGCAAGAGTAGAGGAGCGATCAGAATTTGCGCAGCAGCTACTGACCGGCGAATTTGATTTCACGATTGACGAGAATTACACCTTTAATCGCGAAGATTCACAGTGGCTGCAGACACAAAAATCGGCTGATGAGCTATGGCGCAAGCGCGTAAAAAATGATGTGCTGAACTTACGTTTGGCAGAACGAACGACAGAGGAATTGACGAAGACGTTGCAGGAACGATACGCGCGGATGGCGCGCCGAATTAGCCAACTTTCGGCTAACGAGGTGTTTCAGACGTTTGTTAATGCGTACACCTTATCTGTAGAGCCGCATACATCCTACTTTTCGCCGCGCAGTTCTGAAAACTTCAAAATCAACATGAGCCTTTCGCTGGAAGGCATTGGTGCTGCGTTACGTACGGAAAATGAATACACCGTCGTCCAGAATGTTATCACCGGCGGCCCTGCGGCAATGAGCGAGAAAATAGGCGCTGAAGATCGAATTATCGGTGTTGGAGAAGGTGAATCCAAAGAAATAGTTGATGTTGTGAGTTGGCCGTTGAGTGATGTTGTGGACCTCATTCGTGGGCCAAAGGGTTCAACAATCAGATTGAGAATCTTGCCCGCTGATGCCCTGGAGGGTGCTCCTCCTACAGTGATCACTCTGGTGCGTGACAAGATTAAACTCGAAGAGCAGGCAGCCAAAAGCTCGGTAGTGGATGTATTGCGTAACGGCGAGACGCAGCGTTTTGGTGTCATCGATCTGCCAACATTTTATCTAGACTCTGCCGCAATGGCACAGGGGCAGCCTGATTTTCGAAGTACCACCCGCGACGTTCAGCGTCTGGTTAAAGAGCTAACCTCGGCGACGGATGGGGTAGATGGAATCATTATCGATCTGCGAGGCAACGGTGGTGGTTCATTATTTGAAGCAACCCAATTAACCGGGTTGTTTATAAAATCCGGACCGATAGTTCAAATCAGAAACTCTAGCGGTGAGATTGATGCAGAAGAAGATAGTGACCCCAGCGTGGCGTACAGTGGTCCGCTAGCAGTATTGGTTGATCGCAATAGTGCATCCGCATCAGAGATTTTTGCGGCGGCCATTCAGGACTATGGACGCGGGGTTGTGGTCGGCGAGCCAACCTTTGGTAAAGGCACGGTTCAGACGGTTGCGCCACTGGATAATGAAGGCAAGTTGGGACAGTTGAAGATCACCATGGCCAAGTTTTTCCGAGTCAATGGGGGCAGTACCCAGCATCGAGGTGTAACACCAGACGTGTTGTTTCCCACCGCTCTTGATTCTGATGCACAAGGCGAGCGGGGGCTGGACAATGCGCTAGCGTGGAGCGACGTTGCTGCCATCGATTTTGATTCTTGGTCGAAAAGCAAGCCTGACTACACCTACCTGCAGCCTCTGCATGAATCCCGATACCGTGCCAGTGATTCATTCACATTACTTATCGAAGAGCTGGAAGCACAGCGTGTTGCCAGAGGGCAGCGTGATATCTCTCTAGTGGAAGAGATCAGGCAGAAGGAGAATCTTGAACAGAACGCTGATAGAGAAAAACGTCGAGAGCTTTATCGTCGTGCTTTTGGTGCATCCAGTGGGGACGATGAGGAGGGTGATGAGCCAGCTGTCGCTGACATCATCCTTGAAGAGGCTGCCAATGTGCTTAACGACATCATTGACCATCCAGTTCAGAGCAAGCCCTAGCTCTTAGCCCACTCACACATCGAAATGCCAGCCAGAAATGCTGTGTGCATGCAGGTTCGTAAAGCAGTTCCTGTATGGCTCTCGGGTAAGAACAGGTAGCCGCAATGTGGGGCTTGGATGGCGAGGATTTTTAGCAAATTATTGCTAAACTCTTTTGAAGCGACGGAATTGAGTCTAGCCCACTGCCTCTATGGCCATCCGTAACCTTGTAAAAGAGATGAGCTAGATTGCCGGGATGCAGATTTTCTGGAAGTAGAAATGCAAGAACGGATTTTGATCGAACAGATGTATCTGTTGCAAAAGCAGCTGCCCACTATTATCGGTGCCAGTTGCCTGACCACTATTCTGGTCGCGGCAGGTCTGCAAAACTATTTTTCGGCTGTGTTTTTAATTTTCTGGGTCTCTGTGGTCTGTGTTGTCGCCGCTATCAGACTCCTTCACGCATACCACTGGCGAAAGATACGGCTTGATAGCGGCAACGTACAAAGTAGCGTCCTCCAGTTTGCTTGTTTCTCTGGTGTGTCAGGTATCCTGTGGGGCGTTTTTGGGAGCGTATCTGTCTCTCTGAATATTCCGCTGCTCAGTGTGATGACGACAATGATCCTGACTGGCATGGTAGCGAGCGCTACCGCAACCCTTTCACATCTTAGGATTGCCTACCTGGCTTTCATCATTCCCATGTTGCTACCGACAGCAGTAGCGCTTCTGCTTTTCTCTGAACCCTCGTTCTATTGGATCGCGTTACTGATGGTCTTTTATCTGCTTGTCAGTTTCATGTTTTCACAGGATATCCGCGCAACGATTATTGAGTCGATCACACTGCGTATTGCAAACAATGAACTGGTTGAAAGCTTGCAGGAGGAGAAAGCGGTTGCGGTTTCTTCCATGAAGATCGCTACCAATGCAAATTTTGCTAAATCACATTTTCTGGCGGCGGCCAGCCACGATCTGCGTCAACCACTGTGCGCCCTCAGGCTCTATACCGCCACACTGAAAATACTGGACAATAACGACAAGCAGGCAGAGATTGCAAGCAATATCGATACATCAGTTGTTGCATTAGAAGAATTGTTTGATAGTTTGCTGGATATATCCAAACTAGATGCTGGCACGCTGGAGGTTGAAAAGCAGAGTTTTTCTCTAAACGCCATTATCGATAGGATTGTTGTGGACTTCAGTGCAATGGCTGAAGAAAAAGGTATTGCGTTTCATACCAAGACAGACCCCTACGTGATTCACAGTGACCCTCAATTGCTGGAAAGGCTCCTTAGAAACCTGGTAAGCAATGCTGTCCGTTATACCGATCAGGGTTCTGTAGAAGTGAGAACAGTTGCACTTGGAGATTCTGTGTGTGTCGAAGTTCGGGATACTGGCTGTGGTATCTCCGAAGCGGATCAAGCACAGATATTTGATGAGTTTGTGCAACTCAATAATCCTGCACGAGACAGAAGTAAAGGTATTGGCCTGGGGTTGTCGATAGTTCAGCGATTGAGTGAGTTAATGGAAATACCTGTCAAGGTAGAGTCCACGTTGAATGAGGGTTCCGTGTTCAGTATCGGTGTGCCTTTGGGAAATGAACTGCATTCAATACGCTTCAAATCGGAATCCACTCATCAGGACAGGTATCTAGGAGATCTTTTCGTTCTGGTGGTAGATGATGAAATCGCAATACAGAATGCAATGAGTAGCCTATTGAGGAAGTGGAGTTGCCAAGTTTTGATCGCAGGTTCTGCAGACGAGGCTTTCGAAGCTCTGGTGGATTTTGATATGCCACCTGATGTTGCAATCGTAGATTTGCGGCTTCGCTCAGGCGAGAGTGGTTTGCAAGTTATCAATTCGATTCAGGATGCATTTGATGATCCTGTACCCAGTTTGATCCTAACGGGTGATATCGCAGCAGAACGCCTTCTCGAAGTGCAGGCCAGTGAGATCCCGATCATGCATAAACCTTGCGATGTTGATGCCTTATATGAGTTTCTTCATAACATAGCAATACGACGTTGAGTTCTTGATGCTACACCGGGCAAGATCAAAATCCTAGCCCAACCCGATAGCGTACCGACCCTGACAATACAACGTTGTCTGCAGGTATGGTGCCGGATATATTAAGGACGATGTCATAACCGCCTGGAACTAGCAGGAAATCAAATATGTCTGCGTTGCTAACGACGGATAAGTCAAGGGTTCGAGCAGCTGTCGCAAACTGAGGATCGCCATCAGGTAACCTTGCTATGACAATCTCATTAACCACGCCGTCAAATTCAGCCCGAATGGACACTTCAAGGGCGCTTAGAAAATCAAAACTGTCTAGTGCGCCGTCCTCGTTGCTATCCTGATCAGATAAATCCAGAATTTGCAGTTGCACATTACGTACTCTGACAAATGTTACAAAATTACTTTCTGAACCCAAATCGATTTCAGGGCTGGCTAAAGCCAGACCGAGGGACGTTGACAGGTCTGCAGGAAGAACAGCCCCAGGGATAGTAAACACGGGTAACGTTTCTGTCATTGATTGCGTACCCAGAGTGACACCCAGGTCACACGCACTCAGGATTGGCAGCAGTATGAGTGACAAGGCTATCGATCGTATACTTCGTTTCATTGTAAGGTCACGCTGTGCCTGTGGATTAGTCGGGTCTGGTCAGACGCGTATCGACATGTTGTAGGTGAACGAACCTTTTGTGTGCAGTTAAAGTGTCGTATGAGAATACTTTTGATGGCTCCGCATGAGATGCGGAGCCGCCAAAGCTTACTAAGCTGCAACTGGAAATTAGAATCCAGCGAGGCCCACGAACATTCTTGCTCTCAACAGATCAGTGTCGGTTATTTCAACTTCCTGCATTCGATTCAGCGAACCGTCTTCAGCAATTTCAAACTGTGCGATACGACCGTCGTTGTTCACGACCTGATACAGATAGGGGTAGACAATTTCGGCATCTAGAACACCACCACCGTTTTGGGTGTCATCACCCTCAATGTTGGCAGTACCTGCGAGGGATTCAAGCCGCGTTAGTCCGCCTTCGTCACCTACAGCGTAGCTGGTGATAGTGCCGTCTGGCGTATTACTGACATACGCAAAATCTCCAGTGGGTGTTTCAACGAACTCCACCCAGCAACCGAAAGTAAAGCCAGTGACCAACGGATCGCCTTCAACCCCTGAGCTTAACGATATACCTGTTAGAGCACCACCCTCTTCAACTCGATAACTTGATAACGCGCTTAAACCTTCTGCACCGTTGTTGCCTTCAGACACTAATAGAAAGGTTCCATTTTCAGCTGGATACAGATCAGTTCCAAAAGGCTGTGGTGTGATTGAAGGGATAGCAGTGATACGCTGTTCGCCACCGTCGTAAGTAATTGGCACGTGGTCTTCAGTGAGGCCAATGTGGATAATGTCGTTAGTTCGACGCTGCGTTACATATAGATTTCTACCGTCTTCTGTAAACTCGATAGAACCAGCATTGGCACCAACCGTAGTGATTTCTGATCCTGCCAATTCACTTAGTGAACCATCATCCGCAATACGAAAACCGATTATGCTTGCATTTGTGCGGTTTCGGTCAGCTGGTAGAGCGTCGAGCTCCTCGCCTGCGTCATCCACAAAGTTACCCGTGTTAACTACATAAAGAATATCTTCAAAAACAGTGAGTGATACTGGATTCTGGGCTCCAGACTCACCCGATGTAGATACATTCAGTGAAGCTTCTGTTAATGAGAAATCGTCATTAATCCGAAATGAACTGATTGACTCACTGCCTGGGTTTACTGCAAATACGAAACGCTTGTCTTTTGAAACGATCAACGGATCTTGAGAGGCAAGTGGATTTGCACCGCTATTACGGATATTTTCTCCAAGACCGCCAGTGTCGTATAATCCTATCTGCACTAGTTCACCATTCGCATCGCGCGAATAGGCCACAATTTGGTTAATTCGGTCAGGTTCACTAGCAAGATCCGGGGTGGATATTTGTTGTGAAGGATCGTGCTGATTAGTTAGCGCATACATCGCACCGACTGCTACATTGCCATCATTGTCGTTATCTGATGTGGATGGCGAGCCAATAACCAAATTTCCGTCATCGTTAATTGATAAACCAATATTAACATCTTCTCCTGAATCAAGATCTGCTTGAATGCTCTCGAGCGATAAGCCTTGATCAGAGCAAGCAGCTAAGCTGAGTAATATTGATGCGCTGGCAACCCCCAGAATTCGCTTTTTGCAAAGCTGGGAAATGCTAAGGGATAGTATGGTTTTCTTCATAATAATTTTCTAGGACCCATTATGTTGTAGTTTTAAAAACTGAGTTACTCAAATTGAGTAACTCAGTTTGATTAACTGAGAGAAAGTAACTCAGATTAAAAGGACACTATTCCTTGAGTGTTTTGCAGTGGAAGATCACCAGATACAGTCTCAACCAGTGTTAGGTTGCCACCATCAACAGCATAGACACCAACAGCTCCTGCCAGACCAAACAGTTGGTAGATGTAGTTGCCATCGTCTGTGATATCTAAATCAACCCAGCCATCAGTGGTTGTGAATGCAACAGCAGGGTCAGGACTAGTTGGCTGATTGCCAGCTGCTGCTATGACTTCTAGAAGTTCAACATTGCCAGTATCATCAGTAAAGCGATATGAAGAAATGGAAGAATCCAGCGCGTTAGATACCCAGAAGTATTCGCCATCTGGTGACACAACAATCCAACATGCTGTACGTTGACCTACAGTTGGAGTTTGTCCAGCAAGCAGGTCAAGTTGAGTACCAGTTAATGACCCGTCATCACCTAGCTGATAAACGGATACAGACCCAGTTTGGAGGCCAGGGAATATTGGAGGCTCACCTTCAGAGCGAAATTCACGTGCTTCTGTAACGATTGCGAAAGTACCGTTAGAACGATCTACCATTTCGAAACCAATAGCTGATGGAAGGTTGCGTCCTTCAGCGTTACCGCGCGGCGTGGATGTTGCGCCATCGGTTGGTGCAGCCGTTGGAACTCCGCTTTCATCAATGCCATAAACAACCACTGAATCATCGTTGCCACTCGCGAGTGCTGCAGAGCCTGCGTTGATGCTGGTGATAATCAGGTGCTCGCCGTCAGATGAAAATCTGACTGCAGCAGGGCGGTTATCGAGTTCACGCAGAGAGCCAGCAATAGCCGTTAAATCACCATTCTCAAATGTATAGCCGTAAATTGAACCTTCTTGATCTGGCTCACCTTCGAATTCACCGTCGGCATCAATGTTAGTGACGTAGATAGTGTTGCCATTCATCGCTAGGCTGTTAGGTCCTACACCACTCGTTGACTCAGTATCGACCAGCTCAAGACTCATGTCGTCGTTGATCTGCATCACAGAGATTGTGTTGCTGCCAGCGTTTACCGCCATCAAGTACTCGTTGTCTGGTGTGTTGATCAATGAGTAAGCAGAGATGAGAGGGTCAAGACCTTCTGGTCCGTCAAAGTCACCACCGAGGCCGCCGGTGGCGTATTCACCAACCAGTGACAGCGTGCCATCATCTGCACGGTTATAAGCCACAATTGTATTTTCATCAAGAATATTACTCATTACGAAAACGCCGCCAGCTGCGTCGTCGTTGTCGTTAGTAGAAGAGCTGATAACAAGGTTGCCGTCTTCATCATTTGACAGGCCGATATTAACCTCGTCACCATTTGCTAGTGAAGATTCGATATCAGAAAGGGTGTTCCCATCACCGCATGCGCTAATGGCAAGTAATATGGGCAAGCTGCAGGCAAGCGTAGGTTTGAATAGATTTTTTTTAAACATAATTTTGTCTTCCGTGGGATTTTCGTTTTCATAATCCGAAAGTTCACTGAACAGTTCGAACTACAGATCTATGGCCTGCTGCATCTGTTACTTGAGGTTACAAGTCCTAGGCGCACTAGGTAACAATTACGACTAACCCCCAATTTGTTAGTTCGTGCTCAATTCAATAAAAAATTGTAAGAATGCGCGAGTGAACTTACGTCGCACAAAGCACCACACGAAATATATGGGGGTGTTAAGTGCCACTTTATTGTTCGCGGATTGGTTCCCGTGCCGCTCCACGCTATCTTCAGGCGCGCCGTAGTTCAGTGATCAGGGGATAGCGAGATATGCCTTGAAAACAGCGTATCTGGATCGAACTTCTATGCGGCAATTCAACAAGTTGTGTTGGATAGAGAGGGCTGGTGCGCTATTGTATTTTGCGTCTGGATGGCAAGCACTGGTGCCCTGATTACGAACGGATTTAACCCGATCTAACGGTGTGCGAGCGCTCAATAGTCGCTGCTATTTCCGCGTCGAGTTGATGTTTTGTGGCAAGCAAAAAAATCGAATAAACGGCCACAATCTGTATTGCAGCTGCGCCCGCGAATTTAATTTTACAATTGATAAAAATTGCGGTTTTAGGCTTTTGATGAACTATGCTGCTAGCGTGCAAAGACTGTTGTGCTCAAAGTACGTTTGGCTAAACGAACGAATGGGCAATTTACGAAGACGTTGAAGGATCGGCACGCATAGTTGCATCTCCGGCTGAGCAGAGTTCGCTATTAGTGAGAGGGGCGCCCAGACTACATTCTTCTGGGCCCCCGGAAATCATGGATTATTCATGAAGCCACCAAATTCTTCTGCACGCCCATTCCTCGTAACGAATCCTCATCAGTCGGGAATACAGATCGCATTGCGTCGGGCTGCGTGGCGCTAACGGCCTTTGCTATTTCTCAGGGGCGTGAATCAGTGGATTTACTTGTTTTTTCGATTATGGAACTAAAGGGCCCAGCCGCCGTCTATGACATGGGTCTGCCCGGTGGTGAATGAGCTGTCGTCACTGGCAAGATACAACGCCAGTGCCGCAATTTCTTCAGCCTTGGCCAGTCGACCTAAAGGCTGACGAGCGATAAAATCTTTGAGCGCCTTTTCATAGTCACCAGTTGCACGCAGTCGTTCATGAAGGCTGGGGCTCTCGACTGTACCTGGGCAAATGACGTTACAGCGGATCTTGTCAGTGACATGATCTGCAGCAACCGCCTTGGTCAGCCCTATAACGGCAGCTTTGGATGCGCAGTAAGCTAATCGGTTTGGCACGCCCTTTATTGAGGAGGCAACCGAAGACATGTTAATGATCGATCCGCCACCTTGTGCGATCATGGCGGGCAATACCAGTTTGATCAGACGGTACTGCGCTTTTACGTTCAGATCGAAGCTGAAATCCCAATCCGCTTCACTGCATTCTGCAATGGTGCCCGCAGCCACAAAGCCTGCGCAATTGAACAATACATCCACAGGGCCAACTTCAGCAATAGCGGCTGAGACCGCTTCCCCATGTGTAACATCAAGCTTTCGTGCATCTATCCCGGCAATGGCATCAAGTTCTGCCAAAGCGGCTTCATTAATATCGACGGCTACAACGTGTGCACCCTCTGCGGCAAACATCTCGGCCGTCGCTCGGCCAATTCCTTGACCGGCGGCCGTAATCAACACTTTTTTGTTCGCTAGCTTATTCATTCCAGTTGTTCCTTGTGCGTCAGTTTTCAATGGTCTTTCTTACGCCAAGTTGGGTAGTTGCAAACACTTCAGGCTGGATCCGATAGAGGCCTGCTGCAACAAATGTTCTGCTTTTCCTGACGTCTGCACAATACGATACTGGAACTTGCACCGCTTCGCACAGTGGAACACCCTCTGCAAGCTTTACCTTGGCACTCCGCAAGCGACATATCTGGATACGTTGCATCTGTCTGTTCCGAAACTATGATCATCTCCCTTAATAATAAGAGTGGAATTTGAGTTGGTTATGCTAAAACCAGAGCAGGCATTTACGCTGGGAGCTAAACCGCTAACCCTGTCGATATTACGGGCGCTGTTGTGTGGGGTAGGCATGACCCAAGCGCTATCTGTCTCCACTGGAAAAATTATTGATTCTGCTATTTCTTCAGATGTCACGAGACGAGCTTCATTTCCATAATCAGCTTGGCACATATCGTTCATCCCTTTGAACCCAACGTTGCCCAGAACGGTGGCTGTTGAAAAGCCAACGTATTTATAGGGTCCGCGATCATCTGTGGGTGACACGCAAACGACACTAGTCGGCACGTTACAACTGGCTGACGCAAAGCTGAAATTACTACCGACAACGACAAGGCTAGTTTGCGTTGTGGCAAGTGACCACCCGCTGCAGTTGTGCGTGCTGGGAGCGAGGCCGCTATTGATGTCAATGATACGAGAGGAGGGATGTGATACCGCGCGTACCCACGCAGTTCCTGTCTGTGGCACCAACTGTGGCGTATTCACTATCTCTGTACTTGATGCTTGTCTCGAATCGATTCCAAAGTCAACTTGACAAGCCCCATTCATGCCGCTGAGTCCGACGTCACCTGTTACCAGATTGCTAGAAAAGCCAATCACTTCATAGCCGCTCTCGGCCCCGCCGGCCAAAGTCGCTACGTTTCTGCTCTGAGCGAGGATGTCCCAGTACAGTATGTTCGTTGGTGTTTCCGACCCGGTTGTGTCCTGTATTGCTATGTAAGCTGTCCCGTTGAATCCGACGATATCGTCTACAAGATAGCTTGTTCCCGATAGCCAGTCACCTTGCCAAGAAGCGCCTTTTTCTCCTTGCTGGCCTGCATTTCCGATGGAGCCTTGTGCGCCATCAGCGCCGTCCACTCCATCTTGTCCTGCAGGGCCAACAGGCCCCTCAGGACCAGCAGGTCCTGTCGCACCGACAGCGCCGTCAGATCCATCGGCACCAGTAGGACCAACAGGTCCCGTAGCGCCGGCAGATCCATCGGCACCGGCAGTACCAACAGACCCAGTAGCACCGACAGCGCCGTCAGATCCATTGGCACCGGCAGGACCAGCAGGACCGATAGATCCTGTAGCACCGTCAGATCCATTGGCACCAGCAGGACCAATAGGTCCCGTAGCACCGACAGCGCCGTCAGATCCATTAGCACCAGCAGGACCAGCAGGACCAGCAGGACCAGCAGGACCAGCAGGACCAGCAGATCCCGTAGCACCGTCAGCCCCATTGGCACCAGCAGGGCCAACACTCCCCGTAGCACCAGTAGCGCCCGCAAACCCCGGTATACCCATGCTGCCATTAGATCCTGATTGACCTGGCGGGCCTGCTTGACCTTGTTCTCCGGGAGGTCCTGTCGCACCTGCGAGGCCTTTTAAGCCGCGCGGACCATCCATGCCTTGCGCACCTTGTGGTCCTGTTGGACCACCTGCCGCCAATAACTGCCAATTATTCGATGCAGGCGGTTCCAGCTGAAGTATTGGTATTCCTGTAGCGATGTAACTTAGCTCGCTGTATGAGACAACGTCATAGACACCGTAACTTCTATTGGCCTCCCATTCACCTTTCCAATGTATCGCAGTTGTATTTGATGATCTTGGATTCGAAGTATCTACAGCGGTAACCTTGTCATACAGTTGCCAGCTACGAGATTTATCCGGATTCGTGCCTGAAACTGTGTCGTCGTTTGCTTGCCAGTAGTCATCACCAAACGACACTACATCACCTGCCGAATAGGTTTCGGCCGGGTCGAAGGTTCCTTGCCATGTGAGGGCCTCGGGTGTGCCCGAAAATACTTCTTCTTCGCCATCGCCGCTGCCACCGCACGCTGAAAGCGTGAAATTTACCAGGCACAACAGTACGTACAGATACTGGTGCTGCATACGCCAAGAGTTACTAATCATAGATTAGTGTGTTAGCAAGTCCTGTACCTAAGTACCTACCAAGGAAGTGGAGTTAGATTATCAATTGACTCACTGTGCTAACCCCACGGTGTAAAAAACGTTAAGCATACTCGTTGGCAGTAAAGCGATTGAGATAAAGGTCGCTAGGTGCTTAAGTGGTAGATAAATGAAGGAGAATGCATCATGCTGGAAAACGCAGTTGAGAGTCTCATAGAACCCACCACCTGTTTGCAGAGTTTCTTTAAAGAGCGTATCGAGAACGCCGTTGAGAAACACAGCATAAACGGGAATGAAGATACCTTATGGTATCTAACGCAGCTGTTGTGTAACTATTCGCACACCAGCGCGTTTTTAGATAACACGGGTCATCGCGGCGCGCTAACGCCGCTAGCAGAATATTATCGACAAGCTATCGAATCAGAGTCTGCCTACGAGCGTCGACAGTTGTTGCAACGCTTAGGAGACGTGGCGATGGTTGTTTCAGGCTTGTTTTCCGGCGCATTAAACCGCAAGGCGGTGGGGGTGGACTACTATATCTCCATGGGTGAGGCGGCTTATTCCACGCTGGCTGATGAGACTACACATAGCTCAAGAGATCGCTCGCTACAGAGTATATTTGAAGCGCTGGCTAATGATTTTACTGACTATGTGGTAGCGCTTTCGGAAGTGCCAGTCAAACCTGACGAGCCTCAGGATTTGATGACGCTTGTTGAAGATTGGCAAGCGAACCAACACCCGGCCACGGCACGGCAGCTGCGGGCACAAGGGGTCATTCTGTTTGACCAGTACACCCCGGATCGTACTCGGGTGCATCACTAAGGCTAGTGCAGTTTGACTATCAACTGCTCTTTGAAGCGTTTGAAGGTCACACTGCACTAGGATTTACTTAGGACCCACCAGCCATGTGGCTGTAGCGCGCGTTACGATATCTCCGGCTTCATCAATAATCGCAGTGTCGATAGCGACTTCCTGTCGGGTTTTAGCGTCAGGCACCACGCATCGGCATTCAGCACGGAGTTCACCGCGTGCTTTTTTTTCGTAGCTGACATTCAATCCTACGAGAATAGCGTTGGCGCCAGAGGGTAGGCCTGAGATCATAGCCAATCCTGTTGATAGCTCAGCCATATTAGCCAAGGCTATTGCGTGCACAGAATTGAGGTGATTACGCACTCGGCGTCTGTCTGGCAACACTACAACAGCGTGTCCTGGCTCGAGATGTTCCACACGCCCTCTGATTGACCCTGTGTAAGGTATGGTTATACCGAGTATCAGGCTGAATAGTCTTTTGCCCATGGGTAGCTTTTCGCATCGGTTCCAGATGCGCAGCAACTTTTCGCCAACAGACTCTGGGTGTGTATCGCCTGCGGCTGACGTACTCAATGTATGTGTTCTCCAAGTGTTTGAGGGGATCGATGAAAACGCCCAGCTTATGTTTCATCAAGTGACATCTGCCATATTGCCACCAATTGTCAACGGTTTCAGGCCCAGTTCTTAGCCGGTGAGGTAGGTCGTTAACCCTATGTCAAGCATAGATGTAGTGTAAGCTGCGGCCCCTCCAATCACAATATTCGAGCCTTTGGCCCATGATGAAATTCTACTATCACCCCTCACCAAATCCTCTCAAAGTTGCCCTGTTTCTTGAAGAATCAGGTATGCCTTATGAATTAGTGCCGGTTGACACCCGTAAGGGTGAGCAGCATGACAGCGCTTTTCTGGCAATCAATCCTAACGCTAAAACACCCGCGCTGAGCGATGGCGATGCGGTGATTTTTGATAGCAACGCAATATTGCTGTATCTGGCTGAAAAGAGCGGTAAATTCGCACCGACAACTCTCGAGGCGCGAGCCCAAATGCACTCGTGGCTTATGCTGGTTGCGACAGGCATCGGTCCTTATTCAGGGCAGTGCGTACATTTCAAGCACTTTGCTCCTGAGCCTAAAGAGTACGCCGTTAATCGCTATGAATTTGAAGCTCAGCGTCATTGGAAATTAATTGATGATCAATTGCAAGGCAAGCAGTTCATGCTGGGCGATGACTATTCCATCGTTGACATGGCTGTCTGGGGCTGGGCGCGTGCAGTGCCTTTCATTCTGGGCGAAGCTGCCTGGGAATCTCTCCCTAACGTCAAACGCTTGCTGGACACTATAAATGCACGTCCAGCCGCTCAACGCGCCGAAGCTCTGAAAGAATCAGCCACCTTCAAGTCTGAGATGGATGACGAGGCTCGTAAGGCCATGTTCCCACAGAATGAACGGCTAGGCTGAAGTCCGCCTAATGATGGTTGGCTGCAAGGCTTAGGTTGTCCGTTTGCAGTGTGGCTTAGGAGCCTGCGCAGCCGATTAATTTCTGCCGCACAGTTTCCTAAGCTGCACCATCAATCGACAATGCAGCATCATTGATGCATTGTCGAATCTCATCCACATCGCCGTTTTTCTGCGCCAACAGCAGCGCAAGCTTGGCCAGAAACAGTTCGCTGTTTTCAGGGCCAAGCTCATCGATTTTCAGAGCCAGTGCTGCGTAGACGTCTTCTAGTGCGCTGTGATTCATCAGGTGTGCCTATGCTTCAGGTTTGTGGTCTTCTCAGAGCCAGAGCTCAAGTGTTTCGTGTTCAACGTATTCGCTAAACGGTGATATCGCGGAATGTTACTCGGCGGTACCCGCTAACAACTTCCGAGGCGCAGGCTTCAAGCCATCGTCCGGCGATGTGTTTGTCTGGACGAATCAGATAGGCTGAACACTTGTTGGCGCTATATTTTTCTGATGTTCCAGAAGGGTGGGGTAGGAGGAGAACGTTCAGATAGTCAGCATCATTACAAGCGTCTTCTATCTGCTTTGCCAGTGTCTCATCAAAGCATAAAACGGTGAAATTCTGGCCTAACTGGTCGGATAAAAATCCGGATGGCAACCTCACTTCACTGAACAAGGCACCAACATCAGGACCACCTGTGAACGCAGACTCGCTACTCTGTTCGCTGGGCGGCAGAACAGCAGGGCTTGCGGTATAGGTAAACGCTGTCATCTGCCGAGGGTTGGCAAGCTCTCCGGCAAAAGGATGAGTCAAGGCAAGAGACAAAGCTGCATCGCGCATCAGTTTCCATCCATGGGTATTGGGTGTCATGAAGCGAGCGCTTTTAGTCGCGTTTGCAAACACGTCCAGGGTGGCGCCGCGCCGCTCTGGTGTGTAGCTGTCCAGTAGCTCAGCACCTGCCTTGCCATTGACAACCCAACCCAGCTTCCATCCAATATTTGCAGCATCTGCGAGTCCGTTGTTCAAACCTCGAACACCAAAAATCGGCACGATATGCGCACTGTCTCCAACGAAGAAAACACGCCCATCGCGGTAGTCGTCCAACGCCAGTGTGTTCGCCGAATAAACACTCCACCATTCCAGCTCCCATGATCCCTGGTAGTCAATATCTCTCAACACGGCTGCAACACTGTTGCGCACATTTTCTTCAAGTAAAGCTTCATCCCGACTTTCATCATCTTTGAGCTGATAGTCGATCCGCCAGATATTGTCAGGCTCTTTATGAATCAATACGGTGCCACCTGGACGGCTTGACGGATCAAACAATGCGCGTCGTATGGTGGGATAATCATGCGCCATCTGGATGTCAGCGATCACGTACCGCCCTTCGAAATTCTCTCCGTGCAGCCTATGCCCGCGAAAGGTTCTGATCGGGCTGCGGGCACCGTCACAAGCCAGTACCCAATTTGCTGTCAAGGTGTATTCGCCAGCGGTATCCTTTACTGTGAGCTGCGTATCTTTGGCGCCATCTGTCACGCCGCTAACCTCACTTTGCCAGCGCAGCTCGATAAGCTCTGAAGCGTTGGCGGCTTCCCACAGATACTGCTCGATATACTGTTGCTGCAGGTTGTACATAGGACGAAATTTTTCATCCGGCCCATCAGGCATCTGAAACTCCAGAATTTGCTTCCCTCGATAGAAGGATCGCCCTATGGTCCAGGGTAGTGATTTCTCTAAAAACGGCGCGATGGCACCGATCTGTTCCATGATGTAGTAACTTGGTTTGGCAATACAGATAGCGCGGCTACCGTCGTTAAAAGTGGCCTTGTTGTCGAAGACCACCGAGCGCACACCTTCTTTAGCCAAGGCCAGTGCTGCCGTCATACCGATAGGTCCTGCGCCCACGATGGCTACGGGGAACACCTCTTTTTGTGTACTACGTGCGTCAGCGTCTGGCGCTTCAAAATGAGGATAGTTGAAGTACAGTGAATCTGTCTCACTACGGCCAGCGGGTCTCATGCGCAGTAGACCTGTTCGTTACTGAGCACTATTTTCTCCCAGAGCTTATTTTCAGGTTTACTTAACCCTAGTGTTGCATAAAATTTCGAGACCAGAAGCTTATAGAGCTGTATATAAGTACCGGAGGCGGCCCCGGCTGCACGGAATTTTTACTGGGTTGAGTCGGGCCGCGCAGGCCTAGTCACTCTAGGTGAGATCCAGGAAAAATGAGTACAG
>JALZVU010000215.1 GCA_023301795.1 Granulosicoccus sp.
CTCATCGTTGGCGCCTCCAACGATTGCCCCGCCGTGGAGATGGACGCAGAAGATCCACTATTTATCCTGTACACCTCTGGCTCCACGGGTACACCCAAGGGTGTGTTGCACACCAGCGGTGGCTACATCGTGTATGCCGCCATGACACACAAATGTGTGTTTGATTACAGAGAGGGGGAGGTTTACTGGTGCACCGCCGATGTTGGCTGGGTCACCGGACATTCTTACATTGTGTACGGGCCACTGGCTAATGGTGCAACCACACTGATGTTTGAAGGCATACCCACCTACCCTAGCGTTAGCCGTTTCTGGGAAGTCGTTGCCAAGCACAAGGTCAACACCTTCTACACAGCCCCCACCGCAATTCGTGCCTTAATGGCGCACGGTGATGAGGCCGTATTATCAGTGGACAGAAGCTCACTGCGTGTGCTCGGCAGCGTGGGTGAGCCTATTAATCCCGAAGCCTGGGAGTGGTACTCGCAAGTGGTCGGTAATTCCAACTGCCCAGTAGTGGATACTTGGTGGCAAACGGAAACCGGCGGCATTCTGATTAGCCCTTTGCCAGGTGCTACCGCATTGAAACCAGGATCAGCCACCAAACCGTTTTTTGGTGTGGTGCCTGAACTGGTCGATGACCAGGGCAACATACTCGAAGGCCCAGCATCGGGAAATCTTGTTATCACACGCCCCTGGCCGGGCATGATGCGTTCGGTGTACGGAAATCATGAGCGCTTTAAAGAAACCTATTTTTCCATGTACCCCGGTTACTATTTTACCGGCGACGGTGCGCGGCGCGATGAGGATGGGTACTTCTGGATAACCGGACGCGTTGACGATGTCCTGAACGTATCCGGTCACAGACTGGGAACCGCTGAAATCGAAAGCGCTCTTGTTCTGCATCCTGCTATTGCAGAGGCCGCCGTGGTCGGCTACCCACACGACATAAAGGGTCAGGGTATTTACGCCTACGTGACGCTGATGAATGACGTAGAGGCTAGCGATGAACTCAAGGCCGAACTGGTTAAACACGTACGTACCGAGATCGGACCTATTGCCACACCCGACTTGTTGCAATGGGCGCCAGGCCTACCAAAAACTCGCTCCGGTAAAATCATGCGCCGTATTTTGCGCAAGATCGCCGAAAATGATATCGCCAGCTTGGGCGACACCTCAACACTTGCTGATCCTGCAGTGGTAGATGGATTGGTGGAGCATCGGGCTAATACGTAAGGTTTGGCTGTGACACAAGTGGGCCGTTCATCGTTGACATAACGAGAGCGAACGGCCCACTCGTACTCCTTGCTAAAGCAAATCCACCACGCGCTGCAGCAATTTTTCATCATCCCATTCGCGCGGGCCCAGTGCCTCGTAAATTATCTTGCCTTCAGCATCAATCACAATGGTGGTGGGCAAAGCCCTGACCGACCAGTTTGGCAACGTGTCGGCATCTCCCAGCACGTTAGGAAAGTCGATGGCGATTTTTTCCAGAAATGTTTCTACGGGAATAGCGCCTTCACCGGCATTGATGGCTAGCATACCAATGCCTTTGGGCTCCAGATACTCATAGGCTGCGTTCATCGAAGGAATTTCTTCGATACACGGCGGACACCAGGTTGCCCAGAAGTTAATCACCCACGGGCGGCCTTTGAGACTTTCAACGTTCCAGACAGTGTCGTCCAGCTCGCGTAGTTCGAAAGCAGGCAGTGCGCGATCAACGTCCGTGAGGCGTTGCTCCAGTGCAGCTGTTTCGCGGGCAGGTTTTTCACTTGCAGCCGCAGCGTTTGTTTGTTCGCTGGTTTGTGTGTCTGCAGGTGAGACTTCGGCTGCGTCCGGTGCTTGCGAAGGCACGTCCACGGCCTGAATATCGGCAGCCTGTACGCTCACTGTCGATTCTGCCAGGTCAATGGCAGCTGGCCCTACTTCATCGTTAGACGCTTTTTGGGCATACATGGACGCCGCAGCACCAGCGACTACACAGACAACAAGCAATCCGATCAGTCCAGGCTTATTCATGACAATCTAACCAAAGCTTGCGGGTACAAGGTGTAGCACCTTGCAGGTACGTGACGCTACTGAGCTGCGATGTCACGATCCATCCCCGCCACTGCCGCTCTGGTCTGAGCGCTCTTTAAAATTCAATGATGCGGAGTTGATGCAGTAGCGCAAACCGGTCGGCTGAGGGCCATCAGGGAACACATGCCCCAAGTGCGCACCACAGGCATCACACATCGCCTCAGTACGCCGCATACCCAGGCTGGAATCGACTTCTTCGTCAATTACCTCGTTACTGGTCGGCTGATAGAAACTGGGCCAGCCGCTGCCCGAGTCGTATTTGTGCGCCGAATCAAACAAGGCCTCGCCGCAGCACACGCAGGTGTATACCCCATCACCTTTGTGACCATCATATTCACCGGTAAAGGCGCGTTCGGTGCCTTTCTCACGCGCAACCCGAAGTTGTATCGGTGTCAGCGTCTTGGCCCATTCGGCCAGTGATTTTTCTACTTTCCTAGTCATGACTCTACCCATCAAATTAGTGTGAACTGCGAATTACTGCCAGACAGTGACTATTCACTGCACTTTCGTGAGCCCAATCCTTGCACCCGCGTATAATGGGGTGTGAGCGCGAGAAAAAAACCTGCCAAGAACAAAACCAAACCGGTTAGCGATGACGACATGGCCCTTTTCAGAGAGGCAGTCGGCGACGTACGCTCCGTGGCTCACGATCGGGTTGAAGAAACTCGCTCAGCCCCCGCACCTCTTGTACGACACTCAGAACACGATGATCGTTCGGTCATGCAATCGTTGCTGGAAGATTTAAGCGAATCAGACTTCCTAGAAACTGGCGAACACTTATCTTACACAGCACCGGGTGTGCAACGCAGTGTTTTGAAAAAACTCAAGAGTGGACGCTACTCCATCCAGTCCGAGATCGATTTACACGGACTCACTGTGGACGAAGCCCGTAAGGAGCTGTCCGAGTTCCTCAAGGCCGCCCAGCAGCGACGCCACTTGGGTATCAGAGTCATCCACGGAAAAGGCCGCAAGAACGCTGAGCGCGCCCCCAGGCTAAAACCTGCGGTGAATCAATGGTTACAACGCAACAAAATGGTGATGGCGTTCTGTTCGGCCAGAACGAATGACGGGGGGACCGGAGCCGTCTATGTACTGCTAAAGCGGGCTGTTGACTCCTGACGCAAAAGCGTTCAATTCGTCTTGGCAGACGAGACAGGATATGCGAGATACCCTGAGAGATCCTCCAGCCCAACCCCTATTAGCTTGTCTTGAACACATCAAGCCCTGCATCCCATGACCCACCGAAGTTGGCAAGATCCGGAAACACCCCGTTCAGATCACTATCCGATACACCCATCCAGCGCGCCATTAGCGCTCCGTATTGATTGATGGATAACTTGGGAATAACTCGGCCCTTGTCGCCAGTATCGTCATCCGAGCCGACCGCAAAACTGGGCAACTGACCCAACAGCTGCCCACTGTTAACAGCACCACCCATCACCATATAGTGTCCACCCCAACCGTGATCGCATCCATCACCGTTGGTGGTCAAGGTACGACCAAAATCAGATGCTGTGAAGGTGGTTACTGAATCAGACAGATTAATTTCACCCAAGGTGTTCTGAAAATCACGCAGGCTATCGTTCAAATCAGTTAGCAGTGCATTAAGCCTTGGCGTTTGTGCATCATGTGTATCCCAGCCGCCGGCACCGACAAAAAAGATCTGCCGTTTCATGCCCATCTGCTGGTTACCAGCAATAAGCCTTGCCACCATTCGCAACTGACTAGCCAGCTTGCTGCCACCGTTGTAAGGCGTAGAAAAGTCTTGGTTCGCTTGCAGTGTTGCCCTCAACTGGGCAGAACCTGATTTGGCACGTTGCAACGAGCTTGCTGCCTGGCGTTTTAGAGGGTGATCAGAGTTAGCTCTCAACATGGCATCCCACGTTTGGCCACGCGCTACGCTATTACTGTTTCCAGCAACACCGTCCAGATATTGCAGCGGTGTCAGGCCGTAACTCGGACTCAACGATATCGGTTGGACCTGGCGCCCGGGCAGCCAGTAGTTGGTACCTGCTACAGAAAAGCTGGGTGGCAAACCCACCGAATCATTCGCATGCTGAAGCAGGTCAGCCATCCGACCTCCCCAGCCTGTTCCAACGATGGAGGCTGGTGAACTACTTAGCCCTTTCAACCATTGTTCCTGCTGGTGATTGTGAGCATAAAGATCATTAGGAATAGCACTACCCCCATTCAGGAATTGGGCACGCGTGATCGGTGAGATCAGGTTTCCAACATTACTGAAAACCGAAAGTTTAGGCCCGGCATCGTCTACGCCTTTGTCGTACATGCTGTGCAGATCTGCCAATCGCCTGTTAAACGCAATACCGGTATCGCGGCTTCCAGTCAGCAGATCTTCTTTTGGTACCGTCAGAGCGCCACGGCTTGCGGCGTACTGTGAATAGCCGTCCTCGTCGGTAGGTACAAACATGGAGAACGAATCGCTGCCGCCATATAAAAATACGCACACCAGTGCTTTGTAATCATTCAGTGAGCTGTAATCTGAACTGGCAGCCAGGGCAGATCCAATCATCCCCAGCTTGCCGTTCATGGCACCTGCACCGGAGCCCAGCAGCGAGATGGCTGCACACTGACGTAAAAATTCTCGGCGTTGACGTGTCTTTCGGTTTATCAGATTAGCCATTACATTTGCACCAGGTAGTCAGGAGAGGCCACGATGAGCGTGATCGCATCACGCACACGGGCAAGATGACCCGCTGGTGTATCCGCAAGTGCCTGAAGATGGGAAGTTAAAAGGTCTCGTAGTGCCGGTCCCATACTGTCAGAGAGCAGCACTAGATTCAGATGATCAAGCAACGTCTCAACATCGCTGGCCAAAGACACCTCATACGTAAAATCGAGGAACGATACCGGATGCCCTGCGTCCGAGATCGAAGCTACCGAATACTGCTGTATCTGTCGCCCAATACGATTACTGGTCGCAAGCTCATTACTCTCGGTAAACAGCTCAAACTCTGGTGCGTTAAGATCACGGTCGGCCACAACACCAACGGGCGAAAAGCCCGGCTGAAAGAAATTAAACACCGATGGCGATTTTAACGGGGCCTGTCCAGTATCAACTTCCAAGTCCATTAGCTGCGGCGACACCGTGTTGTATTCATCTCGCGCTGCGCTGCTTTGCAAGCCCGGCAGAACACCAAATGTACGCCAGAGGTGGCTGAGTCGAAGCACAGGTTCACGTAGTTTTCCGTAGGCGGCAACATCTGGAATGACGCGCGCCTCGTTGTGCACTAATATTGCTTTGATCACCGCAGCTAAGTTACCGCGTGTACCTGTTCCATCATTATTAAAAACACCCGCAATATCGCTCACATACTGGCGTGAGGGATTACTCGTAACCAGTCGCATGATGAGCTGTTTGACTACAAAAGGCCCAACGTTTGGATGATTGAAAATATTGTCCAATGCACGTTCAAGATCTTCTCTGGCTGACAACCCAGCGGGTAATACCTCACCGTTAAGCAATGTCTTCTGGTCGGTGTCGTGATACTCCTCGAATGGCAGCATGGGATTAATCATGTCAGCTCTGGTAAACAGCGGTCTGTCCCAGCGGCCCGCATCAGCGTAGTTCCATCCGGTAAACACTCTGGAAAAAGCCTCGACCTGATCTTGCGAGAATACCGGGCTACCATCAGTGCTGCCATCCTGATTCAGCCTGTGCAGGCCGATAGTAAATAGTTGCAATACTTCTCGCGCATAGTTCTCATCGGGTCGAGTGGATGCTTCTGGATCACCCTTGCCGTTTTGCAGCATGCTCAAGTAAATACCCATAACCGGATGCAGAGTCACCTTCTCCAACAGGTCTCTATAGTTACCAAACGCGTTATCAAGAAGCATCTGGTAATAGCCTGTAATGCCATACTGAGCGTTTGCCAAGGTATAGCCAGAATCAGAAACAACAAACAGCTGGCTTAATGCAAAGGCAACTCGCTGGCGTAATTGATCCTCGCCATCCACAGCGCTTTTCCACCAGATTTCATGACGCGGAGAACGTCCACTGCCATTGGAGTGCTGTTGTACATACGCCAGGTGAGAATCCCCCTGAAGCGTAAACTGGCGATCAATCCAGTTGTTCAATCCAATAGACTGAACTTGCTCAATATCTGCAAGGGTGGCACCAAAGGTTGCTTGAGCGAGTAATCTGGCAGCGTCAGTAGCGTCTACCAATATAGGGGCTTCAGACACTGTCACTTGGCGCTGCATGTTGGCTGTCAACCCTTGTGCGTCTGTGACCTCCAGCTCCAATGTAAAATCACCGGGCTCGGTATAGGTGTGTTCAACAACCGATGCATCGGTATTTTCCAGGGGCTGACTGTTATCACCGAAAACCCAGCGATAAGACACGATACCTTCATCATCAGCGGATGCCGACGGATCAACCGACACCGTAAACGGCGCACTGCCAATAGCGTCTTCATCAAAGCCTGCAATGATATAAGCCGGAACCGGTGCTGCGTTGCCAGGATCAGGAATAACCGCAGAATCTACTATG
This sequence comes from Granulosicoccus sp., assembly GCA_023301795.1. Taxonomy (GTDB): domain Bacteria; phylum Pseudomonadota; class Gammaproteobacteria; order Granulosicoccales; family Granulosicoccaceae; genus Granulosicoccus. The sequence continues at coordinate 6,584 of JALZVU010000215.1, forward strand.
GAGAAAATACTGCGCGACCATCCTGAAGGCCCAATGGAGTTACGACCTCTTACACGCCAGGCGTGATACGTAGACACTGGCTGCGTTACCGTTTGTGTCAACCTGCACAGTCCATCATCAGCACAGACCTGATTAGCTAGCAAGCCGACCACATACGGTGTGGTGGTTTTTGCAACATTGTCAAACAGGTGGAATTCATAGGTGAACGCATCCGGGTCGCGCTGCCAGACAAACTCTACCTCTGAGTTCTGAACCAGGTCGGCAGCCACTGCTGGCGAGACGTTTACAGGCGTTGCAGGACGTGTCGTTGAAGGGGCATTCAGTGAGAAAATACGAGCGGTAAAATCAGACGCACCCGCTGCATTACTCGCATTGACCTGCCACTGGTAATCGTTGGCGGCAGGCAGATCAGGAACAACGGACAACGAACAAGAGTCTGCACCACACGCAGAATCTGCAACACTCTGGCTGTATAGAGCGTCTGTTGGTGCGCTGGCAAGCACAAGTTGTAGAGCATACGAGCTAGCACCTTCAGACTTGAGCCAACTGAATGAATGCGAAGTTCCCCCTTCCAGCGTGGCTTGTGCCAACGGTAGTTCGAGTTCTGGGGCTGCAGGTGGGTCTGCAACAATTTCTACCATAGTGAAAATGCTGCGAGACCAATCTGATCTGCCAGATGCGTTGCCAGCCCGGATGCGCCATGCATGATTGGCAGCGATAGGCAAAGTCACCTCCGCACTGAATCGGCATAATTCTCCATCACAGACATCGGCAGGGAGCAGGCCATACACAAAATCAAGCTGTGTGGATGTTGTGCGATCGAACACGTGGTAGTCGTAAATTTCAACGATGGGATCGAACTGCCAGACGAATTCCACTGTAGCGCCTTCGTTAATGTCAACACCGACTGCAGGACTGACATTGACAGGCGTTGCCGGGCGTGCCAACAGCAGATCCAGGCTCCGAGTTGCCCACATCGATTCTCCATCGTCGCTAACTGTCCTTACTCTCCAGTCGTAGGCACCGGACGATGTGGCAGGCAACTCAACTGTCTGAGTGCAGAGGGAGTCAGTGCAACTTGTGGCAGCAATCGTTGCGGAAAACAATGGCTGGTCGAAACCTTCGGCAGTAGTGCTTAATTCGAACTCATAACTCACAGCACCTTCAACAGACTGCCAGGTAAATGCATCAATAGATTCTGCCGACAGAGCAGCATCCGCATCCGGCGCTAACAGCTCTGGAGTGCCTGGCAAATCTGCTCCCACAGGGGGCGCATCAGTCGTACTGTAAAAAGTTACATCATCAATATCGGTCGAACCACGAATCAGCATGCTATTGATGGAAATGATCTGGTTACCGGGCTGGACAAGCTGAAGTTCTGCCAGCAGATCTTTATTGAAAAAATGCCATTCACCATCATAGGCAAGTGTGCCAAGACCTGCCCTGACGTGACTGCCAGCAGCGGCAGCACTGCTCAACGCATAGTGTGTGTAATAGACATAACGAAACCCTTCGGTGGTGTCCATACCAAAATACACAGTAAACGGGCTATCTGTGCGCATTCGCCAACTCACTGAATTCTGGTTCTCGATGCCTAGCGCTGCAGCGTTGGCTGTTCGGTTGCCCGTGATAAACGAGTTCAAGCGATCACTGCCCTTCAACGAGATAAAACGGTTACCGTCCTCACTAACATTGTCGAGGGTATAACCGGCCGGAGTCTTGTCGGAAATACGCCAATTTGCAGTATCACCCTGCTCGGCATCCTCAACGATTGTGACCCTGTCATTGGGCGCTACAACGCTAACTCTGACGATGTCTGAATGACTAGCACCCGAGTTGTCAGTAACAGTAAGTGTTATGTCAGAGCGCCCAACAAAATCAGCTGGCAGGGACAGCGCTGCGGTATTACCTAAAACGGTATGCTTGTCATCAGTCCAGCGCCAAAGTGCTATCTGGTCATCAGCATCCGAACTCTGTGAACCATCCAGTTGAACGTTGTCACCAAGGGATACCTGAACATCGGCTCCCGCTATTGCCAGAGGGGCAGTTGTCAGTTGATCAGCGTTAAATAGAACAACATCATCCAGATCAATGGATCCACGAACCTGCACACCATGCACTTTAATTATAGTGTTACCGGGTTGCGCTGCATCCAGATCGGCTTGCAGGTTGCGCGAGTACGGATGCCAGTAGCCGTTGTATGACGACCTGCCTAATCCAACACTTACCACGCTGCTGCCACCTTGGGGCACTGTGTTACTGGAGTGCGAATACCGAAGATACCGCAACCCCTGATCAGTCTCTACGACAAATGCAACGGTAAAACTGCGGGTTGCACGGAGTCGAAATGACGCTGCTGTTATGTCTGCAAGATCAAGCCCCGGTGCCGCCGCGGACGTGTTGCCCAGCATGAATCCGTTTTGCTGATTGTTGCTGGTAAACGAGATGTAGCTGTTCTGCCCCTCGCTATTGTTATTGATCGCGTAACCATCAGGTGTAGTGTCGAACACTTGCCAGTTGCCAGTGGCTCCCGATTCCCCATCTTCGACAACGATCAGGCTTTGAGCCATTGCCGATGTACCACCGATGAGTAGGATAATTCCTGCAAGGAGCGTTTTTAGCATAAGCGAATTTTCGTTGTCGTATTTTTACCAATTCGGCGCCGAGTATACGGTGCAAGTGCGCTAATTCACAAAGTGAAACGGGGGCTCATGCGTGCTTAAAAGCGTTGCACATCGATAAATACGGATGAACGAGTGCACACGAGCTATTCGTTTTATTCTGAAAAAACAGCGAAGCTGTTGAATAGGTGAGGTATTTTTACCACGCTCTCTATAAGCACGATGTGAACCTGACAATCCGGTAATAACACAAGATAAACACCGTATCTTGCTACTGGGTTTCTATAAACCCGTGAGCCATTTAACCCAAGAGATAACCCGTCCAAACCAGCGTTTTATGAAACCGGTTTTTTTGATAGGTTGTTTGTTATGCACTTCAGTGTCACCCTCTTCTACCGAGGTTTTTTGCGCCTCACCCAGGACAATCTCACTATCGCCTGTTGTTACTAGATCAGTGGTAGGTGTTGGCTTCTGAACGTTGGCTTGTTCAGGTAGTAGCTCGGCTGAATCGGTGACACCACTATCGTCAAGTGGCTGGGTAGGTTCAGCATTATCAGCAGTGAGCGGTTGCTGCTCTGATGACGGTTGATCGTCGAGATGGTTATTCTCGACTACTTCTATTTCAGTCGCA
>JALZVU010000216.1 GCA_023301795.1 Granulosicoccus sp.
CCGACATGTCTGACGATATAACCGTCAATGCCACGTCGCGCAGCGTTTTTGGGAAAGGTGCGAGCCGCCGCCTGCGTCGTGACAATATGGTTCCTGGCATCATCTACGGAGATGGTAAGGAGCCCCAGCCTATTTTGTTGAAGGCTAATGAAGTGTTCAAGCATCTGGAGAATGAGGCGTTTTACTCGCAGCTTCTTCAGGTAAGCGTTGATGGTGGTGAGCCAGCACGTTCAATCTTGAAAGATGTTCAGCGTCACCCCTTCAAAATGCAAGTGCTGCACATGGATTTCATGCGCGTAGTTGCAGGTGCTGACCTACAAGTCAGCGTCCCGTTACACTTCATCAACGAAGATGTGTGTGTTGGCGTTAAAACCGGTGGCGGAATCATTTCTCACAACGATAACGAAGTGTTAATTGCTTGTCGTCCACGTGATATCCCTGAAAATATCGAAGTCGATATGGCTAGCCTGAACATCGGTGAGTCCATCAACTTGTCTCAATTGGCTCTGCCTGAAGGCGTACGTCTGGTTGATCTTAACGAGGCGGGTGACGATTCAGATCGCCAGGTTGCGGCTGTTAATGCACCACGCGTTGAAGCTGAGCCGAGTGACGAAGATGAAGTGCCAGCAGCTGATGTGCCGACAGCATCTGACGATGCCGCTGACAGCAAGGACTAACTATTGCGGGATAGCATTGCATCCACTTCTGGGTGCAATTTGCTGTGAATTGGGCTGACGCTTTGGTTAAGGGTCAGCCCTTTTTGTAACAGGTACTAAACCTATGCCAGGTGAGCACATTCCATTTGACCTCATTGCAGGTTTCGGTAATCCCGGCAGCGAGTATGCCAATACCCGGCACAATGCCGGTTTCTGGTACGTCGATCAACTTGCCGATCAGTTGGGTGCACGATTCACCGGCGACAAACGTTTTTTCAGCCAAGTTGCCAGTGCACAAGTTGCCGGGCGCAAATTGCTGTTGGTCAAACCCATGAACTATATGAACAACAGCGGGCAGGGTCTGGCTGCGGTTGCGCGATTTTTCAAAATTGATTCGTCCCGTATTCTTGTTGCACACGATGAGCTTGATATACCACCCGGACACATACGCCTGAAGAATAGCGGTGGTCATGGTGGTCACAATGGCTTACGCGATTCAGTAGCAAAGCTTGGCAATGGTGACTTTTGGCGACTACGAATTGGTATCGGACATCCCGGACACAAGAGCGCGGTGGCTGGCTACGTTTTGAAGCGTGCATCAGCTGCCGATCAACGACTGATTGATGAGAGTATCGAGCTTGCTTTACGTGAGTCGATGACCATTATTGATGGTGATATCAACGTGGCCACCAAAGCGTTGCACAGCCATAAGCCTTAGTTATTTTTTTATGCACCTGGGCAGCGCCAGAGCTTGCGTTGCCGGTGTGCCATAACAACACTTTAGAACAGGACATTTACGATGGGATTCAAGTGCGCCATTGTCGGGTTGCCCAATGTTGGCAAATCGACCTTGTTCAATGCCCTGACCGAAGCAGAAATAGCGGCAGAGAACTATCCGTTTTGCACCATTGAGCCCAATGTCGGCATCGTGCCGGTGCCAGACCTGCGCCTTGATGCGCTGGCAGAAATTGTATCTCCGCAGCGCATCTTGCCAACCACCATGGAATTTGTCGATATTGCAGGTTTGGTGGCAGGTGCTTCGAAAGGTGAAGGATTGGGCAATCAGTTTTTAGCCAACATCCGTGAAACCGATGCTATTGCGCATGTTGTGCGTTGCTTTGAAGATGAAGACGTCATTCACGTAGCGGGAAAGGTGAGTCCGGCAGATGACGTGGAGATTATCAATACGGAGCTGTTGTTGGCGGATATGGATACCATTGACAAAGCGTTGTTGAAAATTCGAAAGACGGCGAAATCTTCAAACAAGGAAGCCTTTGCTGAGCAGACGTTTCTCCAGAAGCTTGCGGATTCGCTGGCCGAAGGAGTCGCAGTTCGCTCCCTCGATGTTAGTGAGCAAGAGCGCAAATGGTTACATCACTATCATCTGCTAACTAACAAGCCGACGGTGTATATCGCAAACGTTGATGAAGGCGGTTTTGAAAATAATCCCTTGCTCGATACCTTGACCGCTATGGCTGCTGCGGAAGGCGCTGAAGTGGTCGCCGTGTGCGCCGCCATCGAAGCTGAGATCGTACAACTCGATGATGCCGACAAGCAGGAATTCCTGAGCGAGATGAATCTGGAAGAGCCTGGTCTTAACCGCGTAATCCGAGCGGGTTACACTTTGTTGGGGTTGCAGACATTCTTCACTGCAGGAGAGAAGGAGGTGCGCGCATGGACCGTACGTGCGGGGTCAACTGCACCTCAAGGTGCAGGGCGCATTCATACTGATTTTGAGAAGGGCTTTATCCGTGCTGAAGTCGTTGGCTACAGCGATTACGTTGAATTCAAAGGCGAGAATGGCGCTAAGGATGCGGGCAAGTGGCGCCTCGAAGGTAAGGAGTACATCATGCGCGAAGGTGATGTGGTGCATTTTCGATTTAACGTCTAGTGGCGTAGAGCCGGCGATCCTTGTCTGAAGCCGGGTTAGGCTCGTACAGAGCACATAACGGAGGATAGCTACGATGCGCCACCTTCAACAACTGGTTTACATTGATGCGGTCGCGCGCACAGGATCCATACGGCGCGCGGCTGAATCGCTTGCGATCACATCAACGGCGTTGAACCGCCGCATTCTCTCTGTTGAAGAGGAATTAGGGACACCTATATTTGAACGCACGGGTAAAGGTGTGAGGCTTAGCGTTGCTGGTGAAATTTTCATTCACCACATACGCCATCAAATCTCTGATCTTGAACGTGTAAAGTCTCAGATTGCAGACCTGCATGGTGAGCGACGTGGTCGGGTTTCCATTGCCTGTGGGCAAGCCCTGATGCAGCGCGTCTTGCCTTCCATGGTGTCTACATATCGCGCTGAACACCCATACGTTGATTTTGCCTTGCGTGTGTGTGGGCGTGATGAGGCAACTGATCGGTTAGCTGATTTCTCTGCCGATCTGGCTGTTATTTTTGAGCCGAATGTTACTGCGGACATGTCGGTATTACTCAAGGTGCCGCAATGTGTTTACGCCGTGATGTCTAGCCAGCATCCGTTGGCAGCAAAGTCATCACTGCTGCTGGGCGACTGTATTGATTATCCGTTGGTGTTGCCCACAAGGCGCTCAGGGCTTCGAGCGCTTATTGAGGGAGCTGCTGCGCGGCAGGAGCTCAAGCCTTGGGTGGCGGTTGAATCGGATAGTGCGGAATTTCTGATGAAAAGCCTTGAGGACCATAGGAGTGTGGGATTCCTGGTGCCTATAGCGTTTGCCAGATCAGGGCTTGCGCCAGGTCTTACCGCGCTGAAAGTGTCCACTCATGAGCTTGCACAGGGCTCAATCGCTGTACTGACGCAAAAGGGTCGAGTGTTGCCTGTCGCAGCTGCCCGGTTTCTGGCGACGCTTATGGATGAGCTGGCGGGTGAGGCTGATACTGCAGCTGTGATCAGGAATCCTGTTTTAATGAGGTAGCCCCAGAGCGGAAATTAATGAAATTCTAGTGGGTCGATTTGCTTGACACGAGGAATCAGGATAGTCATACTTGCGCGCTGGATTGCATGGCTACATAGCTCAGTTGGTTAGAGCACAACACTCATAATGTTGGGGTCCCTAGTTCGAATCTAGGTGTAGCCACCATCCTCCTTAAATCAACACTGACCCTCAGCCGCTACACGCGGTTTTTTTGTGTCCGCAATAAAGTCCGGCGCTCAGTTTGCTTGTTGTTTGTCAGGTTGACCCACCATTGCATCTCGTCACCCGCAAAATAGCGTTACTCGTGCCTCGTTACGGGGTTATCTAACTAACGTTATACGTGCTCGACAAGCAGTCAGTCATGTGTATACTTTGCAAGTAGGGAATCCTACCCGAAGGTACAGCTGCTGGTTTTGTCAGGTAGTGAATCCTACAAGGTACCTCGGCTAATTTATAGTCGAAAGATCAGTAAGTTACCTCATTGGTTTTCAACGATTTATAAGTGCTTGTTGCTGGTTGAGCGATTGCTCAGTGGTACAGCTGGGCGCATCAATGTTGCATCGGAGTGTTGCATGGTTGCCGTTTTTTCCAGTAATACCGCAAGTTTTCGCAGACTGCATATTGCTGGGAGTACTCAGTCTGAAGTTAAGGTCCCTGATCACAATGCTGTTGAATGGGAGTCGGCTGTCGCTGTTGTGGCGGAAGGTGCTCACGATTCGAATCGTATCAGCCGGCTGCTGTCTCGAGATTCCCAGGTGTCTTTGGCGGTGTCGGAATACCCTGTGGACAAGCTTGTTCCCCACGATGCTTTTGCAGCTGTCGTGGTCCACAGGCAACGCCCTAACGACAACTACACAACGCTGACGCTTGCGCCGATCAGGGGCCGACTTATCGTTCTGTCTGATTGCACACGTGAGAGTACTGTAGTGCGCCTCCTGGAACGCGGTGCGGTGCAGGTGTTCAATCTGAACGATAGTGATGTTGTTCTGCAGGCTCGTCTGGCGGCGGCTTTAAGGCGTCATCGCAGTTTTCTAATGCGCTCATTCACTGTGGCAGATGTACACTTTGATGTTCACCAGCGCAAAGTTATCCGTAACGGGGTGTCAATAGATTTGAGCCCGAAAGAGTTCGATTTTGCGTCCTACATCTTCTCGCGAACTGGCGAGGTTGTTGTCAACAGCGAGCTTATGACTTCAGTTTGGTCTTTGCCGCTGCACATGGATACGCGGCGTATCGATACCGCTGCCTGCAGGGTGCGAAAAAAGTTAGGTCTGGACGGCGATTCGGGCTGGGATCTGAAGAGAATACGGTGTGTGGGCTATAGGCTTACCCGTACTCAGTCCAATGTGTTTGTGCTGGGCGGCTAACCAATTTTCTCTAATGATCGGCGTCCTACGCCCAATCTGCCGGTAGGTGCCACTCCTCTGCGAATAGAGGCGCTGGGTGCTATGGTGAACAGGTCGCCATTGCGTCCGTTGAGCTGACGGCTGATGCCGCAAGCTTTGGCAAGCTCTGCCTGAGCATCCAGATGTTCTGTCTCTCCATGAACAGGTATCAATAATTGTGGATTCACCCAGTCGTAGAGCTTGCGCAGCTCTTCTACACCCGGATGTCCGGATGCGTGGATTGGCAGGTCGGACGACTCTGGCGTAATAATCGTGATACCACGCGCTTCAAGTCTAGCCACCAGGCTGCTTATCTGATCCTCATTTCCCGGGATAGCACGGGCACTGAAAATAACGGTATCTCCCGCTTCTAATGACAGGTCGTGGAAGCTGTCATGGCTAAGTCGGTTGAGTGCGGTACGCGGCTCTCCCTGGCTACCGGTGGCGACTAACAAAAGCGTCTCGCGCGGTAAGTATCCAAGGTGATCTGATTGAACCAGTGTCGTAACGTCTGGCCAGAGATCTGATGCTCGTGCTGCGGACGCAGTGTTGATTAAGGAGCGTCCCAGTAATCCGAGATGGCGGTTCGTGGCATGAGCAATTTTGGACAGTGTATGCAGACGTGCAATGTTGCTTCCAAAGCAGGCGACGACAACACGGCCAGTGGCTGCGCTGATATGTTGGTGTAAGCCATCGTACAATGCGCCTTCAGAGAGTGAATGGCCGGGCTGGTTAGCGCATGTCGAATCGCAGACCATGGCGTTCATGCCTTCTTCCCCCAGTTGTTTGTATACCTCTTCGTCGTATCCATGGCCTACCACTGGATCTGGATCCAGCTTCCAGTCAGCCGTGTGAAAAACAGAGCCTACAGGTGTGCGGATCGCCAGGCCGCAGGGGCTGGGTATAGAGTGCGTGTTAGGGATCCACTCTACATCGAATACGCCAATATGAAACCGATCCAGTGGCTCCACTAGGTGCACGGGAACCTTGCCCTCGAGGCCATGCTCGATGAGTTTACGCCGCAGCATCTCGGCGGTGAAGGGTGTGGCGTACACAGGACAGCGCAAGCGTCGCCACAGCAGTGCCACAGCGCCAATGTGATCCTCATGGGCGTGTGTCAGTAGTAGCCCCTGCAATTGTTCACGACGTTCGGTGACGAATTCGGGGTCGGGCATTTGTACGTCATACCCGCTGCGGTTGGTACCGTCGATATCGCGAAAGGTGACTCCACAGTCCACCATTAACCATTGATCATCATGACCGTAGAGATTCATGTTCATGCCGATTTCACCACAGCCGCCGAGTGGGAGAAACCAGAAATCGCTTGCGTCAGGTGTCATGGTTGAGCAGGGGTCCTAGATTGGTTGAACGACGTTGGTTTTGGCACAGGCTGCGCAGGTGTTATGCAGTTCGGGTACCATCAACAAGGTAGTGTACCGAGCAAACGGCATCAACATGCAGTTGTCAGCATATTCGTGGCGATCACTTGCCCGTTACACGTCATCAGGCCTGCACATCTGCACGCACACATTGGAGGTATGGACCGTTTATGTATACCCTGTTGATCGTTTTTTTAATGGTATCAATCGTCTTTTCTTTTTTATGTTCCGTCTGGGAGGCTGTGCTGCTTAGCATAACGCCGTCATTCACCCAGCTGAAACTTCAGGAAGGCGGTGATCTTGGCAAGACGTTGCAGGCGTTCAAAGAGAACATAGACCGGCCCCTGGCTGCCATTCTTACGCTGAATACCATTGCCCACACGGCAGGTGCTATCGGGGTAGGGGCGCAGGCCACCAAAATCTGGGGCGCATCGTTCATGGCCACAGCCGTTGTGCCGGTGCTTATGACCTTGGCCATTCTGATTCTTTCTGAGATCATTCCAAAGACTATAGGGGCAAACTACTGGCAGGAGCTGGCAGGCTTTACGGTTCGTTGCCTGAAGTTTGTCATGTGGGTATTGGCGCCACTGGTGTTTGTCAGCCAGATCATCACCAAGGCCTTGAAGAAGGACAAAGAAGCCTCTGTATTAAGTCGTGCAGACTTTGGAGCCATGGCAGAGCTTGGCTCGCAGCAAGGATTGTTTGATGAAGGTGAATCGAACATGCTGCGCAACTTTCTTCGCTTTAATTCCATCTTTGCGAAAAACGTCATGACGCCTCGTACCGTGATGATTGCCAGTGATGAGCACGTGACCATTCGCGAATTCCATAATACGCATCCTAATCTGCGTTTCTCGCGCATACCGGTGTACGAGTCATCACCTGATCGCATCTGCGGCTATGTCCTGAAAGATCATATATTGCGCAAAATGATCGATGGGCACGCGGATGACCCTTTGTCGTCTCTTCGGCGGGATATTCTGGCTGTTAAGGAGGATTTCCCCATCCCGGACCTGTTCACGCACTTTACCGAAAAGCGCGATCACATTGCTATTGTGCTGGATGAGTTTGGCGGCACCGCGGGCCTTGTCACCATGGAAGATGTCATCGAGACTCTGCTGGGTCTTGAGATTGTTGATGAGCAAGACAACGCGACAGACATGCAAGCGTTGGCGCGTAAGCAGTGGGAGGTGCGTGCTCGAAGTATTGGTCTGCTGGAAGCAGGAGCTTCGGTCAGTACTGAGACGAAAGAGGATAGTAAGTCACAGCAACAGCCCTTTGACTAGACGAATCCTTGGTTAGTGCGCCGCTTTGCCGCGCACTTTCTGAACTCCCATAAAAATCACCAATGCGAGAATTCCTGCCACAACACCCACTGTTGTATTAAGCAAGGTGGTGGTGAGTTGTTCTGCGACTGATCCGATGCCTTTTATATCGCCAAACACCGGTAGCCCTGACACGCCACTGGCGGCTTGTTGAATTTTCTCTGCCAGCCAGTGGAATCCGTGGGTAAGGATTCCACCGCCGACGATAAACATGGCGGCGGTGCCGACCACAGAAAGGAATTTCATTAACCATGGTGCAAACCACAAAATGCCGCGGCCAATAGCTGCACTCACAGCGTTTGGCGTGCTGCCGTCTTTGGGTTGGCTCAGGTGTAAACCTACATCATCAAGCTTTACGATCGCCGCCACTAAGCCATAAACGCCAATGGTCATGATGGCTGAAATCGCTATGAGTGTGGCCACTCGCACACTAAACGTACTGGCTGCCACAGTGCCGAGCGATATAACGATTATTTCAGCAGACAAGACAAAGTCTGTTCGGATAGCGCCCTTGATCTTGTTCTTTTCCAGTTCCACAAGGTCTACCTTTTCGTCTGCCACAGCTTCTAACAGTTTTTGTTTGCTTTGTTCAGCGTCGGCAGGGTGCAAAAATTTATGACTGAGCTTTTCTACGCCTTCAAAACACAGATAGAGGCCACCTAACATCAGCAAGGGCGTAATCAGCCAAGGTGCTATTGCGCTGATGGTCAGGGCCACAGGCACAAGAATAACTTTGTTGAAGGCAGATCCTTTTGCCACTGCCCACACCACGGGTAATTCTCTCTCCGCCTTCACACCGGTGACCTGCTGCGCGTTCAGCGCCAAATCATCACCGAGAACCCCGGCGGTCTTTCTAGTGGCAATTTTTGTCATTGCTGCCACGTCGTCCAGAATCGACGCAACGTCGTCTAACAGGGTAAGAAGGCTTGTGGCCATGGTGAGCTCTCGTAGTCTGATGGTCGGTGGCAATGAACGCTATAATAGCGCGTTGACACTTTTGACAAGTTGAGTGCTATGAATAGATTGTTAATCAGGCTGGTTTCCGTCTTGTGCCTGTCGGCTTCGGGTGCCGTGATGGCCGACATCACACAAGTTGATAATGCAGCCCTAGAAGCATTGCGTGCCCAAGGTGTTGCCATCATTGATGTGCGACGAGCTGATGAATGGGAGGACACGGGCGTGATAGAAGGCAGTCATCTCATTACTTTTTTTGATAAGAATGGCGGCTATGACGCTCAAGCCTGGATCGAGCAGTTGGATGCTGTTGTGAAACCTGATCAGCCAGTGGTGCTCATTTGCCGCCGTGGTGTGCGTACGGCGAAGATTGCTGGCTTGCTGGATAAGCGACTGGGGTACAGCGCAGTGCACAACGTGACTGGCGGGATCAAGGATTGGATTGCTGAGGAGCGGCCGGTTGTGGAGGTTGAGGCAGAATCAGAGTAGATTCAATAGCTTATGTACCATCTGATAAATACAGACTCCAGAATGCAAAACGCCCATCGAAAAGATGGGCGTTTCAACATACTGCCTTATGAACTTGAGTAAATTACAAGATCATTGTAGCTGCCGGTAGCAATTAGCCAGCAGATACATAAGCACTACACCAGCCAGCGCTCATTACAGCAGCACCTGGGAACAGTGGGCAAGGTCCCATAGCGTCACCATCTGCACCTGTGTACAAAGCGCAGTTGCCGCAATTTTGCTCTGCGTTTTCTGATGCCGCAACATACTGAAGCGCCTTGGCTTGAGCAGACTCAGGATCCACTGCATCTGCCGCGTGGCTTGGCAAGCTAGCAACCAGTGCGCTTACCGGGATGATGGTTGCGCTAGCACCCATGAGTGTGACGAACTTACGACGTTTGATATCAGTCATTTTACTCTTCCAATGTAATGGTCTTTGTGTAACACATGCTCATTATACGACAACGAGAGACAATGGATGATTCAAATGACAATGTGACACATTGCAAACTTGATAAAAGTCAATTACTTAGTGTGGTTGAGAAGCATTCGTATCTAGCGCTTTAAGTAGGCATCGGTGTGAGTGATGGTGATACCAACTGATCGTATTGACGCTGAAAATAGGCTATCAGCTGCACGTGTCGTTTGATGACTTCTACACTTTCGTGGGCCCGGACAGCAGGGAGGGCTTTGATCAGTTCGCGCAGATTACGGGTCACATTATGTAATTTATGATTCACTGTATTCTCCCGGAGATGATAAGAGCGTATGAGATGGTATGGGTTGTGTGATGCGCTAGCCGATATGTAGACGGCCTGTGCGTATCTCTGGTCGTACCAACTCGAAACAACGCTACGTTTCGTTGGGTATAGCGTGTTTCGGCACGAATACAAGGAAGATGAATACCATCCGCAAACCGACTATGAGGACCCACGGTCATTTGCGGAAGTATGTTGAAGTTACACGAATGTTATGTGTGGCAGTCGTTGTGTAATTTAATACATCGTGATGATATTGAGCACTGAGCACTGAGCACTGAGCACTGAGCACTGAGCTCAGAAAGAGCATCTAGCAAGCCGGTACTAATACCGGCGGCAGATTCGCGATATCGGGTTCGACAGGCGAGGCTCTAGCCTGCCGCGCTAGGCGACAGGCAGGCGACTAGTGCTTAAGTCGACGTCGAGAATGAGTTGTTTTCGAATTGGGGCGCCGCGCTAGCGCAGCATGGTTTTTGCCGCCATTCCCAGCACGTCATCCCAGATAGATCCGTCGCGATCACTGTCTAGAAGCGATGTCAGCAATCCTCCAGCGCCAGCTTGCACTGTTCGTCCCGAGCGTGCGCCGCCAGATCCCAACACCTTTTTGCCAAGTGAGCCCATGACAACGGTTGCGAGCACAGGCAACATTTTTTTCAGCAATGTACTGCTGATACCGGCTTTTTTAGAGGCGCGTGATGCAACTTCTCGGCTCACTTTTTTATCGCCGAAAATATGCCCCAGGATGTCATTGCCGTCGCGAGTAGTAGATGAATCTGCCAGGCTTCCCGGCTTTTCCATGTATTTGTCATGTGCTCCAGTGCGCAGAGCGTCAAGCAGTGCGTCCATGCCTTGCGAATCAGAGGTGTTATTTTTCAATCCCCGCGACAATGCCGGGATGAGCTGCTCGACCGCTGAGCGAGTCTGTGATTCGCTCAGATCGAACTTTTTTTGCATCTCTTCAATAGCGGGCTTGTTTTCGTCACCGAGCACGAGGTCAACGATATTTGTCATGATAAACAGCCTCTAAAGGGGAGAAGAGCGCTAGATTACCATTTTACAAAGATATTACTGATATTCATCTTCGTCTATTGAATCGTCGATTTGATCATCGAGGATAAACGCTTCCCAGTCTTCAAGCACCTCACGAAAATGTTTAAGCGGCACGTGATAGGGGGTGTCGGGTGTCTGTGGCACATCGGAGTCTGGCCGATTGGCAGCGATAAGCACACCGCCAGCTTCAATGGTTACATGATGCGCGTTGCCGATAAACTCGCGTGAGTCGTCAGATTCATCTTCAATAGCGGTGACGTCATCCATCAAGTCGCGACAGATGTGATCGCTACCCTGAACGTCCAGCTCCAGAAACATCATCAGCACACCTTCTGCTGCAGGGCCGCGCGCCTTGGGCGTGCCGTGTTTGTCAAAAAAGAAATTATGATTTCGGGCCATGGTGGTGCCGTTCAGCTCCGGTGATGCGCGCAACTCCCTTATCGTACTGAAGTTAGCGCAAATTACCAACTCTTTCATGTTGCGCGTACTTTTGCACATGAAAACTGATGGCAGTATTGCCACGTGTCAACTGCGCTTGTGGGTGATAATAATGGCTACGTTTATGACGAATGGCGATGATCTGTGCGGCTTTTACTGGTTGAAGATGATTCTGAACTCGTGGCGCTTGTGCGCGCTGACCTGGTGAAAGCCGGATTTGCCATCGATGTGGCTGACAACGGCATTGATGCAGAGCACATGGGGGACACAGAGCCCTACGATGCGGTGGTACTTGATTTGGGATTGCCACAAAAACCGGGTATGGATGTACTGCAAGCCTGGCGCAGTCGCGGTAATCGCGTGCCAGTCATCGTATTGACCGCGCGTGATGCCTGGTACGAACGAGTGGATGGTTTTAAGGCCGGTGCTGATGATTATCTTGGTAAACCCTTTCATGTTGAAGAGCTGATTGCGCGCATACGAGCACTGATCTATCGACGTCATGGCCATACGTCCAGCCGAATCGAGACACACATGCTGACGCTGGATGAAGATCTTCAACAGGTGAGTGTCGGTGAAGTTACACATCAACTAACGGGCACTGAATTCAGAATGCTCCGCTATATGATGTTGAATAGTGGTCGTATCCTGTCCAAATCGCGCTTGTCAGAGCATGTGTACGATCAGGATTCTGAACGTGATAGCAACCTTATCGAAGTTTACGTTCGTCGCTTGCGCGAAAAAATTGGTACTCAAATGATATTGACCAAGCGTGGTCAGGGATACATCTTTAATGACCCTGGCTCGGATCAGTCATGAATAGCTTGAGCTAGGCATTGAATTCCCTCGAAAGAAGTTTGCAGATCGGCTTGGTAGGCTCGCTGGTGGTCTTGCTGTTCGTGTTCTGGTGGAGTGTGACTCTCACAAGCCGGATGTTGGCGGAGAGCCATGTGTTCGAAGGGCTGGAGCAGCAGGCGTACGATATTCACGCCGCTATCTTGCGACAGAACAGTGACTTACCGACGTTTCTGGCTGTTATGGGATCGATGACGCGACAGCGTGTCTACATCGTAGAGCGAGACGACACCGTGTCAATCTCCCCGACAATCACTGCGAGCAACATGAACGTACGGCAGTTGCCAGTCCCTGCGCTGCTTCCGGGTCAAAGTAGCAGGCTGAGTCGATCTGTGACATCAGGCAAACCGCTGTTAGCCTGGTACGGAGGCTTTCGCGCAAATGGAGAGCAGCTTGTCATCGGCGTGGTACAGGATGTGAGTTCCATTCGCGACAAGCTGATGGTGTTTCAATGGTTCGGGGCTGTTTTGGCTGCGGTGCTGCTCGGCGTTATGTTGGGGGTGCAACGTTTGATTCTGAGGCGTTCAATAGAAAAGCTTGAAGGCATACGCCGCGACATGCTTCGCCTCGAACATGGCCAGGCTGTAGCACTGTCTGAAGATGTGCCTTCTGAAGTGATGCCGCTGGTTATCGAATTCAATCAGTTACTGAGACGCTTTGATCAACGACTGCGTCAATCTCGAAATGCGATGGGCAATCTGGCGCATTCGCTCAAGGGGCCGCTGAATCTTCTTATTCGCTCGAGCGAATCGCCTGTCATTGATGATGAGCAGAAACACAATATCGCGCTCTACGCTCAGAGTATTCGCCGATTAATTGAAAGTGAGTTAAAGCGAGCTCGGCTAGCAGGGCGCGGTGCTGTAGGCGTCCGTTTTGATGTTGATGCCGAGTTGCCACCCATGATTGGATTGCTTGAACAGGTTTATTCTGAAAAGGTAGTGGACGTCAGGTACGACGTGGGCAGCGACGTGGAGCTGGTGCATGATCGCCAGGATATGCTGGAGCTAATCGGTAACCTGTTGGATAATGCCGTGAAGTGGTGTAACGCCCGAGTAGTGCTTACGCTGACAGAGAGCGATGGGGTGCTTATTGTCGTTGAAGATGATGGGCCTGGCTGCTCGCCCGAATTGCTAGGCCGCTTGACCGGCCGAGGCGTGCGGGTGGACGAGTCGGTTGCAGGGCACGGGCTTGGTTTGTCCATCGTAAAAGACATTGTGGATACGTACGATGGCAAGCTCGCCCTTGAACCCTCTCAATCGATGGGTGGGCTAAGGGTGTCTGTGTATTTGCCCCGACGTCGGTAAGGGCAGAAATTACCTATCGTTTTGCCAGTGACAACTGAATAACGGGTTTTTTCAGGTTTCGTCGAAACAGGGTGGCTGTGTGCCCGATCTGCTGTACACATTCGGCCTTGACCGACTTGCACAGCGCGTCCAACTGGACAAGCCTGGCCTCTTTGTCGCTTGTGCTGAGCTTGACCTTGACCAGTTCGTGATGCTCAAGTGCACCATTGAGCTCTTTGCTGACGGCTTCAGTAAGCCCGTGCTGGCCCAGTCTGACAACAGGTTTTAACGCGTGCGCAAGTGAGCGTAGGTATCGTTTGGAGGCGCGGTCAAGCGGTTTGCCTTGTCCGGGTGCCGGGGCTGCTTGAGCTGGAATCTGCTGACGGGAACGTGCTGGTCGTTTCATGAATTCAAAGCCGTTAGAACGGTTGGATGCCGGGCAGCGTAACGCTGCGCTGGAGAAAGTTGATAAACACTCTACAATGTACCCGCAAAGCGGATATTGCCTGAACGTTAATGAACGAAAATAGGTGCTCGAGCACAAGTATGAGGGATTGTGACGCAGTCAGACAGTAAAAAATCTGGCAAAAGCCGATCTGGGGGCAGCCGCTCTGGTGGAAAAAGCAGTCAACGCTGGCTGGATGAGCACGCCTCAGACCCCTATGTGAAAAAAGCAGCAGCGGACGGCTACCGTTCGCGCGCTGTTTACAAGCTTGTGGAACTTGACGAGAAAGATCGTCTCATAAGGCCTAAGTCGGTCATTTTGGAGCTAGGTGCCGCGCCAGGTGGGTGGACACAGTATTTGTCTCGCAAAGCGGGAGATGGCTCGATTATTGTGGCATCAGACATCCTTGCTATGGACGGGCTTCCGGGTGTTGAATTCATTCTTGGAGATTTTACTGAGCAAAGCACGGCCGACGAAATTGCCGGTGTAATGAAAAACCGCCGTTGCGATCTTGTTTTGTCGGACATGGCGCCCAACATAAGTGGTGTCGGTGTGTCTGATCAAGCCCGGGCAATGGCGCTGGTGGAGCTCGCTCTCGAGAGTGCTGTTACATTTTTGCACCCCGAAGGCGCCTTCGTCGTGAAAGTATTTCAAGGTACAGGCTTTGACGAGTACGTAAAACAGGTACGAAAAAGTTTTAAGAGCGTAAAGGTGAGGAAACCTGCTGCCAGTAGAGCGCGTAGCAGAGAAGTCTATTTAGTGGCCAGGAACTTGATACTATAAGGGCTTGTGCGTGGAATTTGAGCTAATTACAAGAGCCGAAAGTATCCGACATTCGGCTCTTTGCGAGGTAAGTCTTTGAGCGATCTATTAAAAAACGTTTTACTCTGGGTGGTGATTGCGGTCATTTTAATGACTGTATTCAACAATCTGGGCGGGCAGCGTCCTGCCACTGACACTATCGCCTATTCAGATTTCCTGCAGAGCGTTAGCAGCGGGCAAGTCGATCAGGTTAGATTCGACGGCGTCGAGATCACCGGATCGCGTGATGGCGGCAAGCCATTTACAACGTTCAGTCCTGAGACTGACAACAGCTCGTTGATCGGCGAACTTAACAACGCCGGCGTGCAATTCGAGCGTGTTCCCCCAGAGAATCCCAGCATGCTGGTGAGCATTCTGATCAGCTGGTTCCCGTTCATCCTGCTTATCGGTTTGTGGATATTCTTTATGCGCCAGATGCAGGGTGGCGGTGGCGGTCGTGGTGCCATGTCTTTTGGCAAGAGCAAGGCTCGCTTGCTTAATGAAGATCAAGTCAAAGTAACCTTTGCAGATGTTGCGGGTGTTGAGGAGGCCAAGCAAGAGGTGTCGGAGCTTGTTGAGTTTCTTCGTGATCCAGGCAAATTTCAGAAGCTTGGCGGTAAGATTCCTCGCGGCGTACTGATGGTGGGCTCACCAGGCACAGGTAAAACACTGCTTGCTAAGGCGATCGCTGGTGAAGCCAAGGTGCCGTTTTTCACAATATCGGGCTCCGATTTTGTTGAGATGTTCGTTGGTGTTGGTGCCAGTCGCGTCCGAGACATGTTTGAGCAAGCCAAGAAGCATTCTCCTTGCATCATCTTCATTGATGAAATCGATGCCGTTGGTCGGCATCGTGGAGCAGGTTTGGGAGGAGGTCACGACGAACGTGAGCAAACATTGAACCAGCTGCTGGTTGAGATGGACGGGTTTGAAGGAAACGACGGCGTAATCGTCATAGCTGCAACCAACCGCCCGGACGTTCTTGATCCTGCGCTATTGCGTCCAGGTAGATTCGATCGGCAAGTCGTTGTGCCATTGCCAGATGTACGTGGTAGAGAGCAGATCTTGCGTGTTCACATGGCTAAAGTGCCCGTTGCTGATGATGTACGTCCAGCGCTGATTGCGCGTGGTACGCCTGGATTCTCCGGTGCTGATCTTGCCAATCTCGTCAATGAGGCTGCATTGTTCGCTGCCCGTGCAGATGAGCGACAAGTGGACATGGGGCATTTCGAGCGCGCCAAAGACAAGATCATGATGGGTGCTGAGCGCAAGTCCATGGTGATGAACGACAAGGAAAAGAAGCTTACGGCGTATCATGAAGCCGGGCATGCAATTGTTGGCCGGCTTGTGGAGGAGCACGACCCTGTATATAAGGTCAGCATCATTCCTCGTGGGCGAGCGTTGGGTGTCACGATGTTCCTTCCTGAGGAAGATCGCTACAGCCACAGTAAGATAATGCTCGAATGCAAGATTGCCACACTGTACGGCGGAAGAATTGCTGAGGAAATCATCTTCGGTGCCAAGGCGGTAACAACAGGAGCTTCTAGCGACATTGAGCGTGCAACTGAAATTGCTCGCAACATGGTCACTCGTTGGGGCCTTTCTGACGAACTTGGGCCTTTGGCATACAGCGAAGAGGAGGGCGAGGTATTTCTGGGTCGCGGCTCATCCAAGCAGAATCCTATGTCCGGTGAAACGATCAAGAGCATTGATTCAGAGATCCGTAAGATCATCGACAGCAACTACGAGATTGCTACCAAGATCCTCAACGACAACATCGATATCCTTCACTCAATGTCTGATGCGCTGCTCAAGTACGAGACCATCGATCTGGGGCAAATTGACCGATTGATGGATCGTCGCGAACCTGGCGAGCCAGCTGACTGGGGTGGCGATGACTCCGGTGGTGCAGGTGCAGGTTCTCTGGGGCCAAAGGTAGACGTCAGCAAGAAAAAGAAAAAGTCTGATGACGAAGAGCCAGATCCAGCGGATCCTTCTCCAAGTCTTCACTAGGCCGGTGTAAAAACCGGTTGGAAATCCCGCTTGCAAAGAGCCGCTTATGCGGCTCTTTCTTATTCTGCGCTCAGAGATTGTCATCACGTGTACGCCCTTCAATGCGCTGAACGATTGTTAACGCTCAATACACCACGTGTCATGGGCATCCTCAACGTGACTCCTGATTCGTTCTCTGATGGCGGAAGGTTCTATCGTCTCGACGATGCGATGGTTCAGGTGGACGCTATGCTACGTTTCGGCGCTGACATCATCGACGTGGGTGGTGAGTCCACTCGTCCGGGAGCCCAGGCTGTCGAGGAGCAGGCTGAAATCGACAGAGTGGTACCGGTTATCGAGGCTATCTCAAGTCGGTTTGACGTGGTGGTGTCAGTTGATACCAGTAAAGCAAGTGTCATCAGCGCGGCGCATTCCGCCGGTGCGGGCATGGTGAATGATGTGCGCGCATTGCGTGAACCAGGTGCTCTGGCCGCAGCTGCAGCTACCAGATTGCCTGTGTGCCTTATGCACATGAAAGGCGAGCCGCGCACTATGCAGCAATCACCGCACTACGAGAACGTTACAACTGAGGTCGTAGATTTTCTTATGGGGCGGCGCAAAGCTTGCATCGAAGCAGGCATCCGAGCAGATCAAATTGTGCTGGATCCTGGCTTTGGTTTCGGAAAAACACTGACACATAATCTAGAATTATTGTCCGGTTTGGGCGTTCTCTGCGAGCAAGGACCGGTTTTGACGGGCCTTTCACGCAAGCGCATGTTGGGTGAAATTCTGGGTGATGATTCTGCCAGTAGGGTGACAGCATCTGTGACAGCCGCGCTGTTGTGTGTTCAGCGAGGTGCGTCTATTGTGCGAGTCCACGATGTTGAGCAGACAGTGCAGGCGATCGCTGTACACTTGGCTGCGAGTTCGGCTGACCTGCAAAGCGTAAGTACAGGATATTGGAATAGGTAATGGCAAGAGAATTTTTTGGAACTGACGGCATTCGTGGTCGAGTAGGGCAATACCCGATGACAGCGCAAGTTGTCATGAAGCTGGGTTGGGCTGCCGGAAAAGTTCTGGCGTCCAAAGGCAACCGGGAAGTGTTGATTGGTAAGGACACACGGATCTCGGGGTACCTGTTTGAATCTGCTCTGGAAGCTGGTTTGGCGTCTGCGGGCATCAACAGTCGCATGCTAGGGCCAATGCCTACTCCTGCGGTTGCTTACCTTACAAGCACGTTCAGAGCTGCTGCTGGCATAGTTATCAGCGCTTCGCACAATCCTTATCACGACAATGGCCTCAAGTTTTTCTCCACAGACGGCACCAAGCTGCCCGATGATGTCGAGTTGGAAATAGAGGCCATGATGAAGGAGGAGATGACCACCGTGGATTCTGCGGATCTAGGCAGAGCGCGACGCGTCGATGATGCGGCCGGTCGTTATATTGAATTTTGTAAAAGCACGTTTCCTTCGTCGTTACGTCTTGATGGAATGAAAATCGTAGTTGACGCTGCTAACGGCGCGGGCTACCACATAGCCCGAGAGGTTTTTGATGAATTAGGCGCCAACGTGGTTTCTGTGGGAGCTGATCCCAATGGCCTGAATATCAACAAAGAATGCGGTGCCACTGCACCTGATAATCTTCGGGCTCACGTGTTGCTTGAGCGTGCTGATATTGGCATCGCACTTGACGGAGATGGCGATCGCTTGATTATGGTCGACCATCGCGGCGAGATTGTCGATGGTGATGAAATCATTTACGTGTTGGCCAAAGCCCGAAAAGCCGATGGAACACTAAAGGGCGGTGTAGTTGGTACCCTGATGACCAATCTTGCATTAGAGCACGCGTTTGCTGATATGGATGTCCCTTTCGAGCGAGCCTCGGTTGGCGATCGCTACGTCATGGAGCTTCTTAAGGCGCGTGGCTGGGAGCTTGGTGGCGAAAATTCAGGTCATGTTATCTGTCTTGACAGGGTGACTACTGGGGACGCTATCGTAGCGGCCCTGGCCGTACTAGCTGTTATGCGTGAAACAGGTGATTCACTGGCGCGTCTGCGCTCTGATATGCAGCTTTATCCACAGGTGCTAATCAACGTGCCTGTAAAAGCTCGAGTCAATCTCGATGACAATCAAGTTATTCAGGATGCGGTCAAGCAGGCTGAAGCTGATTTGGGCACCAGTGGGCGAGTGCTACTACGTCCGTCTGGCACTGAGCCACTTGTGCGTGTCATGGTGGAGGGCAAAGTCGCCGAAGATGTGCAGAGAATCTGCCAGCAAGTGGCTAACGTTGTCGGTGATGCGCTAGATTGATGGCGCCAGTATCCGGTGTTTAAGCGCCGAATCTGGGCCGTTGTGACAGTGAATGGCTGGACTTAATCGCGCAGGGTAGGTATCCTTCCGCGGTTCGTATAGACGAGAAAGAATTATTTTGGGCAATCGCCGTCCTTTTATCGCAGGCAATTGGAAGTTGAACGGGTCTCGCCAGAGTGTTGCGGACCTTGCATCTGCCATATGCACCGCCGATCTACCAGAGACAGTAGACGTTTTACTGTGCCCGACGTTTGTCCATATGTCTGATGTGCTTGCTGTTGCCAGCAACTCAGCAGTGCAGTTGGGTGCGCAGAACTGCGCAATCCATGCGCACGGGGCTTTCACCGGTGAGGTGTCGGTTCAGATGCTTAGCGAATATGGCTGCGAGTACGTGCTTGTGGGGCATTCTGAGAGGCGCTCATTGTTCGCAGAGGACAGTGCGCTAGTAGCTTCGAAGTGTGCGGCTGTGCAGGAGGCGGGTCTTACGCCGGTTCTTTGTATAGGTGAGACATTGGAGCAGCGAGACGCTGGACAGGTTAAGGCTGTCATTGATGAGCAGCTAGACGCTGTTCTTGGTACGGCGGGAGTCGGTTCATTCGCGAGTATTATCGTAGCCTACGAGCCGGTTTGGGCCATCGGAACAGGTAAAACTGCATCCCCAGAGCAGGCGCAAGAGGTGCATGCACTCATACGTGCGAAAATTTCGGCGTTGGATCCTGAGATTGCTCAATCGTTGAGAATACTTTACGGCGGCAGTGTCAAACCTGATAATGCTGCCACGTTGTTTGCGCAACCTGATATAGACGGTGGTCTTATCGGTGGCGCTGCGCTTGATGCGCAATCATTTATCGCTATCTGTACGGCAGCCGGTTAAGGCCGGTCGTTGTTACAACACGCAAATAATCGTTTCAAATACAGTTTTTTAGAGAATCACATGCAATCCATTGGGCTCGTTATCCACGTCATTCTGGCGGTCGCTGTTATCGGTCTCGTGCTCATGCAGCACGGTAAGGGAGCCGATGCGGGTGCCGCATTTGGTAGTGGTGCGTCGGCTACCGTCTTCGGTGCAAAAGGCTCAGCGTCTTTCCTGACGCGTGCTACCACGATGCTGGCTGCAGCATTTTTTGCTACTAGTCTATTCCTGTTCTATCTCGCTGCACACCGTGACGGCTCTGTCCGATCTGTTACCGATATTCCTGGTTTGATTCAAGAAGTGGCGCCTGTGATTGCTCCTGCCTCTGATTTACCGGGGGGTGTTGAAGCCACTGATGAAGCAGCGGGTGGGGGCGAATCATCAGAATCCGATTTACCGGCTCCTGCTGAATAAAAACAGCGTATTTTTGATCGTTGGAAAATTCCTTTTTCAAATATTTTTCCGTTATAATAGCGGGCTGCCCGTTTAGGGTGCTAGTTATGCCGTCATGGTGGAATTGGTAGACACGCTATCTTGAGGGGGTAGTGGCGCAAGCTGTCCCGGTTCGAGTCCGGGTGACGGCACCATCTTGTAGTTCCCACCTTCATGTAATTGAGGGTTGCTGTTCCAGATATCTAGTTTTGGATCAATCTTTCCCCTGCGGGGGCGCACGTGTCGAGCCCGTGCAATCAAATACATCAACCTATGCCTGTGGGCCTTTTGGTCAGGGTACCTAGGTAGTATGTGACGAAATATCACTACACTCACCTTACATGCGCATGCTACAAGTTTATGCTCAGTGTGCAACTGGAGTGATAATTCTGCAATAATTGGGAATCGGTTAGGGCGTGTTCTAGCGTCGTAACACAGTGGCGATGGGTGACATGTACAGTGTCATCTTGCAGAGTCGCTATCTATAATCTCGTCATTGCGTCGCACAGACAACGGAGCTCGAGTTGCTAGCTAACTATTTTCCGGTTTTGCTGTTCATCCTTATCGGTTTGGGTCTTGGCATTGCTTTGCTGACTGCAGGGCGCCTCGTATCGCCTTCGAATCCTGGCAAAGATAAGAACTCGCCTTACGAATGTGGTTTTGAAGCATTCGAAGATGCACGTATGAAATTCGACGTGCGTTACTACCTCGTCGCTATTTTGTTTATCATTTTTGATCTGGAAATTGCCTTCCTTATTCCTTGGGCGGTATCTCTTGATTACATCTCCGGCACAGCATTCGCTGCGATGGGAATTTTTCTTTTCATTCTGGTCATCGGTTTTATTTATGAGTGGAAGAAGGGCGCACTCGAGTGGGAGTAGCTAAATAATGAGTATCGAAGGTGTTCTGGAAGAAGGTTTTGCAACCACATCTGCCGACAAGCTGATCAACTGGGCGCGCACTGGGTCCATGTGGCCTATGACGTTTGGTCTAGCATGTTGTGCAGTTGAGATGATGCACGCTGGCGCTGCGCGCTACGATCTTGACCGATTCGGCATCATATTCCGACCTAGTCCGCGCCAATCTGACGTCATGATTGTGGCTGGTACGCTGGTCAATAAAATGGCCCCTGCGTTGCGCAAGGTTTACGACCAAATGGCAGACCCAAAGTGGGTTATCTCCATGGGCAGCTGCGCTAACGGTGGTGGCTACTATCACTATTCGTATGCGGTAGTGCGTGGGTGTGATCGCATCGTGCCAGTGGATGTTTACGTGCCGGGTTGCCCGCCGACAGCTGAAGCATTGCTGTACGGCATATTGCAGCTGCAGACGAAAATTCGTACCACAAACACCATTGCGCGCTGATTATTATGGCTACTCGTCTGGATTCAATCCTCGAAGCGCTTAAGACAGCGTTTCCCGATGTCAGCAACATTCGCGGTGAGTTAGATCTTGCTGTCATGGATGTTGAGCCTGCGCAGCTTCTCGAGGTTGCGCTGCGCTTGCGTGACGACCCATCACTGTCTTTCAAACAGATGAGCGATCTGTGCGGTGTAGATTTTGCCACCTACGGGCAAGATGAATGGAGCACAGACACTGAAAACATGGCCTCATTCAGCCGTGCAGTGAGTGCAGCGTCCACGGGCAGTCTGACTTTCGACAACAGCATGGACTTGCCTGACACTGATCGTCCACGCTTTTTCGTTATCTATCACCTGCTATCGCTTGACCACAATGTACGTTTGCGTCTGCGCTGTGCGGCTACTGATGATGAGATGCCGGTAGTGCCTTCAATTTGCCCGATCTATGCATGCGCTAATTGGTACGAGCGTGAAGCCTTTGATCTGTTCGGTATCTTGTTTGACGGTCATCCTGATTTGCGCAGAATATTGTCGGACTATGGCTTCAATGGCCACCCTTTCAGAAAAGACTTCCCGCTTATCGGCAACGTGGAAATGCGTTACGACTCAGTAAAAGAGCGAGTGGTCTACGAGCCCGTGACAATCGAACCAAGAGTGTTGGTACCTCGCGTCATCCGACAGGACGCGCGTTATGTTGCTGGCGAATCTGCTCCTGAGACAGACAAAAAATAATTCATGCCTGAGATTAGAAATTACACGCTGAACTTCGGTCCGCAGCATCCTGCAGCTCACGGCGTTTTACGCCTTGTACTCGAGATGGATGGTGAGGTTGTCGAGCGCGCGGACCCGCACATCGGACTTCTGCATCGCGGCACAGAAAAACTGGCAGAGTCGAAGCCTTACAACCAGTCCATCGGTTATATGGATCGGCTCGATTACGTATCCATGATGTGTAATGAGCATGGCTACGTTCTGGCTATCGAAAAATTGCTAGGAGTAGAGGTGCCTCTCCGCGCTCAATACATTCGAGTCATGTTTGACGAGATTACACGTATTCTGAACCACCTTATGTGGCTAGGAACACACGGTTTGGATATCGGCGCTATGGCCATGTTCCTGTATTGCTTCCGTGAGCGTGAAGACTTGATGGATTGCTACGAAGCGGTGTCGGGTGCTCGTATGCACGCTACGTATTACCGGCCAGGTGGTGTTGCCCGCGATCTGCCTGATCGTATGCCGCAATATGAAGTTTCTCGCTTTACCAGCAAGTCTACTGTTGCCAAACTTAACAACAGTCGTCAAGGTTCTCTACTGGATTTTATTGAAGATTTCGCCAACCGCTTTCCCAAGTGTGTGGATGAGTACGAGACGCTCCTGACTGATAACCGTATCTGGAAGCAGCGTACGGTAGGTATCGGTGTGGTGACTCCAGAACGTGCACTGCAGTTGGGCTTTACCGGCCCGATGCTTCGTGGCTCAAATATCGAGTGGGATTTGCGTAAAAAGCAGCCGTATGAAACCTACGCCGATCTGGATTTTGATATTCCTGTCGGTACCAACGGCGATTGCTACGACCGCTATCTTGTACGTGTTGAAGAAATGCGTCAGTCCAACCGGATCATCAAGCAGTGCATCGACTGGTTGCGCGTTAATCCGGGTCCTGTGCTTACTGAAGATCACAAGATTGCACCTCCTCGCCGCGGTGAAATGAAAGGTGACATGGAATCACTCATTCACCACTTCAAGCTGTTTACAGAAGGATTCTGCCTGCCTGAAGGTGAGTCGTACGCGGCGGTTGAACACCCTAAAGGCGAGTTCGGTTGTTTTATCGTATCTGACGGCGCGAACAAGCCGTACCGTCTGAAGGTCAGGGCGGCAGGTTTTGCACATATTGCTGCACTGGACGAGATGGCCCGTGGACACATGCTGTCAGATGTTGTGGCTTTGATCGGTACACAAGACATTGTGTTCGGGGAGATTGATCGGTAGTGAGCTGCATCGGTGGCGAACACGCTACCACTGCATTCACCCTCATTAGCTAATGCTTAAGAAAGAGAGACACTCATGAGTTCCGTACCGGCCGACGTTATTTTGCCCGCACCGGAAAGCGTGCTCAACGCTCACTCCATCGAGGAGATTGAAGAGTGGATGACGCGTTTTCCTGACAATCAGAAGCAAAGCGCTGTGCTTGCAGCTTTGAGCATCGCGCAACATCAAAATCAGGGATGGTTGTCCACTGAACTTATGGATGCTGTGGCGGCAAAGCTGCACATGCCACCCATCGCTGTCTATGAGGTTGCCAGTTTTTATTCAATGTTCGAGACCACGCCAGTAGGACGTAACTGTGTGGCTATTTGCACCAACATCAGTTGCATGCTCATGGGTTCTGACACCATTGTTAATCATGTAGAAAACAAGTACGGCATCAAGCTGGGTGATTCGACAGAGGACGGTCGCATTTACTTGAAAGTAGAAGAGGAATGTCTGGCAGCGTGTTCAGGCGGACCGATGATGCAGGTTAATCACGTTTATCACACCAACCTCACACCTGAATCGGTGGACGAGATCCTGGACGCGCTTGAGTAGCTCAGTGCTACACGCGCCGTCGGTTAATGAGATAAGCAGGAAATGAATATGAACGATAGAAAAATTCCCGACGGTTTGCCGCCGATGAACCAGGTGTGTTACACCACACTGCAGTTCGACGAGCCGTGGACCTATGAAAATTACCTGAAAATTGGTGGTTACAAAGCTTGGCAGCAGATCCTTGATGAGAAAATGACGCCGGATGACGTTGTTCAGATCGTTAAGGAATCCGGTTTGCGCGGACGCGGTGGAGCAGGGTTTCCAACAGGACTAAAATGGAGCTTCATGCCCAAGAACGGTGGGCAGAGCTACTTTGTCATCAACTCTGACGAGTCAGAGCCCGGCACTTGCAAAGATCGCGATCTTATTCGTTTTAATCCGCATGCTTTGGTTGAAGGAATGTTGATTGGTAGTTACGCCATTCGCGCCACGGCTGCCTACAACTACATGCGTGGCGAGTTCATGGATGAGGTGTACAAAAACTTCATGAGCGCGATAAAATCGGCTTATGACAATGGCTGGGCTGGTGAGAACATCAAAGGTTCGGGCATCGACATTAACGTTATCGGCACGCTCGGCGCTGGCGCTTACATTTGTGGAGAAGAGACTGCACTGCTTGAGTCTCTGGAAGGCAAGAAAGGCCAGCCTAGATTCAAACCGCCATTTCCAGCAGGTTTTGGTCTGTACGGTCGACCCACTACAATTAACAATACTGAGTCGGTAGCCAGTGTTCCAGCCATCATCAGGAATGGTGCAGACTGGTTCAAATCCATGGGCATCGAAACAGCAGGTGGTCAAAAGTGCTTTTCAGTGTCTGGGCACGTTGCCAGCCCTGGTAACTTCGAAATCAATCTGGGTACGCCGTTCGCCACACTGCTTGAACTGTGTGGTGGCATGAAAGATGGAATTCCACTCAAAGCTGTTATCCCCGGTGGCTCATCGGTACCGGTGGTACCCGGCGATATCATGATGAACACCAATATGGACTATGACAGCATCTCGAAGAGTGCAGGTTCCATGCTGGGTTCAGGCGCTGTCATCGTGATGAATGAGACCACTGACATGGTGGTTGCATTACGCCGAATCTCACGGTTCTACTATTCTGAGAGTTGTGGTCAGTGCACGCCTTGCCGAGAGGGTACGGGTTGGCTTTATCGCATGCTCACTCGCATTGTCGAAGGCAAAGGCCTGCCAGAGGACATCGATAAGCTTGAAGATGTCGCCGGCAAAATTGCTGGTCGTACTATTTGTGCGTTAGGGGATGCGGCTGCTATGCCAGTACAAAGCTTTGTAAAGCACTACCGACATGAGTTCGAGTACTACATACAAAATGGTCGCAGCATCGTTAGTGAGAAACTTGGGGCAGTTGCGTAACCATGAGTGATGACACAATTAATCTGACGGTTGACGGTAAATCGTTAACAGCAAAACGTGGTCAGATGCTCATTGAGGTAACGGATGCTGCGGGTATTGATGTACCGCGTTTCTGTTACCACAAGAAGCTATCGGTGGCGGCGAACTGTCGCATGTGTCTGGTGGAAGTTGAAAAAGCTCCCAAGCCACTGCCTGCCTGTGCCACACCGGTCATGCCTGACATGGTGGTGCGCACTGCATCGAAAATTGCTCGTGATGCCCAAAAGGGCACCATGGAGTTCCTACTGATCAACCACCCGCTTGACTGCCCTATCTGTGATCAGGGCGGTGAGTGCGAACTACAAGATGTTGCCATGGGTTACGGCAACGGTGCTTCGCAATACACAGAAGGCAAGCGTGTCGTATTCGACAAGTACATCGGGCCGCTTATTGCGACTGAAATGACTCGCTGCATTCACTGCACGCGTTGTGTTCGTTTTGGTGAGGAAATTGCGGGTATTCGTGAGCTGGGTGCGACGGGGCGTGGTGAGAACGTTCGCATCGGCACTTACATTGAAAAATCAGTAGTGTCTGAAGTTTCAGGCAACGTCATTGATATATGCCCGGTTGGAGCGCTAACTGCAAGACCTTCGCGGTACACAGCGCGCTCTTGGGAGTTGCAACAGCAACCTTCGGTATCGCCTCATGATTCAGTAGGTTCTAATGTCTTCGTCCATATGGATGGCAGCACGATCAACCGCGTTATTCCTCGTGAAAACGAATCCATTAACGAAGTGTGGATCGCTGATAGAGATCGTTTCAGTTATCAAGGTCTTAATAATCAGGATCGTTTGCAGTCACCTATGGTGCGCGTTGACGGCGAGCTTCAGCCGTGTGATTGGCCTACCGCCTTGTCCACGGCTGCAAAGTTGTTGCGAGCCGAAGGGCAGGACAGCTCAGATCTGGGCGTGCTGGTGTCTCCAAGCATCACCGTTGAAGAGCTATACCTGACTCAGAAACTGGCCAGAGCGCTGGGCACTAATAATGTTGATCATCGCTTAGGGCAACTCGATTTTTCAGCGCAGGATTCTGCGCCAGTAATGCCTTGGTTGGGAATGCAGCTTAACGATCTTGAAACTCTCGATGCAGCCTTGCTCATCGGGTCCAATATTCGTAAAGATCAACCGATTGCAGCGTTGCGGCTTCGTAAGTCAGCTCTGAAGGGTGGGGCGATCAGCTTCATTAACCCGCGACAGTTTCCGTTACATTTTGAAGCGTCGGTTAGCATTGCTACCCGATATGACAATATGGTGTCTGAGCTGTATTGCGTAGCTCGTGCAGCAGGTGCAGATGTTGGTTCAATGGCCGATGCACCTCAGCTTGACCCTAATGATCAGCATCAAAGCATCGCTGATTCGTTGCAAAACGGTGAACGTGCGGCAGTCATGCTGGGCAACATCTGCGTACAGCATCCAGCGTATGCGCAGTTGCAGTATCTGGCGAATGCCGTAGCGAATGCTACCGGTGCCACGCTAGGGATGTTGCCTGAACGCTCTAACACTGCGGGTGCCTGGCTTGCCGGTGCCGTACCTCACCGGGCTGCGGGTGGCAATGCTCTGAGTGGATCTGCTGCTGCAGGTAAAAATGCACTGCAAATGCTTGATGAGCCCATGAAGGCGTACCTGCTAGTGGGTTGCGAGATAGAGTTTGATGCCGCTAGACCAGCTTACGCCAGCAAAGCGCTGGATTCAGCGGACGGTGTTGTTGCTATCAGCGCTTACATGAGTGAAGGGCTGTCGCGATGTGCTGATGTTGTTCTTCCGGCTGCTACGTTTACGGAAACCTTCGGCACTTATGTCAACGCCACAGGTGCTTGGCAAAGTGCGAAAGGCACAACCAGTCCTCCAGGGGATGCGCGTCCTGCCTGGAAGGTTTTCCGAGTGTTGGCGCAAGAGCTTGAGCTAGACGGTTTTGGTTTTGATAGCCCAGAGGCTGTAACCAAAGAACTTCAGTCGCATTGTGGTTCTGTGACTCTGAGTAATCTGGCTACTTTTGATAACGTTCCGGCGTTCTACGCACCCAGTTCTGAGACGTTGCTACGGGCAGGCGAGACGCCTATCTACGCTACCGACCCGATAGTGAGACGCTCGCAACCATTGCAGAAGTCCATGGATGGGAAGCAGGCGTTTGCGATTATGTCGCAAACTCAAGCTGCTACTTTATCTGTTGCTGATGGTGATCAAGTTTCTGTTCAACAAAACGGCTCGGCAGTATCGTTACCTGCCAAGGTCGATAATTCGATCCCTGATGGTTGCGTATGGGTTCCCACGGGCTTGCCCGAAACACAGGCGCTGGGCGAGTTGTTCGGCACAATCAAGGTGAGTAAGGTCTAATGGATGGTTTGATCCTTACGTTTTTTACGCTGCTCAAAATTCTGGCAGTTGTGGTACCACTCATCCTGTGTGTTGCCTACCTTACGCTTATGGAGCGTAAGGTTATTGGTTACATGCATGTGC
The DNA here is from genome assembly GCA_023301795.1 of Granulosicoccus sp. Lineage (GTDB taxonomy): Bacteria > Pseudomonadota > Gammaproteobacteria > Granulosicoccales > Granulosicoccaceae > Granulosicoccus. Next base: position 28,199 of record JALZVU010000216.1, read on the forward strand.
GTATCGGGCCCAACAGGGTTGGTTTCAAAGGTTTGGGACAGCCGTTTGCTGATGTATTCAAGCTGCTGCTCAAAGAGGTTATTGTCCCGACCAATGCTTCGCGGTTTCTGTTTCTGACAGCGCCAATTCTTTCCCTGGCACCGGCATTCGCTGCATGGGCTGTCATCCCGTTTGCTGAGGGCTGGCAGGTGGCGGATGTTAACGCAGGATTGTTGTACGTCCTAGCGATGACCTCGCTGGGCGTTTACGGCGTAATCATTGCGGGTTGGGCTTCTAACTCAAAATATGCATTTCTGGGTGCCATGCGATCTGCGGCGCAAATCGTTGCTTATGAAATAGCGATGGGTTTTGCACTCATTGGTGTATTGATGATGGCGGGTAGTCTGAATTTGGGCGATATCGTTCGTGCTCAGAGCGGTGGCATTTTTAACTGGTACTTTTTTCCATTGCTGCCCTTAGCCATTGTCTATTTCATCTCAGGTGTTGCAGAAACGAACCGCGCTCCATTTGATGTAGCCGAAGGTGAGTCGGAGATCGTGGCAGGGTTTCATGTGGACTACTCCGGGATGGCGTTCGCACTGTTCTTCCTGGCTGAGTACGCTAACATGATACTGATCGCTGCCTTGGCGGCCATCATGTTCCTAGGTGGTTGGTTATCGCCCATCGACGGTTTCGGCGATGGAGTGCATTGGTTCCTGATCAAGACAGCATCCTTACTGTTCATATTTATCTGGCTTCGCGCTACCTTTCCAAGGTATCGCTATGATCAGATCATGCGGCTAGGTTGGAAGGTATTTATTCCGGTCACTATCGTGTGGATTGCGGTAGTCGCTTTTGCCATCTATTTTGAAGTAGGACCGTGGTTTAGCACGGTTCGCTCAGGCGGAATTTAAAATGACAGGACAGATCAGCAAATACATCAAGAGCTTCACTTTGTGGGAGCTTTTGAAAGGCATGAGCCTGACGGGCAGATACTTCATGTCCAGCAGTATCACCATTCAGTACCCAGAGGAAAAGACGCCTCAATCTAATCGATTTAGAGGGCTACATGCGCTGCGTCGGTATGCTAATGGCGAAGAGCGATGTATTGCTTGCAAGCTTTGCGAAGCGGTGTGCCCGGCTCTGGCTATTACGATTGATTCCGACCAGCGCGAAGACGGTACGCGACGCACTACGCGTTACGACATCGACTTGTTCAAGTGCATTTTTTGCGGATTTTGTGAAGAGGCATGTCCTGTCGATTCGATTGTTGAGACGCGTATCTTCGAATATCATTTCGAAAATCGTGGTGAGCAGATCATGACTAAAGACAAGCTGCTGGCAATCGGTGACAAGTACGAGACGCAGATTGCTGCCGACCGTGCTGCAGACTCGGCGTTCCGCTGAGTCGTTTTAACAGCGCTAGTCCCACAACAGCTCTGGTTCCATAACAGCTAAAGGCGAGAAAATCATTGTGACGTTCGAACTGTTTATCTTCTACTTTTTTGCAGCCATCATGGTGTTTGCGGCAACAGGTGTTATCACCTCCCGTAATCCCGTGCACTCAGCGATGTTTCTGGTGCTGACATTCTTTACGTGTGCAGCTATCTGGTTGCTGCTTGAGGCAGAGTTTCTCGCCATCACGTTGGTACTTGTTTATGTGGGTGCCGTTATGGTGCTGTTCCTGTTCGTTGTCATGATGCTTGACGTCAATGTCGAGCCTCTGCGAGAGGGTTTTGTTAAATACCTGCCTGTCGGGTTGCTCGTCGGCGTCATCATGTTAGTGGAGATGGTATTTCTCATTACGCAAAAGTACTTCAGAGCGGATCAGTATCCGATTCCCGAGCGCGTCGGGGCGGATGAACTGAGCAACACCGAAACGCTGGGTCGTCTGCTGTATGACAACTATCTATTCCAGTTTGAAATTGCCGCCATCATTCTTTTGGTGGCTATCGTTGCGGCTATCTCGTTGACAATGCGCCGTAGACCTAACACCAAGTATCAGGCACCTGCCGAACAAGTGGGCGCGTCCAAGGAGGGTCGCCTGCGTGTGGTCCAGATGCCGTCTGAAGAACGCAGCTAAGGGTAAAGACTATGATCACACTGTCTCATTATCTGGCTCTAGGGGCAATTCTGTTTTGCCTGAGTGTTGTCGGTATATTTCTGAATCGAAAGAACGTCATCATCTTGCTGATGTGCATAGAGCTGATGCTGTTATCTGTGAATATTAACTTCGTCGCTTTCTCACACTTTCTGGGTGATGGAGCAGGGCAGATATTCGTGTTCTTCATTCTCACCGTGGCCGCAGCGGAAGCTGCTATTGGCCTGGCAATTCTGGTTGTGCTGTTCCGCAACCGTTCGACGATTAACGTCGCCGATCTCGACGCATTGAAGGGCTAGAGCAAGTGAAGCTATTTTATACACTCATCCCTCTGGCCCCTCTGCTGGCAGCTATTGCCACGGGCTTGTATGGACGTAAGATTGGTCGCGTCAATTCGCACAGAGTGACGATTGCCGGTGTGGCATTCTCGCTGGCTTTGTCGGTGATTGCGTTCTTCCACGTTGTGGTGGGCGGTGCACCGACGTTCAATGAAAATCTGTACACCTGGCTCGTGAGTGGCAACATCCGCTTCGAGATTGGCTTCATGGTGGATAACCTGACAGTCATGATGTTGTTGGTGGTCAACTTCGTCTCCCTAATGGTGCACATCTACACCATCGGTTATATGGAAGATGATGACGGCTATCAGCGCTTTTTCTGTTATATCTCTTTGTTCACCTTCTCTATGCTGATGCTGGTGATGTCCAACAACTTCCTCCAGCTTTTCTTTGGTTGGGAAGCTGTAGGCACGGTCTCTTATCTACTTATCGGTTTTTACTATAAGAAAGAGACGGCCATTTTTGCCAACATGAAAGCCTTCTTGGTGAATCGCGTGGGTGACTTCGGCTTTGTACTGGGTATTGCAGGCATCGTGATGTACACCAACAGTCTCGCTTACACGGATGCGTTTGCAGCTGCTCCAACGCTTGTTGGTCAGACAATCAATATCGTAGGCACTGCTGAATGGGATGTACTCACTGTTCTGTGTATCTTGCTGTTTATCGGTGCCATGGGTAAATCTGCGCAAGCGCCATTGCATGTCTGGCTTCCTGATTCGATGGAAGGTCCTACACCTATCTCTGCCTTGATTCACGCAGCCACGATGGTAACTGCGGGTATCTTTATGGTGTCGCGCATGTCTCCGATGTTTGAATTGTCAGAAACGGCGTTAAGCTTCATCTTAATTATCGGTGCCTTTACAGCCTTCTTCATGGGCCTCATTGGTATGGTGCAGAACGACATCAAGCGTGTTGTTGCGTATTCCACCTTATCCCAGCTGGGCTACATGACTGTGGCATTGGGTGTGTCGGCTTACTCTGCCGCCATGTTCCACCTGATGACGCATGCGTTCTTCAAAGCGCTACTGTTTCTTGCGGCAGGTTCGGTCATCATCGCCATGCATCACGAGCAGGACATTCGCAAAATGGGTGGACTCCGAAAGAAGATGCCGATTACTTACTGGACGTCTTTAATTGGCTCACTGGCGTTGATCGGTTTTCCGGCCTTCTCAGGTTTCTACTCGAAAGACATCATTATCGAAGCAGTTCACGCATCGAATATTCCCGGTGCACACATCGCTTACTGGGCTGTAGTGGGTGGAGTTTTTGTCACTGCCTTCTATTCGTTCCGATTGTTTTTCATGGTTTTCCACGGCAAGCCACGTATGGACGACCACACTTTCGATCATGCGAAAGAGTCGCCCAGAGTCGTTACCATTCCGTTGATTCTGCTAGCCATCCCATCTTTGTTGATCGGTTTCTTTACGGTCAGCAGCGTGGCATTTGGCGATTACTTCAAAGACATAATTTTCGTCACAGAGGCTCATGATGTTCTAGCCAGAGTAGGTGAGGCTTACCACGGTCCAATACAGTTCATCAGCCACGCCTTCCATGCGCCGCCTGTTTATCTCGCCTTTGCAGGTGTGATTACAGCCTTCGTCTTTTACATCCTTGCGCCGTCTATTCCTGCTTTTCTGGATTCCAAGCTTGGGTTCCTGAGACGCATTCTTGACAACAAGTACGGCTTTGATGATTTCAACCAAGCTGTATTTGCACGCGGTAGTGTCGGACTTGGAAAGCAGTTGTGGGAGAAGGGCGACATGGCTGTTATTGATGGTGCCCTTGTTAACGGCACTGCCAAAGGAGTAGGACTGCTATCGGGTCTTACCCGTAACGTGCAAAGCGGTATGTTGTTTCACTATGCCTTCGCCATGATTCTAGGTCTGCTTGCCATGCTGACCTGGTTTCTGTTCATTTAGCCCGATCGAGAACGCAACCTTGAGCTTTCCAATATTAAGTCTGACGATCTGGTTACCCATTATTGCGGGCATCGTGATTATCGTGGCCGGCAACGAAAAAAGCCGCAAGCTTGCCATGGGGGCGTCAGTGCTGACGTTTCTGGTGAGTCTGCCCTTGTATTTCGGGTTTGATGCCAGCACCGCTGCCATGCAGTTCACCGAGAACGTAGCCTGGCTGCCTTCTTTCGACATCAACTACGCGTTGGGCGTGGATGGCATTTCAATGCCGCTGATAGTACTGACAACAATTATTAACGTGATTGTCGTGATATCTGCCTGGGAGGTGATCAAAGATCGCCCGGCCGTTTATCTGGGTGCTTTCTCCATCATGACGGGTTTGATGATTGGCGTTTTCTCTGCCATGGACGCCATCCTGTTCTATGTCTTCTTTGAGGCTACGCTCATACCCATGTTCCTGATCATTGGAATCTGGGGTGGACCAAAGCGCGTCTATGCCACGGTAAAGTTCTTCCTCTACACATTCTTGGGTTCTGTGATGATGCTGATCGCACTCATCTACATGTACCGTGAGGGCGGCTCTTTTGCGGTACTGGATCTGCATAATCTGATACTCAATGAGCAGCAACAATTCTGGATCTTCCTGGCGTTTCTGGCAGCTTTTGCGGTCAAGATTCCCATGTGGCCGGTTCACACCTGGTTGCCGGATGCTCACGTAGAAGCGCCGACTGCAGGTTCTGCGGTGCTAGCAGCCATCATGTTGAAAATGGGAGGCTACGGTTTTCTGCGATTCAGCCTACCTGTAGCACCAGACGCGAGTGCGGGCATGGACACATTCATGATTGTGATCTCGCTGGTTGCGGTGGTCTACATCGGCTTTGTCGCACTTGCTCAGCGTGATATGAAAAAGCTCATTGCTTACTCATCAATTTCCCATATGGGTTTTGTGACGCTCGGTATCTTCATTGCGTTCCAGCTTATTGCCAAAGGTGATATGGCAGGCGTAGCGCTGGGTATTGAAGGCGCTATCATTCAGATGATTTCACACGGCTTCATCTCTGCCGCCATGTTCTTGTGTGTGGGTGTCATGTACGACCGTATTCATAGTCGGGAGATCGCTGACTACGGCGGTGTTATCAACACGATGCCGATATTCGCAGCTTTCATGGTGTTCTTCGCCATGGCGAATGCAGGCTTGCCTGGCACATCTGGGTTCGTCGGTGAATTCATGGTTATCCTGGCAAGTTTTAAAGCCAATTTCTGGATTGCCTTCCTCGCAGCGTTGACGCTCATTCTGGGCGCGGCTTACACCTTGTGGATGGTTAAGCGCGTCATCATGGGACCTATCGGTAATGACAAGGTGGCAGCGCTCACCGACATCAACCGACGTGAGTTCTGGATGCTTGGACTGCTTGCATTTTTCGTTCTGCTTATTGGCGTGTATCCCAACATGATCGGTCACGTTATGCACGCATCGGTTGAAAACCTCGTGCAACACATATCAACGGCTAAGTACTGAGAGACTCATGGATAATCTGCAAATCGCAATACCTGAGATCTTTCTGCTGTCAGCTACCTGTGCGGTGCTGATTATCGGTTTGTTCGTAAAGCCAAAGTCGAACACGGTATATTGGCTTTCGCAAGCGACATTGGTCGTAACTCTCATCATGTCGTTCGCGCAGATTGGCGATGAGACTGTAACCGGCATGAGCGGCGCTTACACCATTGATTCGTTAAGCGCCACGTTGAAAACCTGGATACTGGTTGTGGCTATCGGTATCTTCCTGTACTCACGCGACTACGTTGGTGAGCGCAAGATCCAGCGCCATGAATACTTCGTGCTTTGCTTGTTCGCGGTAGCCGGCATGATGATCATGGTGTCAGCCACACACATGCTGACGATCTATCTGGGTCTGGAGCTGTTGGCACTGTCGCAGTATGCGCTGGTAGCGTTGCATCGCGACAATAGCCGCGCGGCGGAAGCTGCCATGAAGTATTTCGTACTGGGTGCTTTGGCATCGGGCATGTTGCTGTACGGCATGAGCATGATCTACGGCGCCACGGGCTCTCTTGATCTGCACGTGATCGCTGACATTCTTGCGGGTACGTCTTCTGAAACACTGTCTGCAGAGCGCACTATCGGTGCACGCTTTGGCCTCACGTTCCTCATCGTGGGCATTGCCTTTAAGCTTGGCGCGGTACCGTTCCACATGTGGGTGCCTGACGTGTACGAAGGTGCTCCAACGTCGGTGACGATGTTCATCTCTACTGCACCCAAGATCGCCGCTTTTGCCATGCTTATCCGTTTGCTAGTTGGTGGCCTTGAAACATTGAGTGCTGACTGGCAGCAGATGCTGGCGATCATGGCGGCATTGTCGATGGTTGTCGGTAACCTGATTGCTATCGCGCAGACCAACATCAAGCGCATGCTGGCCTACAGCACGATCTCCCACGTTGGCTTCTTGCTGATGGGAATTGTGGGTGTCACAAACGACGGCTATAGCGCGGCCATGTTCTACGCCATTACTTACGCGTTTACCACTCTGGCAGCGTTCGGTGTTCTGTTGGCTATATCCCGCGAGGGCCATGAGGCTGACACGCTGGAAGATCTGGCAGGTTTGGGTAAGCGAAACGCTTTTCTGGCCACCATAATGTCGGTTTCCATGATCTCGCTGGCCGGTGTGCCTCCGTTGGTTGGTTTTTACGCTAAACTTTCCGTGCTTCAGGCGGCAGTAGGCGCAGGCTTTGCCTGGCTTGCCATTGTCGGTGTCATCATGTCGGTAGTGGGTGCGTTCTACTACCTGCGCGTTATCAAGTTCATGTTCTTCGATGAGCCAACCGATGCTGTTGATATCGAGATCGCTGGGGACGTCACAGCAGGCTTGGCAGTCAATGGATTAGCAGTGGTTGCCTTAGGTATTGCGCCCGGGTTCATCATGGCAGCGTGCATTGCTGCGTTTGCTTGAAAGTAGGGGAAGTAGGCTCAGCATCATCGTTAAACGATGCTGAGCAACTAGACCGCTTTGGCCACATCCGTTTTAACGAACCAACGGGTCAATAACCCTGCAAGCGGCCAACACAGCTTCATCCTGACCGTTTGCTCCGCAAACCATTAGTGCAGCCGGTGGCATGTCTGCTCTGGCTGTGGGTATATTCATTCCGCAGCCGTCCACCAGATTGATATAAGTGGTGTTGCGAAGCATCGCACCATTGACGGCATCAAAATCTGTCTCAGCTCTGGCAATACTCTGCCGTTCGCATTTAACTGTTGGAGCCAGCAGCGCATCAAACGGTGCAAGCCTCTCATTGAACAGTGTTATTGCAGTCTGCCGATCTTCGTGCAGCTTTGCGATATCTGCAGCTGTCAGTCCGTCTGATTGATGTAGGCGAGCCAGGACATGTGGATCGCCGTCGGTTTTGAGAGCCTCCAGATAGTCCTGGTAGAACGCTTGAGCCTCGGCGGATACGGTAAGTCTTAGCGCACGCGTAAGATCGACAAGCTCTGTGAAAGACACCAGATGAATCTCGTGTCCAGCGTCACTTAGCTTTTGTACCGCCTCATGAAATGCCAATGCAACGGTCTCATCAAGGTCGTCGGTGAAAGTGTCTTCGGGTATTGCAAGCTTCAAAGGGCGATCAGGAATAGCTGCCTCTAGTGGCTCACTGCGAATGACGTTCAGAGTCGTGATGACAAGTTCCAATGACCCTGCCAGCGGACCGATGCTGTCATAGCTAGGTGAAAGAGGATGAACGCCTTCCAGAGAGACAGTTTGAGCCGACGGCTTGAAGCCATATAGGCCGTTGATAGCTGCTGGCAGACGAACAGAGCCGCCGGTATCAGTTCCCATAGCGATGTCACATAAACCGTGCGCCACACTCAGACCGGCGCCTGATGAACTGCCACCCGGCACTAGTGTTTTATCGAAGATGCAGCCAGGTGTGCCGTGGTGAGGGTTTTGCCCTACGCCTGAGTAGGCGAACTCTGTCTGGCTTGTGCGTCCGAAGGTCAGTGCACCTGCAGCCTTCAGTCTGGCAATAACCTCTGCATCATGCCGCGCAGGTTGCACGTTGGCCAACACCTTTGACCCTGCCGTGGTCCGTTTACCCGCCTCATTGAAGAGATCCTTGATGGATACCGTTAAACCATAGAGCGGCAAAGACTGATTGCTTCCACGAGCGGCATCAAGCGCGGCTGCATCTGCAAGTATTCTTGCCTCATTGAGCTCAACGAATATACGATTGCGCTCATCACCTAAGGCCTTCGCCTTGTCCAGCGCACGCGCTGCCTTGTCTTTTATTTGTCCCATGAGCACAGGCTATCATTTTATTTTCATAAAGTTGCCATAAACGGTTGTATCTAATATGCAGCGGCTTTATACTTCCTCAGGTCAGCACAGGTGCGGGGTGGAGCAGTCTGGCAGCTCGTCGGGCTCATAACCCGAAGGTCGTAGGTTCGAATCCTACCCC
>JALZVU010000217.1 GCA_023301795.1 Granulosicoccus sp.
CCCCTTTGGTGCAGCTACCTTGTTAATAGCGGATGAGCCGCTGAGCCTGCGTCTACCGGGTCAGTATTTTGATGCAGAGACGGGTACGCACTACAACCGTTTCCGCGACTACGATCCGGCGACGGGACGTTACCTGACGAGCGACCCGATCGGGCTCGAAGGTGGAATCAATACCTACGCCTATGCGGAAGGATTACCAACGATGCTCGCGGATGTCCTGGGTCTGGCTACCGATCCCGACGCAGCTCCGTTGATACAGAAACCGGATGCATCGTTTGCCAGCAAGCTGGAGTACGTGATGGAGCATGTTGCCGCTAAGCTAGTGGATGAAGGCACTAAAGCGGTGTTTGAGAAGTTCAAAGATGATCTGGTGGGGGCAGCCGTGGTAATGGCTGGCATTGCGGTGGCGGCGGGTGTCGCGTTAGGAACCGCGGCGGCCGTGAGTGGCGGTGCGGCGTTACCCGTGGCAGTCGGTGCGCTTGCCAGTGCTGCCAGTGCGGTGGGAGTTGCTGCGTTGTGGGCCACAGGCTTCGAGGGGGTAAAGTTCCTCTACGACATTATCTCGATTGGCGTGAGTATCTATGGCACACCGCATACTGATTGTGCCGCACTGAAGCGTAGCGCCGATGAGATGTTCGACAAAGTCACCAGTCTGGCTAGTGGCGTATTGAGCAACGTGACAACGTTCGGTATTGGCAGGGTCATCAACAAACTATCGGATGTATTCAAGTTCCCCAACAGACCCGGGCGTTGCTCGTTTGATGGGGATACGCTAGTACTGGCGCGTGACGGCTATGTGCCGATCCGTGATATCCAGGCAGGACAAGATCAGGTTTGGTCGCGAAGCGAGCAAACTGGTGAAAGCGGCTGGAAAGGTGTGCTGGCGCAGTACAGCAATACTTATGAAGAGACGGTTCATACCACGGTAAGAGATAACAAGGGCGGCGAGCACACGCTGGTGTCCAACCGAATCCATCCGTTCTTTGCCCGAGTGGCCGCAGGCGTGCTGTTAACAGTTGCTGCCGAAGGTCATGTGTATGCAGGAGAGATAGAGAACGGTGCCTGGGTGGATGCCCAGCATCTGCAGGCAGGTTATGAATTGCTGGGCTCTGATGATCAGTGGCAGCGAGTGGTTAGTACCGACATTGAGTCGGTAGAGCTAGATGCCTACAACCTGACGGTTGATGGGTACTCGACGTACTACGTGTCGGGTGATGGATCAGCGGCAGGGGTGTGGGTTCATAATGTTTGTTTTGATAATAGGCCTGACTACTTTAGTGAACGTGTTAGCGACACCACGCATGGCCATCCAGTCTGGAGAGACCCGGTTGGTGGTGAAGAGGTTTATGAAGCATGGGATCACTTAACACAGAAGTATCGATACTACAACCGAAAGGATCATTCGCCTAGTCCCAGACCCACTGGTCTCATTGGCGTCGAGTTTGAGAATTTCCTTAAAAACAAACTAGGTGGTGAAAGCAGTTTTTCCTCTGGTGGTAGAGATTTCGACGGACGAATAGGAGATCGTTGGCTTGAAGCAAAATCAGGTCGATATTGGGAAGATATTGCTACACCTGGTCCCGGCTTTGATAAATTTAAGTCTGACATGGGGTCTAGACTTTCAATAGCGCGCAGCAATGGTGCTTCATATGAGTTGCATTCGAACACGCCAATTCCGGACTATGCAAAAGATTGGCTTACCAGTAAAGGTATTAAATATTTTGAGCATTATTAGGACACTCCAAGGCAGCTCAATGTTAGTGTAACTGAGGTGTCAGTATAATAATTCGATACTTGGTTACGCAGGGGAGTAGTAGTGTCTACGTCAGCTCATATAGACTTTAAATTGCAGGGTCTTGCTTCTCTAACTACCCCTTTGGCGATTTTTGAGCGTCTGATTGAGGGTGGTTGGACTACTGATGATCACGGTGGCGTGATGTATTTACCAGTGGGAGATTCGGGAGACTTTGATTGGCAGAAAGCTCCTCTGACCCTATCTGATATTCATAGTTTGTTCATAGAAAAGCAGAATGCTAATGAAGTTGTTGGTATCGTATTAACGATCCAGCCAGATAATATAGGCGGCAGTCTGGTTTTTTTAGCATCACAATCGCTATCGTTCAGCGCATCGATCAATCGTCGCAGGCTGGCTCTGTCAGGATGCACGGATTTTAGTTGGTATATTGAACGGCTCGTTCCGTTTCTTTGCAAAGGCGAGGATGTTTGGGTCAGTTCAACAACAGCTAGTGAATTCAAGTAATGTTAGTAGTCGGTGTTGAATGACAGACTCCAATTATAAATTGAGCCGAATCATTTTCTATAGGGTGTTGCGCGGCGCACTCAAACCAGATTTTGCGCCAAATTATTCGTCATAGCATTTGGCCTATTTCCACACTGGCGTCATAGCCAAAATAACGTTTGTCACACTGGCATCACAATTTCGGCCACCAAGAGTAATAGTGTCGACCCCATTAATCAGTGTCAATTCGTATGACGGTTTTGGCTATCGCCTGTGAAGAATCGTTTTCCAGGCGTTTAAAAAAGGCAGCACAAAGCCACCTGTTTCATCTTTCACAAACGCTACGACGAACTAGCGTTTTAGCACATACCCTTAACTCACCTTCGGCATCTGCATCAACGGCTAATCCGATCGCCAGTGCGGCTGTATCAACACGCTGTTCAAATGGCTCCCGGACTGATGGTGACGATCTTCTTTGTCTCTTTGAAAGGCTGGCGTTCACCACTATCGCTCCCTAGTCCTCCGGTGGCGGTTTGAGTTGATCAAGTGGTGTTGGCGTGTAGCGCGCATACATGCTACTGCCCACCATGAGACATAAACTCAGTATCACCATGCTCATGCCCAGAAGCTGCTCTAAGGCTTGATGGTTGTACCAGACATCCACACCAATCAGGAAATAGGCCATGCTCAGAAAGCCAATCCATTGATGGGTGTAGCGGCGTGAGTGGATAATGCCGCGAAGCGGGAACAACAGTGGGATAGACAGCGCCGCCAACACCATTGAACGAGGCACTCTTTCTGGCGGTGCAAGCCAAGTGAACCAGTTAACAATGAGCGCCAGCAGTCCAAAGTAGCCAATAAGTGTGAGGACTCGACCAATGCGTGCATGTTTTGGGGATTCAAAGCGTGGTTCACGCTTCTTTTTCTGGGCGCTCATAAATACCTCAATTCTCTAAACTTTAAGCTTTAACGCGAGAGTGGCGATTCTCTCACCCAGCGCTTTGCACAAGCTGGCTTCCATATCGCTCAACACACTGTTGCCAGCTTCACCTGATACGTGGCTGGCACCGTACGGGGTTCCTCCGCGTTGTGTTTGCATGAGTTCAGGGTTGTTGTAAGGCAGCCCGCAGATAATCATGCCGTGGTGCATTAGTGGAATCATCATGGTGAGAAGAGTGGTTTCCTGCCCGCCGTGCATGCTACCTGTTGATGTGAACACGCCGGCAGGTTTGCCCGCTAGCGCACCCTGGAACCAATACTCGGTGCTCTGATCCAGAAAATATTTTAGCGAGGCTGACATATTGCCAAAATGCGTGGGTCCACCCAGGATCAAAGCATCACACCCTGGCAATTCTTCATGCTGAACATAAGGTGCACCTTGCTCTGGCACAGCCGCCAGTCGCTCTGCGGTTTTGTCGCCTACTTTGGGTACCGCACGAATAGTAGCTGTGCAGTGCTTCACGGAATCCACGCCGCGGCCTATTAGCTGGGCCATCCGGTAGCTGTTGCCACCATTGGTGTCATACACCACCAGAACGTTAGCCTGTTTTTTATCCGTATCCAGAGTGTCTGTCCTTTTTGTGTCGATGTTGCTGCTCACGGGTGATATCAAGTTCCTGTGTCCGGTATGGAAATTTTAACGCGGGGCGTGTTTACTGCGTGTGATGTGGCTGACGGGCGATCGTGAAGTTCGGGCACAGAGTGTGGAGCAGTTGATTCAGTTTGTACGCTTCAGGCGTTGGGTGCAGCGCCTTACCAGCCTTCACCACAGTGTGAATCAGTGCAGCCCTACAATGTGCATTGTTACTCGATTACCCCATGTCCGGTTCATGCAGTGTGTCACATCTGTTGCGCACTTCGTGACGTGGACTTGAACTTGCCCACCCTGCATTCACGGGTTGGCAGGTTACGCCGCTAACCGCACCATAATAATAAAAACAAGTGAATGCCACGTGCTGATAGAAAATGCTAAGCGTTTTGCCGATCCTGCTACGGGAAAGCTCGAACTGGAAGCCGTGCTTGATGGTTTGCTGATTGATGGGCTCATTGATGAGACCAATTGCTCTCTGCTCAGGTCCATCTCCAAGCCTGACAAAGGGCGGCAAGTGGCGAGTCCTTTGGAACGGATCGCTGGCAGCGGTTGGGTCAATGCCCGAAATGCGGACGAAAAGATTGACCTGGATTTTCTGACGCGTTGGTTATCCAAAAAAGTTGATCTGCCTTGGACGCGTATTGATCCTTTGAAAATTGACGTACCGGCAGTAACCTCGGTGACCTCACATGCCTATGCCTCGCGCTTCAATATAATCTGTATTGAGGTGAATGATAAGCATGTTGTGTTTGGCACCGCAGAGCCATTTTTTCTCGAATGGCAGAATGAGCTACAGCGGGTACTAAACAAGGATATCCAGCTGGTTATCTGCAACCCGAAAGATATCAAGCGCTACCTGCAAGAGCTGTACTCGGTTTCAAAGTCTGTGCTGGGTGCTAATAAAGATCAAAGAATCCAGTCCAGTGCTGTGCAGAATCTGGAACAGCTAATGGAGCTGGGACGTCACGGCAAGTTAGAAGCTAACGATAGTCATGTGGTGAGTCTGGTGGATTGGCTGCTGCAATACGCGTACGAGCAGCGCGCCAGTGATATTCATCTGGAGCCACGTCGTGAGACTGGAGCGGTGCGTTTTCGTATTGATGGCGTCATGCAGCAGGTCTATGACATGCCTGCAGCAGTTATGGCTGCTGTTACCAGTCGTCTGAAAATTCTTGGACGTCTGGATGTGGCTGAAAAACGACGTCCGCAAGATGGCCGATTGAAAACACGTAATAACGAAGGTAAAGAGGTGGAGCTGAGAATGTCCACCATGCCAACCGCCTTTGGCGAAAAGATGGTTATGCGTGTTTTTGATCCGGAAGTATTACTGCGTGATCAGAGCCAGTTGGGATTTGACCAGCGCGAAGCGGGAATCTGGAACTCCATGATTCAACAGCCCAACGGCATACTGCTGGTAACAGGTCCTACGGGTTCGGGGAAAACCACCACGCTGTATAGCTCGCTTCAGCAGCTGGCAACACCTGATGTAAACGTGTGCACGATAGAGGATCCTATCGAGCTGGTGGTGCCTGCGTTTAACCAGATGCAAGTGCAGCACAACATAGAGCTGGATTTTGCGTCTGGTGTCCGTACGCTGTTGCGACAGGATCCGGACATTATCATGGTGGGTGAAATCCGTGATCTTGAAACCGCGCAAATGGCTGTGCAAGCTGCGTTAACAGGCCATCTTGTCTTGTCCACATTGCATACGAATGATGCCGCCTCTGCGGTAACGCGTCTGTTAGAGTTGGGTGTTCCTTACTATCTTATCCGTTCTACGTTGATTGGCGTGGTCGCGCAGCGTCTGGTGCGCACTTTTTGTCCCCACTGCGTGGCAAAGGCCGATGCGGACGAGGCGCGTTGGAAAGAGCTGATGGCTCCTTGGAAAAGCGCTGCACCTGAATTCATTAACCAGCCAGTAGGGTGTCTGGAATGCCGAAATTCAGGATTTTTAGGACGTGCCGGAATTTATGAATTGCTGCAGATGTCGCCAAATGTCAAAGAAATGATAACGCCAACAGTTCATCTGGAAGATCTGCGCAGGCAGGCATATAAAGAGGGTATGCGGCCAATGCGGGTGAGCGGTCTGAACAAGGTTGCGCAGGGCAAGACCACGTATGACGAGATTGTGAAGGTGACTCCAGCACCCTTGTTGAGTTGAATATTATCTGCCCCGGACTGTACAGTTCGGGATTCTTGACGGCAGATCTATTAGCTCATTCACCACAAAAGTCAGGTGGAAAGGTCGACGCGTCGCTTGACAGTATGTACATGTAGCGTTCGCTAGGTTAATCTTTGGTATAAGCGCTTTACTCAGGTTGTCCGGGGTTGTTTTCGGAGCTTTTCAGAAGCTGGCGCTTGAAGCGTCAGTTTTTTTTCAGCGGATGATGACCAAAACATGTCGACCAAACTCCCTT
>JALZVU010000218.1 GCA_023301795.1 Granulosicoccus sp.
CATGGCACCCGGGATAGCAAAGTCCGTCTCTTTCTGGGACTTGTTGCCCGTCATCAGATTGATGGGATTACCAGCCCTGGCCGATGGCAGGTTGGAGGCACCGACACTGCCTACATCGCCGACGGTGTCATCGGGTGAGCAACTGTCGTTCTCGTTGTCCAGATTACAGTCGGCATTGCCGGCGTCGGTACTGGGTTCGCTATCGGCTGCGGACGCGATAGGCAGGGTGTTCGCAAGCGAAAGTGCTACTAAAATGATGGCGAACAATAATCTTGCTATTGGCTTTGCTGCCACACCGCCGCTTTGCAACACACTTGTCAATGGCATTGGGCCATCCCCCCCTTGTACCTTAGGAACGCACACGCCGCTAAACACATTGCCTAGTAGTGCTAACAATGACTGTTTGGCCAGTAGATTTTACTTGCCACGTGCAGATTAAAACAACACTGGGACTTAATTCCCATCTAAAAGATAACACAGTCGTCAAATCTGCACATGGATTTGTACGCAAATTGTTCAGTGACCTCTGAATATTCAGACCAACACTGGTGGCATTCCAACCGAAGCCACCACATCCGTTCTCGCTGGTATTGCAAATACTACGGCTTTGGCGCCGACCAAAAAGCCTCTTGTAGATAGTGTTTTGAGCACGCAGAGCCGCAAAGCGGTCAGATCATAGACATGACAAAGATGAAGGGTTTGCCTGTAGCGTGGACGCTTGAGGCGGGGTGTAAAACCAGCCCCCTAACGAATACGATCCGCCAGTGCGGCAAGCTCGGCTTCGCCAAACACCGTTTTAATAAACGGCACAGTTATTCCTCTCTGTTCCATCAATGACACCTCGTCCAGTTTATCCACCACCTGTTTGAGTATGTTCATGCGCCTGGGAAAATGCTTGAGTATATAAACGAGCACATCATCACTGACTTTCAATGAGCGCTGTTCTATTTCAGTACGAACCGCACAGCGCAAGCCCTCTTCACTCAATGGCTGTAACCGGCATATCAGCCCCCATGTCAATCGGGTTTGCAGATCAGGTAATACAAGCCCCAGCGCA
Organism: Granulosicoccus sp.; assembly: GCA_023301795.1. GTDB lineage: Bacteria > Pseudomonadota > Gammaproteobacteria > Granulosicoccales > Granulosicoccaceae > Granulosicoccus. The sequence goes on from JALZVU010000218.1 coordinate 1,058, forward strand.
TCCACAGGTCGATCAGCAGCCACCAGCAACTGTGTGCCTGCCGCTCTGCACCGGTTGATCAGATTGAACAGATCGATCTCGGCAGCATGATCAAGCCGCTGCAAATCATCAATACACAGAAAATCAACGTGCTCCATGCCCACCAGGGAACCGCTGTGATTCACCATTTCGCCAGGTAGGTACGCCACCCGATAACCCCTGCGGTTGTAGTCGTTACAGGCTGCGCTGAGCAGGTGGGTTTTACCGGTGCCCGTGTCACCCCATACGTACAACTGAACATCATCAAGTTCACCACGAACGAAAGACTGCACCGCATTACGCGTCAGTACATTGTGGTCGTCAACATGAAAGCTGTCGAAGGAGGTTGCTGGCGCTGTATCAAGCGACAGCGGCATTTGTGGGTGAGCATGCATCAGCTGAGCACTATCCAGACGTGGCTATTGGGTGTATTCGATAGCCAGATCAGCGTTGCGCGCCAATGAACCGGGGCCACTTTCTGCAGGCGGCGCAGTTCTCTGCAACCAGGGGACATCAAACAACGCAGACTGGATATCCACCAGCGCACTGCGTGGCACAACAGAGAACACCATGGAGGTTGCCTGCACCTCTTTAGGATAAACCGAGGCAACCGTATCGAGATCGTTGAAAAAACTGATCACACGGGCATAGTCCTCAGTGGAATCCAGCGACCCCACCCACACCAGACCTTCCGTATCGGAGGAAGCCGTGCCACCGTAACGAAAGGTTTCATCAATCTGAGCCACAGAATTGAGCACTCCAAGTCCGGCTTTCAAGCCTTCATCAAGGCTGTTGGTATCAAACTGCGCTTGCTGCTGTTGTTCGCCAAAGACTCGAGTCCACGTACCGCGCCAACCGCTACCGTCAAGACGGCTCATATGACCGATCAACAGCGTGTCCTGTCTATAACGCTCAGAGGCTGCGTTCAAGCTTTCCTCCAAAAACGTTTGAGTCTCAATAGCTTCCACACTCAATATCTGTTGATCCTCCTCGTCACCAGTGGGGTATACCAATGAAATGCCAGCAGCACCGGCAATCTCGCGCGCACGTTGCTGCACGTTGGCAGCGGCGGGATCGCTGATCAGTATGTTCCTGTCCTGATCATTGATCACAATCCAGACCAATGCAGAATTACTCGCCACAGCAGGTGCCGGCTCGTCTTCCTCCTCTCTGCTGACGTTAGCGGGTGCCGATTCACTAATAAGCTGGTTGACCAGAACACGATCAAAACTGACCAGCATAAGTTGTGTTGCCTGGCCGCTGAGCTGAACTGAGCGCGTGATGGGGGTCTCGGCGCTTATAACGGTGCCTAGCGGGGGCCTGCGATAGGAGAACGATTGCACGTAATCCTCGGCTTTTTTCAGCCCTTGCCGGATAAGATCCCGATTAAGGATGGTCTTGTCGCCGCTGTTATTGAGCAATATACGTCGCAGCCCTGCCATATAAGCATCCTGCTGCTCATCGGAGCTGCGCTCCATAACGGCTACTTCGATGGTGTAGGCATCAGTCTGCGCCTGCACCGTATTGGACACAGAAACCAATACCAGTGACTGCAATATGACAAGTGCGAACAACAGGTGTGAATAACGCTTTACAGAATTCATTGACTGTCCAGGGAGGCTCGGGCAAGACGTACGCAAACTGCGCCAGTCATTAGCGTATCATTGAACGTCCCGCGGCTCTGCCTCTAGTGGGCATTTTGAACGACAAAAATGACACAAAAAACCCAATTAAATTCTGAATCAGCTAACGCCTCTACCATGACCTACGCAGACGCTGGCGTTGATATCGACGCTGGCAACACACTGGTTGAGCGTATCAAGCCGCTTGTGGCTCGCACCCAACGGGAAGGTGTCCTGGGTGGCATCGGGGGTTTTGGGGGGCTATTTGAATTACCCGTGGATCGTTATCGCCAGCCCGTTATGGTATCCGGCGCAGACGGTGTAGGGACCAAACTCAAACTGGCCATAGAGCTGGGTATCCACGACACCATCGGCATTGATCTTGTCGCCATGTGTGTCAATGACATTATCGTGTGCGGAGCCGAACCCTTGTGGTTTCTGGACTACTACGCCACTGCTAAGCTGAATGTGGATCAGGCGCAAGATGTCATCAGTGGCATCGTCGAAGGCTGCTTGCAATCAGGCGCCGCATTACTCGGTGGTGAGACCGCTGAGATGCCCGGCATGTATGCGAAAGACGACTACGATCTAGCAGGGTTTGCTGTTGGGGTTGTCGAAAAATCAGCCATTATCGATGGTAGTAAAGTTGGTGAGGGAGACAGCATTATTGCCTTGGCATCGTCAGGTCCACACTCAAACGGCTACTCGCTAATCAGGAAACTTCTTGAGGGTAAAAACCTTGGCGAGCCCATGGATGACAGCACCTTGGGCCAGGCGCTTCTGGCACCCACCCGAATCTATGCGAAAGCTGTGGCAGCACTCATTGCCCAACACGATATCCATGCCATTGCTCACATCACAGGCGGCGGGCTTACCGAGAACATCCCACGCGTCTTACCCGAAGGCACTGAGGCACTTATCGATCGAAACAGCTGGCAATTACCCAACGTATTCAAGTGGCTGCAGGACGCCGGCAACATAACCGATCAGGAACTATTGAAAACGTTTAACTGTGGCGTCGGTATGGTCGTGGTCGTCGACAGTGCGTCACAACATGCTGTACTAGAGACGTTGGAGGCTGCAGGCGAGACAGCCATGACCATCGGCACTATCCAGGGCAGCAGCGTGGCGAGTGCCGTTCGCTACGTGTGATGGCACTGATGTCTAAGTTCCCGATGTTTGCTGACAATCCATATGCCCGCTCAAAACAATGACTAAGCCTGTTACCGGACAACAGAAACGGAAAAAGCTTGCAATCCTGATCTCGGGCCGTGGATCGAACATGCTGGCAATTGCTGATGCCTGCGCTAGCGGCGAACTGCAGGCAGACATTGCTCTGGTACTGAGCAACCGACCTGATGCGCCGGGCCTTGAATTTGCAAAGACCAAAGGCATTGCGACAGAGGCCATAGACCACACGACATTTACCTCTCGCGCCAACTTCGACGCCGAACTGCAAAAAAGGCTAGAACTCGTTAATCCCGACTGGATAGTTCTGGCGGGGTTTATGAGAATTCTCGGAAGCGTTTTTGTAGAAAGGTGGGAAGGGAGAATCATTAACATCCATCCATCTCTACTGCCACTCTACCCCGGGCTCGACACTCACGCGCGCGCCATCGCAGCGGGCGATAGCGAAGCGGGGGCTAGTGTGCATTTAGTAACCTCAGAACTGGATGCAGGTCCGGTTCTAGCGCAAGTGCGTGTGCCAATATTGTCTGGTGACACACCGTTGGAGCTGGCGCAGCGGGTAATTACACATGAACACACGCTGTATGTAACAGCCTTGAAACACTGTGTGAATACCCCTTTCGACTAAACAGTCCAGCTCGGCAGCTACACTATGTGGCCCCGCTTTCTTACTCATATCGACTTTCAGGACTGCCTCATGACCCTTGTGCAATGCTCTGTCCTTCGAACTGCAGCTAACCTCCGGCCCGATGTGAAGCTGACACCTCATAAGTACGTTCGTCTGCGCTCGGCCGTTATCGTCTTATGTGCGAGTGCTCTGGCCTGTATGAGCGGTGCCGCAAGTGCCAATGACCAACTGGTTGAGCCTGGCGATATCGCCCCTTTCGAGGTGGAATACGAGGTTGGCAACCATTTGATCAATGCGGGAACCGCCCAGCTATCGCTCACCGAACAGGATGGGCTGTGGACCTACAGCCTGAGTACAAAACCTCGAGGCATTCTCAAGATCGCCGGCAAGGGTAAAATCAATGAGGTCAGCACCTTTACGCTTGAGCAAGCGCAAGGCAAGCTAATGATTCAGCCGCAAAACTATACGTTTCGCCAAGATGATGAGCGACGACGTGCCGTGGATGCCACCTTTAACTGGGCTGAGAAGAGTGTTACACACTCCTATAGAGGCAAACAAACCACCGAGTCGTTCGATGAACCGATTATTGACAGACTCTCTTCCACTCTATTAATGATGAATGCGCTGCGTGGCAGCTTTGTATCCGCAGAGCTTGTTGTCGTTGATACCGGCCGGCAAAAAAAAGTAGCTTTTGAGAATATTGGAACAGAATTACTTAATACGCCATTAGGCAAAATTGAAACTGTACGCGTATTAAATCAGAACGCTGGTGGAGGTAGTCGTCAAACCATTACCTGGTTTGCCCCTTCATTGGACTACGTTCCCGTAAAGATTGAACACAGAAAACGCGGTGAGCTTGTTGCTCGGATGAATTTACTCAAACTGACCAATCAAGTCAAAAATATCAGCATCGATTAACCCGCCTGGCTCAGAATAACCAACCGTCAAGACTCAAAACAAGCTGGCGTGGCTGGCTTATTTGAATTGCTTCTCGAACACAGCTCTAAGGCGGTAGTCAGGCTCGCCCTCATCATCGAGCGTCTCGAATTCAAGCGGAACTTGCATCTGAGCCGAGAACATGAAGCCCGGCTGTTGCCAGAACAGGCTGGGATTGATGAACCAGGCACTGCTGGCGTTCAAATCTTCGTTGCTATTGCGCTCATCCATATCAAGGTTGCCTTGCACAGACAACATCCATAACGGCGAATTGGCATCTAGCCCCGTAATGCCAAGGCGCCGGCCTGTGGTAACGTCCAGTGACAGCACGTCATAACCTTCTGCCCCTGGTCTGTCAGACGAGAATTGCTCTAGATTGACGTCAATAGCGCCATACCAGAGGCGTCCAAGTCGCCCGTAAGAGAGCCCTAACAGGCTAGAGCTAACATAAGCTGTTCCGTCGATGTGCTCATCGTCGTATTCAAGACGTAAACCAGCGGAGTATTGCAGCCCATCAAGCAGATGATCAGCGTGAGGTGCAACCAATATTGATTCTGACAAACCGCTTTTGATATCCAGTCTGGGCGCATCGAATGCACCTAACCCGTACTTGCCCTCGCGCGAGAAACTGGGGAGCGTGGACTTCAGTTTGAAAGAAAACTGAGTTTGGTGGGTCAGGCTCGGGTAATCGATTGGCTGATCGACACTACGGCTTGCACCAAGGTGGATGGCATCGGGATGATCACTTTCGAAGCGTGTGTACTGGATAGCATCCAGATCGGTCGCATCAAAGCTGAAGGGATCGGCGCTGGAAGCTGTGAATGCAGACTCATCCGCCCACGCAATAGAACCCCATAGGAGTAAAGGCGCTATCATCGTCCATTGTTGTATAGATTCTGCCATTGAAACGCGTTGTCGTTGCCTTGCGAAGCGTCAAAACACACCCCTTTCCAACTAGATCTGACGTCTGCTGTAATTAAACCGCTTATGTCGCAAGAAAACAACAGACTTTGTTGGCAAAAAGCCCATCTGATGGTTAGATCTTGAGAAAAACACCTAGGAAACAGCAGCACTTAATCAAATGACAGGCGACGAATCAACCAGATCTGACGATATCTCAGAAGACGATGACCACATCGACCCGCTAACGGACGATGAGATCAGCAAAAGCCAACGCAAGCGTGACGCGGATGCGGTGCGTGATCTTGGCACCCGACTGACAGAGCTAGCTAACAGTGAGTTAGCCACTGTGCCGCTCCCTGATGATGTTGCTTCAGCCATCGAGGAGTATTCGCGCATCAAGTCAAACGGCGCGCGCAAGCGACAGCTGGGCTTTCTGGCCAAGCGCCTCCGACACGTGGACGTAGAGCCGATCGAAGCGGCTCTAGAGAAGCTACGACAGGCTGCGCGCGCTAATACCATCACCTTGCACCTCATTGAGCAATGGCGTGACAGACTGTTGGGCGATGCCGAGGAGGAGTCCGCAAAAGATGCGTTAACCACCTTTCTCACCGAATTCAAGTCAGCTGACAGACAACAGTTTCGGCACCTCCAGCAACAAGCGCTTAAAGAGCGTAAAGCCCGCCGTTCACCAGCAGCAGCGAGGCAGTTATTCAAGGCAATCCGCGCACAAATCAGCACCGATCCAGATGAAGAGTATTAACAAGCCCTCACATGCCGCACATGGCGTGCTGGGGATGGTGGTAGGCCTGTGGCTTGGTGGATGTGCCGTAACCGCTCAGCAGCCTGATCAGCAGAGCCTGACACAATCTGATGAGATCACCGCGGATGGCTCTAACCCTGCCATCTCCCCTCAAATCAATGCAGCGCCTGGTGATGTGAATCCAGGTGTAACCCCCACTCAGACATTGCCCTCGGCAACTGCCCCGCAAGCTCTAGACAAAGTGGAATCAACAAACTTGAACCAGCCAGTGCCGGACGCCGACTGGCCACAAGCGCTCAGTATTAAACACAAAGGCAAAACCGGATCGCTGGATAATTCAGAACTCAGTGAGATCAGTGGATTGAGCGCATCAAACAGCTATCCAGGTGTGCTCTACGCTATTAACGACAGTGGGAACAGTCCGACGCTGTATGCCCTGGATGAAACAGGCCAACTGAGACACCAGTGGACCGTCAATGCCAAAAATCGTGATTGGGAAGATCTGGCACAAATACAACTGAACGGAGCAAACTATCTAGCAATCGGTGATACCGGCGATAACCTCAGAACACAACAGCAATCAACGCTGTATCTATTGGCAGAACCTACCATCCCGTCAACTATTGATACGCTTGAGCCTACCTTTACCGTTACATTCAACTTTGATGACGGCCCACGCAATGTCGAAGCAATTGCGGCCTATGGAAATTCCTTCTACCTGCTAAGCAAAGAGCCTGTCAGTGCTTTGGGACGTACACCAAACGGTGTCTACCGACTGGATATACCAGAAGATCTTTCGGCCATTTCAACGAGTGTCCTCACCGCCCGGCGGGTGGGCACTATGCCATTGCGCTCCCTTGGACTAGAAGCCAGACTAGCTGCGGCTGTTGCTGGCGTTGACTTATCTCACCCAACGGCTATGGCGTTCGACGCCTCCAGCGAAACCGCCTACATTCTCACCTACCGTGAAGTATTGAGCGTTAGAAAACAAAGCAACCAGAGCTGGGCTAACGCGTTCAGCTTGCCCGCAAAGCGGGTAACCCAACATGCACTGGCACAAGCTGAAGCCTTGAGTGTTTCACCAGGGCGTGCCATCTGGTTTACCTCCGAGAAGGTCGGTGCACCGCTTTGGGCGATTCCGTTAACGCCCCCATTGTAGTGGACGTCTGATTACTTAAGGTAGGGTTTCAGCACATCCAGCCACCCCCCTTGCGCAGGCGCGCATACTCCTCAATGCATGCCTCTGCACGTTCGGCTGATAAGCCATACTCATCATTGATCAGATCTTGATGTGCCTGTGCATCAGAACCATAGACATGACAAAGCGTAATGTTGTCAAAACCTGACGACGACAATCCCGTGACCTTGGCTTGATAGCGATAGATGGCATCGTTAGCGACGCCTTATCAGATCAATGGACATGGGTGTAAACAAAGGCGTTAACCAAGGCCCTGTCAGGCGATACGATCTCAAACCAATTCGATCGAAATCAACGCCCAGAGCTTTGAGAAAACCTGCAGCTACCAGAACACCAATACCGCCAGTGGCCCCTGCGGATATAGCACCAATAACCGGCAGCGCTGCGCTGATTCTGGGAAGCACGGTAATTTGCTGATCAAACTCTTCCGCATTCAGATCTGATTGACCAATAATATCGACAACCCCGATCGGACCGGTAAGCTGAAGCAAAGGTATATCAGCAACACCATCATTAATTTTTGCAGTGCCGGTGATACTCGTAAATGCAAGCCCGACACTCGTTAGATCCTTAAAGTCCAGATTCAGCCTGCGCGGCAGCGCTTGCAAAGCAAACAACCCGACTACACGGCCCGCCCCGGGCTCCAGCGGCACGATACTACCCGCCTGCATGTCAACAGCGACATCACCATCGAGTCTGGCAATCTCGGGGCTGTATAAAGGTCCGGGCCAAGACAATTGCATCGCCACAGTACCTTGCCCCTCATTAATGATTCCACTTAGCCCGACCTCCTCCAGGCCCACACCAAAATCATCAGTTTGCAACACAAGGTTAAGCTGACTTGAATGCCCCGTAGCCGCCGAACTGGCATTCTGCGGCTCCTGAAAATACCAGCTACCCTGCCCCACCAGATTCATCGTATCGTAAGCAAAGCCAAACGTTGTCACATCCAGTCCGTTAACGTTAGACTCAGCACGCAACACAATATCGCGTATGCGCACTTTATCTTTTACCAGTGTTGTTATCCTTGCGTCTATGGGAGGAAGCTCTCTGGGGTCCAGATCTGAGTCTTCTGCAGCACCCAGCGCCTCTTCCTCGGTGTCACTCAGAGCATCGATAACAGACCAGTCAAGTAGTTCAATTCGCGCTTTCAACGCTAGCTCTTTTGACCAATGTGCGCGTGGGTACCGCAGATTACCTTTTACCGCCTGATTGGCTATCGTAAAGTTAACGTACGTGGGGTCAGTATTTGAACGCAATGATGCTTTGCCCATCGAACGCTCTCCCAGCAGCATTGCATCGGCATCCAGAGCCATCGATATGGGAAGGATGGGTTCCTGGCCTTCTTCATCTTCGGGCAGTGAATCGATATAGCGTGAAATAGTCTCCACCCAGCCATCGGCAGAGAGGCGTGCCAGGCGACCCTGCACGCGTATGCCGTCCAACTCATCGAAATCAAAACTTTGCTCGGCGATAGTGTCGGCGCCCAGCTCTACCAGCACAGACTCCAGATCATCACCCTGCAGCGTGACACGCGTACGCAGTTCATCGGCATAGCGAACATCCAGCAACAGCATCTCGTCTTCCCTGAAAGCTGTACTCAGGGTAAAAGCGGCGGCTGTAGATGTGCCTTTATTAAACGGTACAGGCAATAACAACTCGGTGCCAACCAGATCGCTGGTAACAACAAGGCTAACGCCTTCATCAGCTATTCGCTCGACACTATGCGGCACGGTGAGTGTGGCATTCCACTGAGAAGCACCACGAATGAACTGATCAAGTGGATTACCCATATCTGCCAGTAGATCGTTAGCTTCAATAGCCCCTTTGACTGTCACTATTGTGGTTGCTGTATCTCCCTGTTGCACAGTGCTGCCATTAACATTCACATTGTGCCCCAATAAAACAGCACTCAGATTATTGACAGCGATACCCAGCTCATCAAAATTCACAGCCCCGGTTACATCTTTTAACCCAAGGTCTGCTCTACCAAACGCTACATTATTGCCATCGAGAAACAAAGAACCGTTAACTTCAAACGGGCGCCAGGCACGAGCAAACTTACTGTCGACGCCCTCGGCAGGTTGGTCAAAAAGCGACACCACAAGATCAAGATCCATTTGCGCCAAACCAATGCCTGTGACATCACTTATTGCAGGTTCCAGGATATCCCTGAGCGGCCCACTGAGACCAAAGTCAACAACATCCTGAAAATCTCCATCGGCTGTGATATCCAATTCCAGAACAGCCGCTGATAAATCCGGGATGACAACCCGTGTTTGCGACACCCTGAAACGATCAAGCAAACCATCCTCAGCAACGCCTGTCAGCTTCAATCCGTCCAGTTCAAGCTTGCCATTTATCTGCCTGGCCGCAGGCCAATCCGGTAGAAACGATAACTGTGCATCGCTAAGATCCACCGTTGCACGCAGTACACCTTCTCCTTCATTGAACGGGAAATCTGCCAAGTGACCAAAAAACAATAGCGAACCCTCGGATGCACTTCCGGCCGTGATGGAACTATCTATCCAGTCCGCAGCCAATGGGTTCAGCAGATTACCGGGAACCCAGTCTTTCACAGCCGTTATATCAGCCGCTTCAAACGAGCTCTGGATGTCCAGATGTGGAGACACGCCTGGCACAAGCGTCGCCTCAATACGCGTATCAGTATCAATGCCGTTATCCGCAATTTCTACATCGGCATTGATTTTTAACCGCTTCATGTCACGCATGTCGATGTCGATGCCTGCATCGACTTCATCGACCAGCAGATCTTCATCACTGGCAACAGACCATGACAACGGCATCTGCTCACCCACAAGCGTTAGTTGCCCCTGAGAACCAACCATGGACATACTGCCACTCAACGGTCCGATAGTCGGTAGCGATGAGTCTTGTCCGTCAAAGGCCACATCCTTTATGTCAGCCTCCAGATCGAATAGTGGCGGCTGCGAGCTTGCTTGCAACGAGCTCGGTGCAGCACCAGAAACGTTCAACGCGACATTGTTCAGCTCACCGCTAAGCGAAGACTCAAGCAAATCTTCTGACACAGATAATGGCACAACCGATGACGCTACTCTGATCACAGGCAGCAGTAAATCCAGTTGCATCTGTTCGGCACGAGCATCGAGCTGCCATGATTCGGACTGCTCGCCTGTATCAGACAGGTTCTGGGTAAAAGAAACCTCATCGATGTTCAATGTCTGCAAGCCAAGGCTTGCCACAATATCGTCTGCAACAACCTTTGTTATAGAGTTGTCCCGTGTTGCCCTGAACTGACCCATCAAACCATTTAGCAAGATCTCGCCACTGTCAACGTCCACCACGGTACCCACGCTTATAGGCCCTCGTACCGACAGCAACTCTCCATCTTGCCATTCCCCCCACAACTCTACCGTCCCACGCGCATCAACCGCCAGACTGTCAAGTAGTGATTCACCCACAAATCCACTTAGCTGAGCCAAGGTACGTACCCCTCTCAGATCCAATGACTGAGCCGAGAGATAAACCACACCGTCTGAATAGGACAAGGCGTTTGCCTCACCCGTCATATCAATTCCAGCCTCAATGCGCCCACCCAGCTCTTCCGGCAATTCGGCCTCTATGCGTAGTTGCCGAACGTTGCCCTGATTCTCCGCACGTATATTCAACTCATCAATGACAGTGCGCATGCCTGACGTCTGGTCTATCAGCGTCAGCTGGGTATCCAGCAAACCCACCTTTCCCGCATTGAATAGCCACGCGACAACATCCACTCTGGGCTGGGCCTTGTCAGCGATATCACTGGGCAAAGACGTTTTGGGGCGCCCTCTTGTTTGCAACCCATGAAAATCAAACTGACCGTCAGCATCAACTTCGATGGCAAGACGCGCACCTACCAGACTCAGTTCGTTGATAACCGGAATACCACGCAACAAAGACTTGGCAAGATTGAGATCAATTAACAACTCATCAAGGCTCACTACGCGCTCAGATTCCTCGAACACAGTGACGTTCTTTGCCTGCAGCAGAGGGCCAAAGCCTTCCCAGCGCAACGATAATTCACCAATAGCGACAGGGCTTTTCAGGTGATCACTAACGCGCTGCTCGATATTGCTTTTATAACTAGCCACCAACGGTAGGCCGATGCGCGCTGTAATGGTAAAAAGCGCACACAGAATAAGCAAGATGCCAATAAGCAGATAGGAGACGCGTACAGTATGCTGCGCCACTTTGATAATCATCAGGCTTTACGTCACCGCTTCATTATTACTGCAACACAACATCATAGTGCTCACGCGTATAAAACTGCTCTTCCTGCAGGCGTATAGGCACACCCACAAAGTCCTGAAGCTCTGCCAGATCATCAGAGCGTTCCTCGGTAAACCATTCGACTATTTCGGCAGAAGCCAGAACAGTCACGGAAATGATATCGAACTGTCGAACCTGACGGATGATTTCACGAGCAACCTCGAAGCCTACAGTCTCCACTGTTTTCTGCATGCCACGTCCATCACATACACCGCATTCAGTACATAAAACCTGTTCAAGACTCTCGCGCGTGCGCTTGCGCGTCATCTCCACAAGCCCCAATTGCGACACCTCGTTCACTTGCGTGCGCGCGTGATCACGCTCCAGCGCCTTCTCCAACGCTCTGAACACTTGGCGCCGGTGCTCCTGCAAACTCATATCGATGAAATCGATGATGATAATACCGCCTAGGTTACGCAATCTTAACTGCCTTGCGATGGCCTGGGCTGCTTCAAGATTAGTCTTGAAGATGGTTTCTTCAAGGTTGTGTTTACCCACAAACCCGCCGGTATTGACGTCAATGGTGGTCATCGATTCGGTCTGATCGATGATGAGATAACCCCCAGACTTAAGCATTACCTTTCGATTCAAGGCCTTATCAATCTCATCCTCTACGCCGTGTAAATCGAAAATAGGTCTTTCGCCCGGATAATGCTCCAGACAAGAGGACAACTCAGGCACATATTCGTCACAAAAATTTACACATTGGCGATAGGTTTCGCGCGAATCGATACGAATTCTCTCCACGTGGTTACGCTTTAGATCACGCATCATCCTCTGCACCAGAGGCAGGTCACGAAAGATAACCTCACCAGCTTTACTCTCGAGACGACGCTTTTGTACACCTGCCCACACCTTCCCCAGATAATCCATATCCTGCTGTATTGCTTCACGATCCGCCCCTTCGGCAGCTGTACGCAGAATGTATCCTACCGAGCTATCACCCCGTAGCTCATCTACCAGGCTGCGCAGGCGGTCTCGCTCTTCTTCGCTCTCAATTCGAACAGAAACACCGATGTTCGTGTCGAACGGCATCATGACAAGAAAACGGCTGGGGGCGGTCAGATTACTGGTCACCCTGGCACCTTTTGTCCCTAATGGATCTTTGCTCACCTGTACCGCTAGCTGCTGCCCTTCGGTGAGTAATCTTGCAATACCGGGAGGGTCCTCAGACCCATCGCCGAGCTTACTAGCAGGGATATAAATATCAGACACATGTAGAAACGCAGCCTTCTCAAGACCGATGTCGACAAACGCTGCCTCCATGCCGGGCAATACCCGTTTAACAGTGCCCTGGATGATGGTGCCCACAAGTCCGATTTTGCGCACACGCTCAATCCAGATTTCGGTAAGCATCCCGTTTTCGACCGTCGCAACCCGCGTCTCCTGCGGGGTTACGTTGATCAGTAATTCTTCTGTCATGTTGCCTCAGATGTCTTGATCGATCGCCAGCCTTGGCAAACAAGGCGCCGCCATCAACACTAATTTGGTTAGATCGAATCTTGTATTCGTTAGTTGATTCTGAATCAGGATTTTATGCGATATGGGGGTTCAAGCAAGGGACACCTGCCTGTGCCAACAGTTCAGTTATCTCGAACAGTGGCAGGCCCACCACATTACTGTAGCTGCCAGACAGACTCGCGACAAACTGAGCACCTAGCCCTTGAATGGCGTAACTGCCGGCTTTTCCAACAGGCTCACCCGTTAGCCAGTAGCGCAATGCTGATGATTCGAGGATTATGCCGAATCTGACGCTGGTAGTCACCACAGCCTGTCGCACCCGACCATTATTTGTCTCCAGCACGCAGACACCGCTGTGCACGCGATGTTCTCGATCTGACAAAGCCTGCAACATCTGCACAGCGTGCGCCTGATCGCGGGGCTTACCCAATGTTTGGCCATCAAGATCAATAACGGTGTCGGCACCCACCACAACGCATCGGCTGGCCCTCTCACTATCTTGCGCAAGCTCGTCACTTTCGGCACAGGCTACTGCCTTTTTATGGGCCAGACGCCTCACTAGAGCTGCGGGCGCCTCATCCTCGAGAGGTGTCTCATCTACATTAGCCGGTAGACACCAAGGCTCAAACCCGATCTGACGCAGCAATTCACGGCGTTGTGCCGATTGCGATGCAAGCACCAGGACCGGCTGCCCGTCAGAGGCATCCGGAGATGATTCGATACGACTGCTCATGCCCTGTGATACGGATGATTAGCCAGTAGCGACTGAGCCCGGTATAGCTGCTCGACGAGGATCACTCGAACTAATGGATGCGGAAACGTCAACGCAGAGAGACACCATTGCTGATCAGCGCGCTCTCGCACAGAATCATGGAGGCCGTCAGCACCGCCGATGACCAGGCTGATGTTCTTGCCTAGCGCTTGCCAGCCAGACAACTGAGAAGCGAGTTGCTCTGTGGACCACGAAACGCCTCGGTTATCCAGAGCGATAACATGCGATTTTGCCGGAATGGCATCCAGCAACGCGCCTGCCTCCTTCGCCATGATGATGTCGCTACCATCACCTTGCGCCTGAGCCAGCTCGCGCACCGTAAACTTCCAACGCGACGGTAGCCGCTTGGTATAGTCTTTGGCGCCATCCTGAACCCACTGCGGCATCTTGCGACCAACCGCAAATACAGTGACTTGCACGAAGTGTCGTTAGGAGGCGTAGCAGGGTGTTATGGCGCTGCGGCGACTAAGAGCTTGCCGCATTGTTCGCTGATTCCTGATCATCAGGCCCCACAGACCACAATTTTTCCAACGAGTAGAAGTCGCGCATTTCTTCTGTCATGACATGCACGATGACGTCGCCCAGATCGACAAGCACCCAATCGCTTGAAGCGGCTCCCTCGACACCCAACGGTGGATGGTTGAACTCCTTGGCCGTCAATCTGACGGATTCTGCCAGGGAGCGCACGTGGCGCCCTGACGTGCCAGTAACCACAATCATGGCGTCAGCAATGCTGGATTTGCCGATGATGTCGATAACGGCCAAATCGATACCTTTCATGTCATCGAGTGCCTTTACGGCCATCGCGATAACATCTTCACTTTTCATACTCAAAGAAAACACAAACTCCTGACTCAACCGGATTAAAGCGGAAAAGCCGTTATGAGATAGTTTAAGGACATGTCAGGGCGCATGGCTCCGGACTTTGTCGGTCAATAATGCTTCACCCTGCTTTGTTACGAACCACCTAAAGCAGATTCAACGTGTTTTGCGGATATCACACACGCATCAATCGTGATTGGACTGGTAAAGCCCGTTGGAGACAATATACTCCGATACTGCGTCAGGTAGCAAAAATCGCACAGTTCTTCGCTTCGCAATACGTTCCCGAATATCCGTGGCCGAGATAGATAGCTGTGTAACATCGCATTCCTCAATCACACCACTTTCTCCATTGCGTATCGTGGTGCCCAGCCGCTCTTGCTGACGAGCCAGCAATTTGGCAGAAAACGTTGAATGCAAGGCCTGTGGTCGTTTGACAACAACCAGATTGGCCATACCCAGAATCGCCTCCCATTCATGCCACGTGTCATATTTGGCAAAGGCGTCCATGCCCATGAAAAACACCAGCGTGGCGTGAGGTTGTTCGCGACGAATTTCACTCAGGGTGTCATAGGTGTAACTGGGTTTGTCGCGTAATGCTTCGCGCGTATCGATCGATACACTCTTGGCACGATCAATAGATAACTCCAGCATGGCGATTCGGTGGGCTGTATTCGCACGAGCAGGCCCACGATGGACGGGGCGATGATTGGGCAAAAGATACAGCGTGTTCAGATCGTAGGCCTCGCGCAACTCAACTGCTGGCCTTAGATGCCCAAAGTGCACTGGATCAAACGTGCCGCCAAATAGCCCTATCCTTGCTGCTCCCACGTCTCCTGCTGCGCTAACCACGTGTGGTGTAGTCGCCAGTGACCACATATTTCTCACAGGTTAGCCCCAACACCCCCACTGGGCCACGCACATGCATGCGATTGGTGCTGATACCGATCTCAGCGCCCAAACCGTATTCTGCGCCATCAGCAAAGCAGGTAGCAGCGTTTACCAGCACAGAAGCAGAGTCCACTTGCCGGACAAATTGTCTGGCACGCGCCATGTTCTCTGTGACGATGGCATCTGTGTGGGAGGAGCCGTAGTGCGCAATATGTGCCATAGCAGCATCGATATCGGCCATGATGCGAATAGACAAAATGGGGCCCAGATATTCGGTTTCCCAATCAGTCTGCGTTGCCGCAATCATATCGGGGGCTATCTGAAGGCAAAGATCGCAACCGCGCAGCTCCACGCCCAATTTTGTGAAAGCATCCATCAGCGCCGGAAGCATCAGGCGTGATTCACCCTCGTGTAGTAGCAGTGTTTCCATCGAGCCACAGATGCCATACCGGTACGTTTTCGAATTTACTGCCACCGCCAAGGCGCGAGCGCGGTCAGCGCCTTCATCGATAAACACATGGCATATTCCATCCAGATGCTTGATAACAGGTACGCGAGCCTGCTCACTAATGCGCTGCACAAGACCTTTGCCGCCACGCGGAATAATGACATCCACATACTCGTCCAGCTCAAGCAAGGCGCCTACTGCGGCACGATCAGTCGTTTGTACCAGCTGCACTGCCGATTCAGGCAGCTGTGCAGCCAACAAACCCTGACGCACACAATCAGCAATAGCGCGATTGGAATGCACAGCCTCCGAGCCACCGCGCAAAATGACCACGTTACCCGATTTGATACACAAACCTGCGGCATCGGCTGTGACGTTAGGCCGCGATTCGTAGATGACGCCAATGACCCCTAACGGCACGCGCATGCGGGCTATTTCCAGACCCGAGGGCTGGCGGTTGGTTTCAGATAGAGCACCTACTGGATCGCTTTGCGCCGCCACATCGCGTAAACCCTTCGCCATCGATGCAATGCGCTGTGAGGTTAGCTCTAGCCGGTCAAGCAAGGCTGCATCAATGCCCTTTTCTGTCGCCGTGGCAACATCTTGAGCATTAGCGGCTAACAACACAGACTCGGCTTTCAAAATGGCATCGGCCATGGCGTTCAGCGCCAGCGATTTTTGCGCTGTAGAGGCAATCGACAGGCTACTGGCCGCAGCACGTGCCGACTTACCAAGAGCGCGCACATAGGCTGGCACATCCTCAATGACCTGATGGTTCTGTTGGACTAGCTCTGCAGATTCAACCATGTTATTTCTCACTTTAAAACGGGTGGCAATATTGTTGTGACAGCTACCCGGCCAACATCTGTCTCGAACCTGTTCAATGCGGCCTTGCTTGCGTAAAATGTTTAACTTTCCATTATGTCGTACTCAATCAGGACTTTCATGCAACTCGTCGATTCGCATTGCCATCTTAACTTTCCCGATTTCGCAGATCGTATGCCTGACATTCTACAGAACGCCGCAGATAATCAGATAAGTCATATGCTGTGTATCTCCACAAGCTGGGAGAACCGCGAAGAGGTACTGAAGCTTGCGCGCGAGCACACACCGGTCAGTGCTTCTGTGGGCGTTCACCCGACAACAGAGGGCGGCCACGAGCCCAGCGTGGATGAACTACTGGAGGCTGCATCCGACCCACTGGTCGTTGCTATCGGCGAGACCGGACTGGACTACTTCCGCTGCGAAGGAGATCTCGCCTGGCAACATGAGCGATTTCATCGTCATATCGAGGTTGCCAACGCGTGCCAAAAACCGCTGGTTATTCACACCCGCGCTGCGGCACAAGACACCATGAACACATTGCGCGAGTACAAGGCCGAACAAGCTGGCGGCGTCATGCACTGCTTCGCAGAAGATTGGGAAGTGGCCAAGCAGGCGCTGGATATCGGATTCTATATCTCTTTTTCAGGCATCGTGACATTCAAGAGCGCCAAGGAGGTTCAGGAAGCTGCGCGTCAAGTGCCACTGGACCGATTACTGGTCGAAACTGATGCCCCCTACCTTGCGCCAGTCCCGTTCCGCGGTAAAACCAATGAGCCGGCTTATGTTCGTCATACGGCAGAACATGTAGCGAATATTCGTGGCATCACGCTGGAGGAGCTGGCAGAAGCCACTACTGAGAATTTTTATCGGCTTTTCAAGGATGCCGTGCGAACCTGACTTGTTGAGGTTGTCGGAATTGACATAACTGAGAAACGATCGACAACAATGAACCATATGGGCGCCAACCCTGCCTTATTTTCAGTCGTTGTGCACCCTGCTGTATGACACGCTGGTAATATTTTAGGAACCTCCGTGTAATTATCGTTTCCTGAGCGTTAATGAAGATAAGCTAATTTGATATTGGATCCCTTGAGAAAATGCTGAACATGGAAAGTACGACAGAATCGACAAAGTGCACCAACAGTGTCTTTAAAACCCTGGTAACCGCTTGCGCAGTTTTGGCATTAAGCGCCTGCGGAGGCAGTGGCGGCGACGGCGGTGTTGACCCGTTGGCAGCAAACGACGGCGGTGTTGACCCGTCGGCAGCAAACGACGGAGATGCAAATTCACTCATCGATGTTTCAGACTCAACGCAATGCAATGCCCCAACCCAGAAACAATGGGCTTACGAGGCCATGCAAGATTACTACGTGTACTACGATCAAGTCCCTGTGATTGATCCACAGGTATTTGAGTCCACTGATGATGTTGTCAGAAGTGTGCGCTTCGAAGAGCGCGACAAATTCAGCAATGCCAGCGATGCAACAGAATCAGCATTGCAAATAGCTCAAGGACGCGAATTTGGCCTTGGCTACCGCTGGGGCTACGACAACGACGGGGTCCCCAGGCTGGCACGTATTTTCACTGACAGCCCCTTTGGTCGGGCTGGACTGGAACGCGGTGACATTATTCTGAGTGTCGACGGCTTTGGCTGGACCGATAATGAACTGAGCGATGGCTTCGGCGACAGGGTTGCCGGAACACCAGACAATCCATCAACGGCAAGCTGGAGCTTTGAGAAGCGCGATTCCGGGCAAGTGATTACGATAGATATCACCGCTACTGAATATCAGATCAATACCGTTGTGGAAAGAACCGTTTTCACAAATGCTGCGCTGAATCAGAGAGTCGGCTATCTGGCTTTCGATAGATTCTTGCGCCCCTCCGAAGCTGAACTAGACAGCGCGTTTGCCTATTTCCAGGAACAGGACCTGACTGAATTCATTCTGGACTTACGCTACAACGGCGGCGGCTTGGTCGATGTTGCTGCTCGACTCGCTACGCTGATTGCTGGCAGCGCACGAGAAGGACAGATGATCTACCAATATCTCTATAACGACAAATACGCGAACAATAATTATTCACTCGAATTCAAAGGCGGCTTTGAAGATTTGGGATTGAGTCGTGTTGTGATCCTGACAACTGATCGTACGGCATCGTCTTCCGAGATTGTTATCTCCGGCCTGCAGCCTTACACAGAGGTGGTGACCATTGGCACAAGAACGCTTGGCAAATCCCAGATAAGCTCGCCCAATGATCGATGTGGAGAAAGACTCAACATACTCGAAGCCGAAGGGTTTAACAGCGCAGGCATCAGTGTGCGCGACGGCATTCCCGCCACCTGCTTTGCCGAAGACGATCTGACTCGCAATTTCGGAATTAGTGACGAAGGCGTATTTGAAGGGTTTGTCGGCACTGCAATCGACTATATCGACAATGCTGTGTGCAACACAGAACCTGTGACTATTGCGGCACGATCATCTGCCGATCAAGCTGCTCGTCTGGTACCAGAATCCAGTCGGCAAGATGGCAATGAGATCGAAGGGGCATTTACTCGATAGGTTACGTTTGCAGATGTTTACCACGTAAGTCTGAGCGGACTCTTAGCGCTCGAGAAAAAGGTAGCTCGCTTGTAAATGGAGCTACCTTTTTACGTTCCAACGTTAGTGAAATTTGCAGCGCTGAGTTTATTCAGGCATAAAAGGAAGATCAGTATCAGCGGGCATTTTCCCTATCGCAGTCAGCATGGCATGAACCTGCCCCCGGTGATGGGTGCCGTGGTTGAAGAAATGCACTACCAACGTTTGTTTAGGCTTGCTGACAGTACGATTCATCGCTCCAGAAAACCAAGTGAGCTCACCTTCCAGCCATGCTGGATCCAGGCTCCCGGCCCAGTCAGAAATCTGCACGTCCATCGCTGCGCGCGCTAGACAGTATTCAGCCCAGCCATCCGTCTCGCCAATCGATTCAGGAATGGAACCCATGCGTGGTTTCTCCGTATCGGCAAACCGGGCCATCCAGATACGATCACCCCAGAGAAGATGATTCAGTGTTCCCTGAATGGAACCGAAAAACGCACCTCTTTGCTCGCACCGCTCATCATCTTCAAGCGCTTCACCAGCCGTTATGACATTTGTGTTTTGCCACGTAGAGTAACGGGCCATCGTACGAATGTATTCGATGTCGATCATAGCTTCGGGTTTATCCTTACTTGAATTTGACTACCAAGCTGAAGCATGCCGCCTTGCACAACTTGAGCATACACCCCCATATCCATATGCTTATAGTGTTCACGTAATAGTGTAGGCGTTCTAAGATCGCGCTCAGCTGTTACTAAATTTACCTCTGTCGCAGGGCATCGCCTCGTGCGTCTGACAATTTTCAAATGCACCGAGCCAACGGTAATTTCTTGACCGACCATCTCCAGTTCGGAAAATGGCAACAGCCCTGATAAGTGGATATTACCCCGAAATCGTCGCGGATCGACCGCCTGACCGATAGCCTTAGAAAACGAAGCAACACTGTCCAAGTTAATGATGGAAATCGCATTCATCATCTCTGCCGAGTCGACAGACACGTCTGTGAAACGGTGCGGGGAAGCTTCGTAGAGTTGTGGCGTTTCTTCATCAGATAGGGAGAGATACCTTTTAAGAAACTGACTGGCTTCCTGCTTACCCTGCTCCGTGCTGATGTCAAACTGTTCGCCGCCATCCGAACTTGATAGCGAGAGCACGCCTGTGCTCTCATCATACTGGGTGTCGAGAAGTGCCAGGCTTGCGTCCCTTGCAAGCATGTAGAACTTTGTTTTAGACAGCGGTTTGGGGTCAGCAGGGTCAAAGCCACTGTTTGGGCGCGCAAAGCCAAACTTGCGATCACAGGGAAAACCTTGGCCCGCCTCGAGTGTCACGCGTTCTAGTGCATGACCGCTTAGCCCCTTGATAGGAAATCGGGTTAATGCTTCAATTTTTATTGTCATGGATAGATATTTTTTCCACCTATTTAAGCGAAAGTCTCCGATCAGTTTACATCACGA
The DNA here is from genome assembly GCA_023301795.1 of Granulosicoccus sp. Lineage (GTDB taxonomy): Bacteria > Pseudomonadota > Gammaproteobacteria > Granulosicoccales > Granulosicoccaceae > Granulosicoccus. The sequence goes on from JALZVU010000218.1 coordinate 21,853, forward strand.
TTGAAGTGGCCAAAGTGCTCACATGTGTTTCGAGAATGCGCTCGGCAGCTAAGAGATGATAGCGCCTTGTCAGTGTGATACAAACTCGATGCATAGCGCCCGTTATCCACAGTAATTGATACTATCTAGGTGCTAGAGCTGAATTAGCTACGAATGAACCTACAACTCAAGCCACTAGACTGCACTCGTCGGTGCCGCAACCATGCTCCACTCCACCAACTCCAAGAGAAGAATAATGACAAATCGTGACCGTGGGTTCCTGATTGAATTGTTTGCGTCCCTTGCACAATCTGCGTTCCAGTTTTTCATTGCGTTTTTGCTAGGTACAGGGGCTGGTGCAATAGTGTGCTGGTACTACGATATACCACTCGTATTTTCAGTAGTAGGCGGCATTCTGGTACTCGCTGTAGCGCTGGTAATGTTATCGGACAACTCGTTGTTCTAGAAGTTAACCATCAGCTAACTGGAAGCAAAGTCACTGGCACGAATCATGATCGTTGTTCATCTAGTCAACTTCAGGTGTTGAAGCATGAAACAACGATATCGTCGCTCATTCAGCGATCACGCGCGCGCTCCAGGCGTTGCGCGAGGAACCGCATTCGCCATACTCTTTTCGATTCCGTTATGGGCTATTTTATTCGCGTTAGCGCATTTCTGGTGGTCGTGAATTCGATCACGAAAAACTGTCCCAGAGACCAGGTTACGTTTTGACGAGTAATACGAATGATTTGAGAACTCTCGTTCGTATTATATTAACGCTGCCACAGCCTATGCCGCGTCAAGTGTAAACTCGAGGCGTGTACCCTCGGTACGATCTTTATCAAGCCATATCATTCCACCATGTGCCTCGATAATAGACTTCACAAGAGACAAGCCTATACCGTTGCCTTCGAAATCAATTTGCGAATAATGCAGTCGTTGGAAGGGTAGGAATATACGCTCGGCAAATTTAGGTTCTATGCCTATGCCATTATCACTAACGCTGAAATGCACTTTGTCATTTTTTCGTTTCGCAGTGATTTCGACGTGAGGGCAAACATCGGCTTTCCGGTATTTGATACTGTTACTTATCAGATTGTGAAATGCCCGTTCCAGCAATTCAGGATCGGCTTTGACGCATCCTTCCAGTTGCATACTGATCTGTACTGATGTAGCGTCGATTGTTGGTCGGAGTTCATCGACCACATTGGTAACCACTTGTGTGATATCGACAACACTCAGTTCAGGTTCGGCAAACCCTGTAAGCGTAAAATCAAGCAAACTCGCTATGATTTTATCCATACGTTTGGTGGCTTTGCCAACTTTTTCCACATGCTCCTGGACATCAGCTTTGTCATCATAGTCTTCCATGATCAGCTTATTGAACATGCTGATATGACGAAGAGGTGATTTTAAATCGTGTGACACGATACCAGCAAATTGTTTCAGCGACGTATTGGCTCGAAGTAGTTTTTTATTGCCGGTTTCGAGATCACTGTTCATGCTCTCTACCACTTTCAGGTGCGTTCGACGTTGGCGTTGGTTCAAGATGAGAGCCAGTGTCAGGCCACTCAGAATAACCGTTCCGGCAATAGTGGCCATGGACAAGACTACGCCACGACTATCGAGCTGTTCCACTGTCTCGTCTACAGCTCTTGACAAACTGACAACCAGGTTCTGTACTTCGAGAATGGCAGAGGCGTCGTTAAAACGAACTGCTTGATCGATATCAACAACCGATGTACCTGCCGCATGAAGTTTTTCAACCTGATCTAATCGTGTCAGGTAGCTAAGGATCATCTGCCGAGTACTTGTTAGTGAGGCAGTGCTGCTGACTTCCGCAGCATTGCTTTCAAGAACAGTCACCAGCTCTAAAGCTGCTGTAGCAGAGCTGACCGCCTCATCGCGGTAGTTTTGCTCCCCCGACCGAAGCACAAAATTCTTGAAGTTGTGTATCAATCCTCCATAGCCCAGATCCCGCATCAGCTGCAAAGACTGGGTTTGTGTCTCAGCCAACAGATTACGAAGCTCTTCAGTTTGCTGTTTGGTTTTTTGAACCGTGAAAATCTGGACAGTACCAAGCACAACAACACCCGCAAGTGTCAGCAGCCACCAGCGGTTGTTAAACATGATCTCCAATTTGCCCAACGTGTTTCCTCCAAAGCCTGTAAGTAACGGTGTTTAACAGTGCGAAACATGTGCCATGATCGCAAAATTTGCTGCTGTGGATCGACAATTCAATATTTGTCAATCAGGGGACTTTCACAACACCATCGAATGGCCAGCTATGTAGGTCATAAGTTCAACTCTTACAGGTAATTTGGGGGAACTTAGCCTTCACGGACTATGCACTTTAAAACCGAAATATTAAGTCTAAAGCAAGAGTATTTGAACGCCTTGACTAGTCGCCAATGCCAATGGAGTTTAACGATCGTTACTCTGCCCTAAGTGGATCTCCGCCTTCGCGGAGATGACACTTCTTTGTGGTGGGTAAGGCATGTTCACAGTGATGATGCGTCTTTTAGGAGAGGGCAGGCTCAGACTCAAGCAGCCGGCACATCACTGGTTGCCGCTGCTTCAAAATTTGCAAAGAACTTCTTGGCCAATCGTTTAGTGGTCCCTTCCATCAGGCGACTTCCCACTTGTGCCAGTTTACCAGTCACATCAATCTTTACCACATAGGTGAGCAACGTCCCACCATCAGCGTCAGCCAACGTCACATCAGCACCACCCGTAGCAAAGCCTGCAATCCCTGCATCACCTTTACCGGTAAGATTGAATCTTTCGGGCCCCTCCGTAGGGTCTAACGTCACATTGCTAACAAAGCTAGCTTTGACCGGTCCGAATTTGACCACAATGGTAGCTTCCATTTCAGTATCACTGTGTTTAATCAGCTCCTCGCAACCAGGGATACTTTGCTGCAGAATATCCGGATCGTTCAGTGCCTTGAATACTGCATCTTTAGGGAGTGGGATAAGTACTTCTTCTTGGAGTTCCATGTCATTGCTCTCTGAGTTGCAAGGGTAGAATAGATTTTGCCATTCGCCTGATCTGCACCAGCTCAGCCAATATGGATAGTGCGATCTCATGTGGCGTTACCGCCCCAATGTCGAGTCCAGCAGGTCCTTTGATATGCTTCAAACCACCCGGCTTGTGCAGCTGTGCCTCAAGCTTGTTCTTAAGGTGTGCCATTTTGCGATGGCTGCCAACAAACCCGATATGCTGCGACTGCACTGCCATTGCAGCACCCAGTGCTTTCAGGTCACCAGCTCCCTGAGTGGCCACAACAATGTACCGATGGGCATGTTCGACGGGTACATCGCTCCACTGCTGATAGTGCTGTACAGACGGACCGCTGACATCACCTATATTAGGGCCAACCAGTGAGACGGCAAAATTAAAGTGCCCCGCTAATTGGCATACTGATGAGGCCACAGGACTCGCACCCACAACGATCAATTCAGGGTTTGCCAGAAAAGGCTCTATAAACAATTCTATCGAACCCTTACTTGGGCACATATTACTCGCTACCCAACGGCCATCCACTTCCTCGCCCACATCCATACCCTGCTCTTTCAACACCTCGTCGGGGTGGATGGATACAAACCGGGGTTCGCCATCTGCAATGGACTTGACTGCGGCTTTGATCACAGCACTTCGAGCACAACCACCGCCGATCCAGCCCTCAAGAATTTCGCCGTTCTGATTGATAATGGCTTTTGCACCAGGCTTTGCGGCTGTGACTGATACGGTCCGCACAACAGTTGCCACTGCAAACGAATCACCGTCGTGTTTCATGCGGTGCACAGTATCGTTTATGTCGAGTATCACATTCATAAATTAGGCATCCTGCACTACAGCTTTACCAGATGCGGCTCAAGCGCCGCCAGCGAATCCAAGGTATTTGCCGCTGCAAAAAGATCAAGATAAGGCAATGCAGCCGACATGCCCTGTGCAACAGGTGCATAGTCCTTCCAACCTTTTAACGGATTGAGCCAGATGATGCGACATCCTCGCTTCCTCAAGCGTTTGAGTGCTTTGCCTATCAGCTCAGGCGGATCAGTGTCAAACCCGTCGGAGAAAATGATCACCACGCTGCGCCCATTGACGCTTTTGGCAGCATACTGTTGATTGAACAGATCGAGGCTGGCACCGATACGGGTACCCCCGCCAAAACCTTGCGCCATGAGAGACAAGCGATTGATTGCTCGCAACGTGTCAGAATCTCTCATCACATCACTCACCTGCATTAGGCTTGTGTGAAACAAATAAGCCTCAGTGCGTTGCTCCGCGCTTACCAACCCTTTCAGAAAGGCTAAAAATACGCGTGAATAAACCATCATTGACCCTGATACATCCAACAGCGCGACGATATTAACTGGCCGCTCCGGCCGACGCTGTTTAAACAGATGTATCGGATCGCCGCCTGTAGCAATACTTGCGCGCATGATCTTGCGCATGTTTAACGCTGTACCTTGTTGTGAGGCTCGCCGTCTTCGCGAACGCCGATCACGCATCGAAGCAGCCAAATCCTTTGCAAGCTGCTCCGCACGTGCCAAGGCCTCCGGGGTCATCATTTCGCGCAAGTCCACTTTGTTGATATTGCGGATGCGTGACCCAGTGAGTTTGCCTTCTCCCTGCTGTGATGACTCATCGCTTGTTTCGTCATCAGCCTCATCTGGATCCCCGAGGCCGTTGCCTGACCCGGCATCGTCCATCTCCTGACTGATTGACTTTCGCGGCGTGGAACCTGGTTGGTCCGGTTGTTTATGAATGTTGAATTTTTCATACCCACCATTCATCCAATAGGCATCGAACAGATCATCAAACTGAGTATAAGTCTCGGCCTTACTGGCGCAAATTGCTTTGCATGCAAGACGTACATCATCTGGCTTAAGTACATCGATCGTCTCCAGCGCCTTCATGCTGTGACGAAATTCATCCGGCCCCACCCGCAAGCCATTGGTGCGCAGGTGTGCCATGAACCCCTGCATGCGCTCGCTCGAACCATCGGCACTGTGAATGAATTTTGTTGTTTTCATTTACACAAGTTTGCCTGCCAGACGCTGCGTGACCTCAACAGGAATCTGTGCTTTATCAGCTTGCGTCTTCAGCAAACAAACCAATGACGCCTGCATGACTGTCGGATCGTTGGTGATGTCCACAACCCCCATACCAGACAAGGCGGCAGCCCAATCAAGCATTTCAGCAACGCCTGGCTTTTTTTCAAGATCCTCTTTACGTAAAGCCTGTACGAATCCAACAATCTGCGTAGCAAGTCGAGCATCGATATCAGGCTCACGCTTACGCAATATAGCCATCTCCGTGGACTTGTCAGGGTAATCAACAAAGCTATACAGGCAACGCCTGCGCAAGGCATCTGACAAATCACGTGTACCGTTCGATGTCAGCACCACGAGCGGTCTGGATGTTGCGTGAATAGTGCCCATCTCAGGTATGGAGATCTGGAAGTCAGACAGCAACTCCAACAGATACGCCTCGAATTCTTCATCAGCTCGATCCACCTCATCAATCAACAGCACCGGGGGATCGTCTTGCGTTATCGCCTCTAACAGAGGACGCTTTAGCAGGTACTTGTCAGAAAAAATATGTGCTTCTACTTCATCGATGGACAGATCACGATCACTGGCTGCACGAACACTGAGTAGCTGTCGTTGATAGTTCCACTCATAGATGGCCGTACTGGCATCAAGACCTTCATAGCACTGCAACCGAATCAGCTTACTGCTCTGCAATTGTGCCAGCGCTTTGGCAACCTCTGTCTTACCGACCCCAGCCGCGCCCTCAAGCAACAAGGGCCGACCCAGCGTCATTGACAAATGCAACGCCATAGCTAGCTCGTCACTGGCAATGTAGGCAAGCCGCTCCAACTCACTCTGAAGCGACTGCCAACTCATATCATCTTGCATGGATAATTCCGATGTCACTGTATCAGCGCATTAACCATGCAGTCCGAGATCATTTGCGGTCTTCCAGATACGCCAATGATCATGAGGCATATGAGTATGCGTTGAACCAAAGGCTCTAAAGGCATCGTTAACTGCGTTTGAAAAAGCTGGCACACCACCTACGTTTGGACTTTCACCAACACCTTTGGCACCTATCGGATGATGTGGACTGGGAGTTTCCGTAAAGTCTGTGATGTAGTTAGGTGTCTCGTAAGCTGTGGGGATGTAGAAGTCCATTAATGAACCCGTTTTGAGATTCCCCAATTCGTCATAGGCAAGCTCTTGGCCCATTGCTATGGCAAGAGCTTCGGTTAATCCACCGTGCACCTGACCTTCAATGATCATAGGATTGATGCGCGTGCCACAATCGTCCAATGCAAAGAATTTACGAATATCTGTCACCCCTGTATCCACATCGATATCCATCACACAGATGTACGCACCAAACGGAAATGTCATGTTCGGAGGATCGTAGTAGCTGACCGCCTCTAACCCAGGTTCCACCCCAGGGATCGGTTGGTTGTAAGCAGCATAGGCAACCTCTTTCATCGTCTTGAAACGCTCTGGTACACCTTTAACGACAAAGCGATCTACTTCCCATTCAATGTCGTTGTCGTGAACTTCCAGCAAGTAGGCCGCAATCATTTGTGCCTTGGCGCGAATTTTTCTACCCGCTATGGCCGTGGCAGCACCTGCAACAGGCGTCGACCGCGAACCGTACGTTCCCAGTCCGTACGGTGCTGTATCCGTATCACCTTCTTCTAT
>JALZVU010000219.1 GCA_023301795.1 Granulosicoccus sp.
GCTTAGGCGGTTTACTCTCTGCTGCACTTTCCGTAGGCTCACGCCCCCCAGGTATTACCTGGCGCCTTGTCCTATGGAGCCCGGACTTTCCTCCCCTGATAAACCGCTTGCGCGCAAATCAGCAGCGATAGCCTGGCCAACTCCGAGGCGGATAGTATCACTTGTAGCGTATGCACCCGCGCATCTGACATAACTATCTTGGGCAGTCAGTTGAATTCGACAAGGCGTGAATCTCGTGCTTGCAACGGGTTTAAACACAAACCGCTTAAACCTGACCTACTTGCCCTGAAGCAACAACGCCCTGTCGTAGGCTGTGCGCTTATTAATAGAAAATAAATCGGCAGCCGCTTTGGCCGCACTTTTCACCGGCAAATGCTCCAGCAACACCCGCAAAGTACGATCGAGCTCGACGACCGATTCACCGTCAGCTTTATCACTCGCCGGTCTACCAGCGATAACAATGACAAATTCGCCCCGCTGCTGATTGGCATCAGCGACCACAATAGACAGAATCTGGGCCGCAGATCCATATAAGAGCGTTTCAAACTTCTTGGTCAGCTCGCGGCCAACGCTCAGCTCACGCTCAGGGCCATAAACCTCGACAATATCGTGTAGACAATCAACAATCCGGTGCGGCGACTCGTACAGCACCTGCGTATGCTCCAACATTTCCAGAGGTTGCAGCCAGGCGATGCGCGCAGAACGCTTGTGTGGGGCAAAACCCACAAATTGGAACCGGTCAGTAGGCAAACCGCTCACACTCAGTGCTGCTGTCAATGCGCAGGCCCCGGGCACGGGAGACACTTTGATTCCAGCCTGTTGACACGCCCGTACCAATCTATACCCCGGATCACTTATGAGCGGCGTGCCTGCGTCACTGATCAGAGCGGCACTATGCCCGTCGCGCAAATGCTCGAGAACCACATCAATCTGCGACTCCTCATTATGCTCGTGCAACGCCCAAATACGCGTTTCAATGCCCTGATGCCTGAGTAAGGTTAAGCTATGGCGTGTATCCTCTGCATATATCCGATCCACGTTGCGCAACACATCCACGGCGCGAGCTGATATGTCGTCTCGATGACCAATGGGCGTTGCCACAATGTATAAAACTTGCTCAGACAACATGATGAATTTGACCTTTTTGCGATGGATTCTGCTGCTTTTGCTAACCAGCGCGTTATCAGCCTGCGGCACCACATCGATACCGCCGCTACCTGACAGCCCAATGAACGTCAGAATAGCAGACCAAGATGCACGCAGGCAGCTGCAACTTGGCAACCCTCTCGCTGCTGCCGACATCTACAGCCGTCGAGCCACCCGCGCAAATGACCCTGCAGAGCAACAAGACTTCCTGCTCATTGCCTCAGAAATACTGTTCGACCGAGACCTGATAGAACAGGCGCAGGTGAAACTGGCTGCTGTCCCGACTCAGACAGCATCGATTGATCTTGCACATCGCCGCGATATTCTGGTGGCCAAAAGCTTTATTTACGAAAGCGATCCGGACGCCGCTCTGGCCGCCTTACCCGATCCCATTACCGTCGACACAGCGCTTAATCGGGGCCGTGTTTTCGAAACGCGCGCACAAGCGTTCGAAATGCTACAAGATCCGGACAATGAGCTGATCGCCAGAATCAATCTGGAAGGGCAACTGAGCAACCCTGTCGTCATTGAGCGTGGCCATCAACAAATCTGGCAGCTTCTCACTACAGAACCCTTGTCCACACTGCGCAAGATGACTACCAATGTACGCGGCGATACCTATCAAGGCTGGATTGAGCTGGCGCTTGCGTACACAGGTGCAGGCACCGATGCGCAAACACGACAAAACTCAATGAGCAATTGGCAGAATCGATTTCCAGCCCATCCAGCCAACCCGCAATTTGCCACCTCCCTGTACGCGCCAAGCGATTTCGATAGTTTTGACAACAACGGAGCCATTGATCAGATCGCTGTTCTACTGCCATTCTCAGGTGCCAACACGCAAGCGGTGGCAGCCGCTATTCGAGATGGACTGATAACGGCTCACCAAAGGGCGAGTACACAACAAAAGGCGCCGGTACTGCGCTTTTATGATGTGGGCGACAACGCTGGCTACGTCAGAACCGCTTACAGCAACGCACTAGCTGACGGCGCTGATGCGGTCATTGGACCATTAACGAAGGAAGCCGTTGCAGCAGTGGTCTCGCAGCGCGAAATACCAGTTCCTACCATCACGCTGAACACCATCGAATCTGCAAACCTTGGCGGTAATATGTCAAATGTCATTCAATTTGGCCTCGCCCCGGAAGATGAAGCGGTGGCCGCTGCCTCACGTGCTGCGGGTTTAGGTTATAAAAATGCCATCGTATTTCAAACCGATGATTCTCGAGGAGATCGTGAGGCGCGTGCGTTTCGCGATGCAATGTATCTTTACGGCGGTGATGTCGTGCACGTGGCTGTCTTGCCAGCGGACACCTACGATTATTCCAGTGAGATAAAAGAAGCGCTATCGATTGACCAAAGCGATGGACGTTTCCGAGGCTTGAGCCGTGCCATTGGCGAGAAACTTTTTTTCGAGCCGTCAATCCGTACTGACGCCGATCTGGTCTTTCTAGCCGTAAGTAACGAGCAGGCCAGATCAGTCAGAACACAGTTGGATTTCTTCTTCGCTCGCAACCTGCCCAGATTGGGCACAACACGCATTGCAGGCTCAGACGACGATCAGAAGAAAAATGCAGATCTGAACACCATCTACTATCCGGAAGCACCGTGGGTGCTGCGCAAGTCTTTGGACAATGACCCACTCAAGCAACAGATACTGGAAAATTTTGAGAATGCAGACGGTGTGTATGGAAAACTCTATGCGCTGGGCGCGGATGCCTATCAGATTGTTACCAGTCTGGATAAACTCGGTGCAGGAGAGCGTCTCAGCGGATTCACCGGCGATCTTGAGCTGCGATCCGATGGCCGGATTCAACGTTATCTGGATTGGGCGCAATACGTTGAAGGGGTTAGTCAGAATGTAGAAAGCGTGGATGCTCCATCGCTTCCATCGTTACGTTCAAGCGTTATAAATTAATGCATTGAGTTCGCGCAGCAGGAGCCAACCGGCTGCGCAGGCTATCACGGTAAAACCAGATCAAGGATGATCAAACATGAAAAAGCAGGAACAGGGCGCACTGGGTGAGGCGCTTGCCAGAAGTTATCTGGAGTCTCTAGGCTACCGATTTATTGGCGCAAACTTCAGGCGTCGAGTCGGTGAAATCGATTTGATCATGCAGGAGCCACGCTCCCTTGATTTGCAACAACCCATCGTATTTGTAGAGGTTCGATACCGCGCCACCTCGAAATTCGGAGGCGCTATCGAGAGTATTGACTGGCGCAAGCAACGAAAAATGCTGCGTGTGGCTCTGGCCTGGCTTCAACAGAATGCACCGAGCACTCAAACCGCACGCATCGATGTTATTGCCATCAAACCACATCAAATGCTAGTGCCTGATGGCGAAATTTTGTGGAAACACCATCAGCTCACGTGGCTGCAAAACGCGGTAGAGACGATTACTTGACGATTTTCAAGCTGGGTCGTTTCACCTCAGGTGGAGCGCTTGGTCCCTTGTCCGCATCAGACTTTGTGCCATTACCCGGATCAGGCGGCGTATCGTCTTGATCCCCGAACATCATTCCCTGTCCGTTTTCACGCGCGTAGATAGCAAGCACACTGACCACCGGGACGTGAACATCCATCGCAGTACCACTGAACCGCGCATTGAATGTCACAGCCTCATTACCCAGAACCAGGCTATGCGTGGCCTCGGGGCTGATGTTCAAGATAATTCTACCGTTTTCAACGAATGCACGAGGCACTTCAACAACGTCAAGCGCTGTGTCCACAAGCATATAGGGCGTAAAGCCATTATCAACGATCCACTCGTACAGAGCGCGGATCAGATACGGTCTACTCGATGTCATCGATTCAAGTCTCTTTCAACGTCGGTCAAGCTAGCAATAAAACCTTCCCTAGCAAACATTCGTTTTCCATAATCAGTTAAAGCTGAGGCTGATTTTGGCAACACGATGCCATAGGCTGCCAGTCGCCACAACAGAGGTGCAAGCGTCGCATCAAGAATGGAATACTCCTCGGCGAAGAAAAAAGGCAATGCCTCAAAAACCTCATTAGCCTCTACGAGCGAATCAACCAATGCAGCTTTGGCCTCCTCATCAGACAATGCCTGATGTGGAGCGCTTGGTAGCAGTGAGTACCAGTCAGCTTCAATTCGGTACAGCGCCAGGCGAGTACGAGCTCGGGATACAGGATCGATAGGCATAAACGGTGGATGTGGGTACCGCTCATCGAGATAGTCAATGATAACCCGAGTGTCATACAGGGCAAGATCCCTGTCTACCAAAGTAGGACAACTCCCACTTGGATTGACTTGCAAAAGTTCGGCGTTGTGTACGCCATCCTCAACGGCAACCGATTCAAAAGCGATGTCTTTCTCGCTGAGCACCAGACGCACACGGTGACTGGACAAGCCTGCCCAGGAGAGCGGGTCTGCTCCCGAATACATCAATACTGTAGATCGTCTGTTGCCGAGAACGGTCAAGGATGGCTCCCTATTATGTTAAAAAAGCTCGCATTGAGCCAATGCGAGCTTTCAGGTTAGGACCAAATTGTACCGATAACGCCGTGCTTAGGTGACGTCTTTCCAGTACTCTTTCTTAAGCAAATAGGCAATGGCTAAAAGTCCAAACAAAAACAGCATCACGATAATGCCGACTCGATGCCGGGTTTGCTTTATAGGATCGGCCATGTACGCCATAAAATTGGTGATATCAGCGATTAGATCATCATACTCTTCCGCACTCAAACTCCCTGGATCAGATAACTCCAGAGCGGTAATTGGCCGCGCTCCATGAGCCTCTTCACCGTATACCGGTGTTTGCCAGCCTTGCTTTTGCCACAAAACATGTGGCATTGCGGTGCCGGGGTACACAAGGTTGTTGACGCCTGTGGTTCCAATGCTCGGATCCACGTAGAACGACTTCAAAAATGTGTAAATCCAGTCAGTGCCGCGAGAACGCGCCGTTAGTGACAAATTGGGAGGCACAACGCCAAAGGATTGCCGGCCATAGTCTTTCGTCATGTTGTTGGATACCAAAGAACCCACTTTTGTTGGCTCACCCGCATCATCTGTTGTGAAAATGAGGTTGTTTTCAACATCTTCCTCACTCAAACCCAGATCCTGAGCAATTCGACTGTAACGGTTGTAATCCGCACTGTGGCAGCCCAGGCAGTTGTTCACGAATGCCTGTGCGCCCCGTTGCAACGAGCGCTGATTACCCTGATCGATTAACGGCGTTTCAAGCTCTACCGCAGACCCTGCTGCCTTGGAGTTACTGGCATAGATTAACGCGCTAGCAGCTATAAGCAATGCTGAACCAAGGATCATGAACCGCGAGTTGTCTGTCTTACGCGCAGCTTTCACGCGTAAGGCAACCCGAGGGCGTTTGCTGTCGCCGTGATACCGACGATTGTGCCTGTAGTCGACCATTACGCGGTAACCCTCTGAGGCAGTGGCTTGGTCGTTTCGAATTTACTGACAAAGTAAAGACCGACAAAAAAGCCAAAATAGATGAATGTTCCAATCTGAGACATCAATGTGTACAGCGGTGTAGCAGGCTTGATACCCAGATACCCAAGCATGATAAATGCCGCTACAAAAGTAAATAGCAATATCTTGTACCAGATGGAACGATACCGGATTGATCTGACCGGGCTGCGATCGATCCAGGGCAGTACAAACAACACAAGTATCGCCGCACCCATGGCTATGACACCACCGAGCTTGTCAGGAATCGCACGCAGAATTGCGTAGAAAGGTGTGAAATACCAGACCGGCGCTATGTGCTCAGGGGTTTTCAAGGGGTCAGCCGGTATGAAGTTGGCGTGCTCGAGAAAATAGCCGCCCATTTCAGGCGCAAAAAAGACGATAGCGAAAAAGACAATGAGAAATACGATAGCTCCCATGAAGTCCTTAACGGTGTAGTAAGGGTGAAACGGGATACCGTCTTTCGGTACACCAGCTTCATTCTTGTTAGCCTTTATATCGATACCATCTGGATTGTTCGATCCCACTTCATGGAGCGCCATGATGTGCGCAACAACAAGAAATAGAAGAACTAGCGGCACCGCAATGACGTGCAGGGCGAAAAATCGGTTGAGCGTGGCGTCTGACACGATGTAATCGCCTTTCAACCAGATTGTTACTGCGTCACCGATGCCGAAAGGTATGGCACCAAACAATGAAATGATGACCTGAGCACCCCAGTAACTCATCTGTCCCCAAGGCAACAGATATCCCATAAACGCTTCTGCCATCAAAACGACGTAGATAAGACAACCGAATACCCACAGTAATTCGCGAGGCTTTTTATAAGAGCCATACATCAGCCCGCGAAACATGTGCAGGTATACGACCACGAAAAACATTGACGCACCCGTGGAGTGCATGTAGCGAATAAGCCATCCAAAGTTGACATCACGCATGATGTACTCGACCGATATAAACGCGTAGGCGCCATCGGGCTTGTAACTCATGGTGAGAAAAATACCGGTAACAATCTGTATGACCAGTACCAGCATTGACAGAGCGCCAAAGTAGTACCAGATGTTGAAATTCTTTGGTGCGTAATACTTGGTTATATGTTCTTCAAGCAGCTTCGTAAGCGGAAAGCGTTCGTCGATCCACGCCATCGCTCCGTTCTGCTTGTCTAGGTTTGCACTCATGCAGCTACTCCGGAATCTTCGCCAACAACGATCAGATCGTCAGTGGCATAACGGTAAGGAGGGATTTCCAGGTTATAAGGCGCTGGCACACCGGCAAAAACCCGCCCGGACATGTCAAATTTAGATCCATGACAAGGGCAGAAAAAGCCGCCTCCCCAGTCTTCACCCAGATCTGCCGCAGCAAGTTCTGGCCGGTAACTTGGAGAACAGCCCAGATGTGTGCAAATACCTATTACAACAAGAACTTCCGGTTTGATCGAACGTCCAGAGTTCTGAGCGTACTCAGGCTGCATTTCAACAGCAGAATCCGGATCCGACAACACACTAGTGTTTGCCTCTAAACGTCCCAATGTCTCTTCCGTACGTTTCACTACCCAGACTGGTTTGCCGCGCCACTCGACGGTGAGCAGCTGACCGGGGGTTAGCTTGCTGATGTCTGCCTCCACTGGTGCACCAGCGGCTTTGGCCCGTGCACTTGGCGACATGGAAAACACCATAGGTGCGGCCAGAGCGGCCGTCCCCAAGCCGCCAACACCGGCTGCGCTCAATACGAGCATACGACGTCGTTTTGGATCATCTACCTTCTCAACAAACGAGGAATCCCCCGATGCTGCTGAATTGCCTTCCGCACTCATGCGATCTCTCCAGAAAACACAAAAATCATTGTCGACCCTGCTCTGCCATGAGGTTATCGTACGTTTACAAATAACGTACAACGGCTAACGTGGATAAGCCAGACGCTAATCCTCGAGCACTGCGATAACCTCACATTTTATCACAGGAAATTGAATCATCCCGCCTGTTAGCGGTCGTTTTAACGCGACATGAAAGGGCTGCATGTTCGTTAAAAACGATACCAGTGGTCCGAATTACCCAGCCATTCCATGTACCATTCACTTAATCTAATTAACATTAACTCTACAAATACGCCGTGCGCATCGTCTTCCTAACCACCTGCGTGATCACCGGCCTGCTTGCAGGTCTCTGGTGGACAGGCAATTTTTCGCTTCTAACCACTTCGGGGCTGCGACAAACACAACCTGCTATTAGTACGCAAGCTGACGCGCGACCGCTCACTCAGCAAACGATTGCAGACTCGGCAGAGCAGCCCTCGCCCAAGCCGGTTTATGAAGCACTCCCTGTGCCGCAATCGCCCAACATTACGCCCACGCTGAGTTACAACGAGGGCATCGTGCGCGTTGCACCAGCCGTGGTCAGCGTCTATGCCAGCAATCCGACCTCGAACAATACTGGCGCAACCACTAGTCAGGGTTCTGGCGTGGTTGTGGACGAGGACGGCATCGTTCTTACGAACTTGCACCTGATCGAAAACTTCGAACTCATCACCGTTGTTCTTAGCGATGGCAGGAGCTACCCGGCCACACTGATCGGCAGTGATATCGAGACAGACCTGGCGGTGGTGTACATCGAGGCTGACATGCTGCCGTCGATTAAATTTAACGAGGCACCGCCGCTCAAAGTAGGCGACATCGTGCTAGCCATTGGCAATCCTTTTGGCGTTGGTCAAACCGTTACCCAAGGAATTGTAAGTGCAACCAGACGACGCATTGCCAATGGCACGGTCTGGCAGAATTTCATCCAGATAGACGCAGCCATCAACCCCGGAAACTCGGGTGGCGCATTAATCAATCCTCTTGGTCAGCTTGTTGGTGTAAACACCGCTGTATTCCGAGGCGTCTCCGGCGCTATCGGCATCGGTTTCGCCATTCCAGCTGATTTACTCTCTCAGGTAGTACCGCAGATCATTGAACATGGGTCTGTGTCGAGAGGCTGGCTAGGTCTGGGTGCCGAGGACATCCACATGTTTCCCTCACTAACCTCTTTGACTGACCAAGGCGTGGTCATCACTTCTGTCCAGGAAGATGGTCCTGCTTACGATATAGGGGTTCGGCCTATGGACATCGTGGTACAGCTAGGCGAACAACCCATCTACAGTGCGACCCAACTATTACTGGCAGTTTCGGCATTGCCGCCAGGAGCCACAGTCAAGCTCGTTTTACTCAGAAGCCCTGACCCACAAACTCTCACACGCACCGGTAGCACTGAACCACTCCAGGAAATGATCTACAAAGTGCGCCTGGGCACTCGGCCTATCATCGATAGCTCACTGCCTCGTTAAACCCTTAGGTTATGTTCTATCTGACTTACCCAGTACCCTGCATGCCGAGCCGCCATTAACAGCTTGCCCCTGCAAAAATATCCTGATTACTGCAGCCAGCATCAATAGCCCCGCCGCTATCCAATTCAAGACTCCAGCAGAGCTGGCAGCGCCCGTTGTGGGGGTGGTAGCCAACTCAACTGACACGGGTGCAGCGCTCTGCGAAGGCGCCGCAGCAGTCGGCAAGACCTGACCGGATCTCCCGCCCGCAAGAGACACCGTCGCCAGATTGTTAGCTTGTTGTAATTCCAGGATACCTATCGGGGAGACCTGGGCGGTGACCGGTGCATCGCTGTCCTGGTAATCGTCGCTCACCAGAAACTCGATAATGCGCCCCTCACCAGGTTCAACGCCTCTAACGGTACAGCTTGCACTGGTGGGTGACTGCACCTGACAATCTGCTGGCCATTGAAGCTGCCCGGGGACGCTGGTCTCGACAATCAACTCTGCATCCAGCGTGAGTGCACTGTCTGGATTAACAATGCTGAAACCAACTGCGGTTCCGTTGGAGGCGGCATGTAGAGAGAGATCAACACTGTTCTTCAAACAGCTTTTGACGCGTGAACCTAGAACGCTTTGCTGACTGCATGTACTGAAATCAGTGTTGGTGCGTTCAGATATATTCGGCCACATGATCGCCTGATTGTTATTGCTGCACTGCGTGTCCGAATCGTGCTGTGCACCGAATGAATGGCCTAGCTCGTGCGTCAGAAGCACATCACCAAAACTACTGGGTGTGGTCACGCCCACATCATAGCCATCGACACGACAGGCGGTATCAATCCACGCTAGGCCTAAAGTGACATCCGTTTTAGGATTACCCGTAAACAGGTACGACAACGCGCTTTGCTCGAACGTTGTCTTGTATTCCAGACGGTAGTCGCGAAACGATCTTAAGATGGTTTCCAGCGGCACAGCACCCATTTGCAAAGGGTCTGATAGTTCATCAAATTGCAGCGCCTCATCCAAGGTCAGAGCAAGCCCGAACTGACGGTATATGCCATCAGCAATGTTCAGTTGATTCAGCGCATTGGCCAGCCCTGCCCCTGCATAGTAGCGATCGTACTGACTATCTACCACAATGGAAATAGGCACAGCACGTACATCCGTTGCAACACCGCGCGACCTGGCAGTCAACGCAGATCTGGGTTCAGGCGGTGCCACCAGAACATCCAGCCCTTGCACCCGATCAGCAAGATCGGAGTGCAGACCGCCATGCACGGCAGCCTTACGCGAACGCGGCTGATAATAATCCAGGGTTCCCATCAGATTTGCTGGCGCAAGACGTTGCCGTCGGCCATTGATATTAATCACACCGGTTAGTGAGCCATCACGCAACACAGCCCTGACCCAGCTATCTGCTACACCCTCTACAGTGCCATCAAACACACCGACGGAGGGTGGCAATTGCTCATTCAAGTCAGCATCAAGCCACTGCGTTGTCCGCGTTAACGGGCTAGGCTCTAGAAGCAACTGCATATCCACACCGTTCACGCTCACCGACAATCGAAGCAGACCGTCAGCGGTTTGCTGCTGCGAACCAACACGGCTTGCACTTGAAATCCGCTCCTCAACTATCGCAAGCCGTCTATCCGCGCGATCAAACCAATAACGTGACAGGACACTGCCTGCTGGCCACCGAAAGTTCAGCGGTAGACTCAATGCGGTATGCCGCTCTCGCAAATCAGTCAGAGACTGACGGGCACCTTCGGTATCGCCTAGTTGCTCCATTGCAATCGCATCGAGATATTGAGCAGAATCGCTATACGCTGACTCAGGGAACCGTTGCTGCAAGACCACTAATGCCTTGCGTGCTGCGTCAAAATCAAATCGATCCATCACAAGCAGGTAAGCACTAATGTACAAAGCATCGTCCGTTAATGCACCCGCAGGATCTGCCAGCGCAATGACATCAAGCTCAGCCAGCGCCTCATCGATGCGTCCCTGATCACGCAGCGTCAACGCGTAGAGAAATACCGGCAATGAAGCTCCAGCATCAGCCGACTCTTGAAGCACTGCGATCCGCGTCTGTGCCTGAGCCAGATTCTTGAACGATGGATATTTTTTCTGCAAGCGTCGCAGACTCGCCAAAGCCTGTGGGTATTGCTGCGCAGAGATGGATGCCAGCGCCTTTTCATAGAGCTGATCAGCATTGGCATGCGCTCCACCACTGCTCACTAGCAACATGGCCAGAAACATCGCTCGAACCAAGGTAGAAGAACTCACTACCTAGCTCCGTCCCCTAGAATTCAGCGTGTGGGCCGCATCATTACCTGCGACCTTCTGGTCAAAATAGCTGAGCACGTCGGCACATTCGCTCATCGCCTTTAACACCGCCTTTTCATCAGGTACGGGCTGAGTCTCCAGCGAATCCACAATTCGTGTCAAATCGCGAGCTTCGCTGATCTTGGCGTGCACCCGCTCCATAGCGCGATTCAGCGCTTCGCACAGTTCACCAAATTCACGCGAATCGTTTACGCGCAATCGCACTTCCAGATTGCCATCACCAATCTCATTCAGTGCTCTTTTGATAGCAAGCAGAGGATTGCCGAGCCGGCGCAGTATGTAGACAGCGATACCAGTGGTGATAACTGCATTGATGACAAGCATCACCAACAGCCATTGACCTAGAACGGCACCTAAGGATGGCACTGCCTCGCTCATGGCACCTATGTCTTCAGAGGCAAACAACAGGGGGGCGTTTCCCTGCACGAGGTTCCCGAGCAGTGTGTGGTAGAAAACCCCGAGAACCAGCGTGGACTGCACGATGAAAAACAGGGTAAGCAGCAAAACCCGCCGGATCTGACGCACCTGAAAGACTTTGTCACGAATCAGCGACATCGGAAAAGCAGCGTCAGATGAACGTGCCATGACTTACCCCTTGAACATTCGTTAGCCGGGGCCAATGCCCAACCGTTAGGGTAAAAGTCGGCTCGCTCTCAATTTACTGAACCTTGGAAGCTGCTCAAGTGTGCACCAATCATCAAACACGCTTGAAGATTTTCTTACAACGAAGTACACATATTCTAGGGGTCGCTATCCGCTTATACTCGGACAGCATCCTAACCTTTGCGTCGCGCCTCAACTGCCTGTGCCAACTGCTCCAACAACGGCACTGTGGCCTCCCACCCTAGGCAGGCATCCGTCACACTTTGCCCTCGCACCAGCGGTTTGTTACTGATGCTCTGCGCACCTTCCACTAGATTACTTTCGATCATGACGCCCATGATGCGTCGATCACCATCGATAACTTGTGCACAAATATCCCTACAAACATAGCTCTGACGCCGATGTAGCTTGCGTGAATTAGCGTGACTGCAATCAATCATGACCCGCTCAGGCAATCCGGCTTTGACAAGATTGGCGCACGCATCGTCGACGCTGGCCGCGTCATAGTTAGTGTGCGCGCTGCCACCCCGTAAAATCAGATGACAATCCTGATTACCTGACGTCTGGAAGATCGCTGATTTACCCTGTTTGGTGACAGATAGGAAGTTATGGGCGCCCCGAGCTGCGCCAATTGCATCAACGGCAATTTGCACACTACCGGCAGTGCCGTTCTTGAAGCCCACTGGGCATGAGAGTCCTGATGCCATTTCCCGATGCCCCTGACTTTCAGTAGTTCGTGCACCAATAGCACCCCAACCGACAAAATCCGCAATGTACTGAGGGCTTATCAAATCCAGGTACTCGACCCCTGCAGGCAAGCCTTTTTCATTGATCGAAGATAACAGCCTGCGAGCAATCTCAAGCCCTTCATTAATCTGAAACGTGTTGTCCATCGTCGGGTCGTTAATAAGACCTTTCCAACCAATGGTGGTGCGCGGCTTCTCGAAATACACACGCATCACGATGCACAGATGTTCGGCAAGAGATTGTTGGACAGCCGCCAGCTTGTCCGCGTATTCAAGCGCAGCTTCCGGGTCATGTATGGAACAAGGTCCGACAACCACCACCATCCGGTCATCAGAGCCCTTGAGAATCTCGCGCACATCATTGCGGCAACGCGTTACCGTCTGAGAAGCCTCTGCGCTGACAGGTAGCAGGCCGATCAGCTCCTCTGGAGCGCGTAACTGATGGGTGCCGGTGATGCGCAGATCGTCTGTATTGGTGCTCATGTCACTACCTTGAATCTATTGGATTTTGATGTTTACACATAGCCGCGCTGAGGCGAGCAGGTCATCTGGACCCGGGAGGCCACTACGAGGCTAATTCTCGAAAGGTGTGCCTACGCAGGTGTTACAGCACCCGCAAGGCGCTCAAGTATTTCATGAATACGTGCATGACGCACCTTCATGGACGCCCTGTTAACAATGAGACGTGAGCTAACGTCGCTAATGTGTTCCAGCGGCACCAGCCCATTCGCTTTGAGAGTGGAACCAGTGTCCACCACATCGACGATCAAATCACTGAGCCCGACAAGCGGTGCAAGCTCCATGGAACCGTACAATTTGATAATCTCGACCTGCCTACCGCGAGCGGCAAAATGCCGTCGGGCGCAATCAGTGAACTTAGTAGCAACACGAAATCGCCGCCTTGACTCCAGATCGGTGCCAGGGAACCCTGCCACCATTAACTTGCACTTGGCAATATGCAAATCGATGGGCTCGACAACACCCTCACCGCCATGCTCCATCAGCACATCCTTGCCCACCACACCCAGGTCAGCACCGGCGTGCTGCACATACGTTGGCACATCACTGGCCCGGACAATCAGGAATTCCACATCTGACTCATTGCTGGGAATGATGAGCTTGCGGGACTTCTCAGGATCCTCAGAAGGCATGATTCCAGCCGCTTCAAACAGAGGCAGAGTCTCATTGAAAATTCGTCCCTTCGACAAAGCAACGCGCAAAGGTCGACTATCGGCAGATCCGCTCATTTGTCGGGCACTCGTCTTATATCCGCGCCAAGCAGATGAAATTTTTCTTCAATACGCTCGTAGCCGCGATCGATGTGGTACACGCGGTGCACACTGGTTTCGCCATCAGCTACCAACGCTGCAAGAATAAGACTTGCCGACGCACGCAAGTCGGTGGCCATAACAGGTGCGCCAGTCAAACGCTCTACACCACGGATAGTCACAGCATTTCCATCAACGCTCATGTCTGCACCCATTCGCTGAAGCTCGTTGATGTGCATGAAGCGATTCTCAAAGACCGTTTCAGTGACCTTGGCAGTACCATCAGCCAACGCGTTCAGGACGCAGAATTGCGCCTGCATATCGGTAGGAAAATCAGGATAAGGAGCGGTGGTAATGCTTACCGAGGTGGGCCTGCGACCGTGCATATCCAGTTCAATCCAGTCGTCGCCTACTTCAATAGAGGCACCACACTCACGCAATTTTTCCAGAACTGAAGTCAGGATGCCGGGAACCGTCCCTACAACCTTGATTTTCCCGCGAGTTACCGCAGCTCCGACCAGAAAAGTGCCTGTCTCGATTCTATCAGGCACGATAGAGTACTCACAGCCACTAAGCTCATCAACACCCTCGACGGTAATGGTGCTAGTACCTGCCCCGTCAATTTTTGCACCCATTTTGATCAGGTAGTTTGCCAGATCCACAACCTCGGGTTCGCGCGCAGCATTCTCAAAAACCGTTGTACCTTTGGCAAGCACCGCCGCCATTAATAAGTTCTCGGTACCGGTTACCGTCACGGTATCAAAGGCAATACGCGCGCCTTTTAGTCTGTTAGCTTTTGCCTTGATATAACCGCCAGAGATGGAAATATCAGCACCTAGAGCTTGCAGGCCCTCAATGTGCAAATTGACAGGTCTGGCGCCGATGGCACAGCCCCCAGGCAGGGATACTTCAGCCTGCCCATAGCGTGCAACAAGAGGCCCAAGCACCAGTATGGAGGCGCGCATCGTACGCACTAGCTCATAGGCGGCAGTGAAATTGTTGATCCCTGAAGGGTCAACATCCACTCGCATGTTGTCACCCATCGTAATCTGGCACCCCATCCGCGCCAGCAACGACATCGTTGTAGTGACGTCGTTCAAGTGAGGCACGTTACTCAGGCTTGAGGTAGTGCTACCCAGAAGCGTGCCAGCAAGAATAGGGAGTACGGCGTTTTTCGCGCCTGAAATACGGACTTCACCCGCCAGTGGCGGGCTACTTTCTATCAGCAGTTTATCCATGAATATTCGTCGATAACCTGCTGGGGGTGCAGATTCTAGCGACGAATTATATCAGGCCATCAACCTGACAAACGCCTGCAAGCTGACGAAGCCCGTCTGGAATATGATGAAAAGTGACGGTATGTCCAGCACGGCGTGCGCTGGCAAGCCATTCGATGATCAAGGCCAACCCTGCACTGTTGGATTTTGTAACGCCTGCCAGATCAATATCCAGCACAGCGTTACTGTTGATATGAGGGACGACCGCATCCAGTGCTTGCCTCGCCGTTGTGAAATCGAGCGCACCCGTGACTACACAACGGGGCGTCTCGGATCCACTATCAAGCGATACGCTAAAGCTCATGACTTGCCGTTACGATCCTTCATCGCCTCGATCAGACCGTCAATACCGCCTTTCTCGATTTCATTACTAAAAGCCGAGCGATAGCTGGTTACCAGACTTATCTCGTTGACTTCAATGTCATAAATTGACCAGCCCTTCTTGTCCTGGAGCTTGTAGACGACAGGAACATCCGATCCGCCCGACTGCGAGAAAACGGCGCGAACCGTAGCACGATCTTCACGACTCTCAGGCCGGAATGGCTGAAACTCGATCGTCTCACCGCTGTATTCAGTTAACGCACCTGTGTACGTATTGAGTAGCAACATCGTAAACTCAGTAACCAACTGTTCTTGCTGAGATTTATCTGCGCGACGCCAGAATTTGCTAACGGCAAGCTTTGTCATGGTATCGAAGTCGAGATTAGGGACGATCAGCTCATCGACTTTGCTCTGCAGATAGACGGGATCTGACTTCAGACGCTCACCATCTTCCTTAAATACCGCCAACATGGCCGATATCGCATCAACCACAAGAATTTGCGCAGGATGCTCCTCGGCCACTGCCGTCGAGCTTGCAATTACCATCACCAGCGCACTTGCGATAATCCCGAAACGTTTGAACATGATTAATTTCCTGATTTGTGTGTTGCACCTGCCTAGAAAGCAAGCATCACTTCTTGTGAAATAAACAAAACAAAAGCCGAACCTCGGTAGGCAATATCCACGATATTGCCTCATTACCGAAGGTAAAGAGCGCTAGTCTCCACCAGATCGGCTGAACAGCACCTGACCGATAAGCCGCTCGAGCACAAGTGCGGACTGTGTATCGTCAATTTCGTCCGAGTTGACTAATACATCAAGCTCCGCACCCGGTTCGAGTCCAATGTACTGCTCGCCCAGCAAACCTGCAGTGTAGATATTTGCCGAGGTATCCAATGGAAAAGCACTAAACTTCGTGTCTATACTAAGGTTGACAATGGCCTCAAAAGTTTCAACGTCATAGACAATAGACTCGACTTTGCCTACGCGAACGCCACTGGCGGACACTGAAGCTCCGGATTTGAGACCACCAATGTTCTCAAATTTGGCTATTAGCGAATAAGACTCGCCCCCAGAGAGACTTGTCAAATTACTGACCCGCAATGCAAGCACCAGCATCGCGGCAAGAAAAATCAGCATAAATACGCCGACCATCAGTTTAACTGCGCGTGAGTTCATTGGACGTCCCGAGTTGTTGGATTAAAGCACATGCAAAGAATGTTCAAGGTGTGATGGCTCAAAACATCACCGCCGTCAGGAGGAAGTCCAGTGCAAGGATTGCCAAGGAGGAATAGACAACGGTGCGCGTGGTGGCGCTACTGACACCTTCTGACGTGGGGATACATTCCGCTCCCTGATAAATGGCTATCCAAGTGACGACAAACCCGAACACTGCCCCCTTGATCAGACCGTTACAGACGTCGGCGGTAAAACTGACCGAGAGTTGCATCAAAGACCAGTAGGCGCTTGAGTCAACACCTAACACCAGTACCGTGAGCAAATAGCCACCAAATGCGCCGACAGCACTGAACATGGCGGCAAGCATTGGCAAAGAGAGGCAACCTGCGACAAACCGCGGTGCAAAAACACGCTTGAAAGGATCGACAGCCATCATCTCCAACCCGGACAACTGCTCCGTGGCTTTCATCAAGCCGATTTCCGCGGTCATGGCAGACCCTGCTCTGCCTGCGAACAGAAGACCGGTAACCACCGGCCCAAGTTCGCGCACCAAAGTGAGTGCCACCAACGTGCCAGTCCTGTTCTCTTGTCCGAAATCTATCAGAATATTGTAGCCCTGAAGCGCCAGAACCATACCAACGAACAAGCCGGACACAAGGATAATGGAGAGCGTCATGACGCCAGTGGAATACATTTCCTTAACCAGCAACGAAGGCCGCTTGAGCAGGGAAGGCAAGGAGCTGAGCATTTGGGCCAGAAATAATGTGGCATTACCCAGACTGACCAACAGATCAAGCCACCAACCACCAAATTTTTCTATGAAATTTACCATCAGTGAAGGCCGCCAGATGCGCCGAGTAACTCGGTTTCATAATCTGGAGCTGCAGCCTGAAACGGCACAGGACCATCAGGTTTGCCCTGAAGAAACTGCTGGACCCAGGCAGACTCCGAAGCACGCAACTGCTCAGGCGAACCTGCCTCAACAACAACGCCTTCAGAAATAATCACTGCGTAGTCGGAGATGGACAGCGCCTCGTTAAGGTCATGAGACACCATCAGACTGGTCAGACCCAGCGCGGCATTCACTGTCTTGATAAGCGCAAGTAAGATGCCCATCGAAATAGGATCCTGACCAGTGAAGGGTTCGTCGTACATTATCATCATCGGATCGAAGACAAGTGCCCTGGCAAGCGCTGCACGTCTGGCCATGCCACCCGACAGTTCTGCCGGCGCAAGATCGCGTGCGCCACGTAAACCCACCGCATGCAGGCGCATTAGCACAAGATGACTGATCAGATTTTCAGGTAAGTCGGTATGCTCACGCAAAGGAAAAGCGATGTTATCGAACACGCTGAGGTCGGTAAGAAGAGCGCCGGACTGAAACAACATACCCATTCGCTTTCGCAGCGCATACAGATCACGGCGGTTCAGCTTACCGACTTCAAGACCGTCCACATGGATGGTGCCTTGATCCGATTTGAGCTGACCACCGATGAGTTTCAGTAGCGTTGTCTTGCCTGTGCCACTAGGCCCAAGAATGGTGGTCACTTTCCCGCGGGGGATATCCACGTCGAGCCCACGAAAAATATGTTTACTGCCACGCGAGAAATGCAGATCGCGTATCTGCACGAGCGCCGTACTGTCGTCCGACATAGCGTTTTGGATCTCACGCAAGTTATCAAATTAAATTATACCAGCTTGCTGTGCAATACCATTGCACAGCACAGTGTTACGCGTCAGCTACACTTTCGATCAATTGGTCGCGAGCGGGCTTAGTCTTGCACGAGTCAAGTCGTGAACCATAACCAGACCAATCTGACCGGAAACTACATGCAATGATACGCCTATTCGCCATTCTGGCCCTTCTAAGCCTTATTAGCGGCTGCGCAAGCAATCCCTCCAACGGACCTGTCCATGATCCACTGGAAAAGATAAACAGATCAATTTTCAAGTTTAACGATGCGCTCGACCGAACAGTGCTGGTTCCTGTCGCAAAAGGCTACCGCTATGTAACCCCTGATTTCGTTGAAGTAGGTGTCAGAAATTTCTTCAGCAATCTGGATGACGTCAACGTGATTGCCAACGATCTTCTGCAAGGTAAATTTCGTCAGGCAGGCATGGACACCGGCAGGTTTCTTTATAACTCAACGGCGGGCGTTCTGGGCTTTATCGACTTCAGCACACGCGCAGGTCTTGTTAAGCATAATGAGTCGTTTGGTCAAACTCTTGGCGTATGGGGCATTGGTGAGGGTCCGTTTGTAATGCTGCCTCTGCTTGGACCTAACAATATCCGCTCATCTACCGGCATAGTGGTGGAAAGCTTCACAACCGACGTTCCCAATCTGGTGATCGACGACGGTGGCACTCGAACGGCGGTGACAGTGGTGGATCTTGTCTCGTTTCGGGCAAGCCTGCTATCGGCCGGCAATCTGCTGAACGCAGCAGCACTTGATCCCTATTTACTTCTTCGAGATTTCTGGGTCCAGAGCCATAGACGCGCAACCTGTGACGGTAAATGCAATTCAAGGCTCAACACGGCAAGAAGCGGCGATGAACTTGACGAACTCGATGCTCTGGACGAACTCGACGAACTCGACGAACTTGATGCGCTGGATGAACTTGACGAGCTCGATGCGCTGAACGAACTCGATGAACTCGATGAACTCGATGAACTCGATGAACTCGATGAACTCGATGAACTCGATGAACTCGATGAACTCGATGAACTCGATGAACTCGATGAACTCAACAAGTTAGACTAGAGCCATGAGCGATGTAGCAACTATAGAAGACGCCCTGCTCTCCCTGGCCCGATCGGTGATCCGGATAGAGTCGGAAGCCGTTCAGGCTCTGCTCGCGCGTGTTGATGAGAAATTTGCAAAGGCCTGCCAGATTCTACTTGGCTGCAACGGGCGAATTGTCGTTTGCGGTATCGGCAAGTCTGGCCATATCGGTGCAAAACTGGCCGCCACTTTCGCCAGCACAGGCAGCCCGGCATTCTTTGTTCACGCAGCAGAGGCTAGCCATGGCGACCTGGGCATGTTCCGAAGCAACGATGTGCTCATAGCCATATCATACTCAGGCAATTCGTCTGAACTGATGGCCATGATTCCCGGTGTACGCAGACTAGGCGTCCCCATCATCAGTCTCTGCGGAGAGTCAAAATCCGCGCTGGCGCAAGCTTCAGACATCTGCCTGAGTACGTACGTAGCGCGAGAAGCCTGCCCACTCGGGCTCGCCCCAACCGCTAGCACCACGGCCACTTTGGTGTTGGGTGACGCCTTGGCCATTGCCATGTTAAGTGCTCGTGGCTTTACCGAAGAGGATTTTGCTCGCTCACATCCTGGCGGTCGGCTAGGACGCAGACTGCTGCTCAAAGTCAGTGATGTCATGGTCAGCGGCGATGATTTGCCGCTGTGCTCTGACGCGACAACTGTCGTAAAAGCCTTAGTAGAAATATCGGGCAAAGGGCTAGGGATGGTGGCTCTTTTCAACGAGCAACAGAATCTCTCTGGCATCTTTACCGACGGCGACATACGACGCACCCTCGAGAAAAACATTGATATTCGCAAGCTCAACATCGCAGATGTCATGACGCACAATCCCAGCACAATCACCTCAGACACCTTGGCAATCAGCGCTGTGACTCGTATGCAAGAACTCAAGATTACCTCGCTTCCCGTGGTGGACAACGAGAAGCTGGTGGGCGTCATTACCATGCATGCATTGCTGACGGCGGGCGTGGTGTAGCGTGATACGGCGCCTGGTCACACGCTACTGGTTGCTGCTACCACTGCTCATTCTTGCAGTAGTCATTCTTGATCGCGTGGAGCAACCTGATATTGTTCAGACAGAGGAGACCATCGATATGCGCCAGACTCAGTCTGACTACTACCTGAGCGAATTCAGTACGGCTCGATTTGGTCTGGATGGCAATATCGAGTATCGGGTTGAAGGTTTTACCCTTGCCCACTACCCGGATGATGATCGATCAGAAATAACTGCTCCCAAACTTCAACTCAAAAGAGGCGAGATCCGGTGGCTAGTGCAGTCGGATATGGGCCAATATGATCCAGCACCCACTCTGTTCACACTACAAGGCCAAGTCACCGTAAACCGCACGCTGCAAGACGATGAATCGACAACCATCACCATGGTGAGCGAGTCGCTGCGAATTACCACCGACACTAACCTGATTGAAACTGACGATCTGATTGAAATCACTGCCCCCACATGGCGACTCCAGGCAACCGGTATGCGGGGCGCCATCGACGAACCACACTTAAGCTTGCTATCCAATGTCACGGGACGCTATGAGTTACCTGACACCCCACAAGACAGTACCCAATAGAGTTGATATACCGTGAATTTCAAAGCCACTAGCAACCGCAAGAATATGAGGCGCACCTCTGCTGTGCTTCTTTTCATATCATTGTGCATGTCAGCGCAATCGGGAATCACTCGCCTGAGCGATAGGAACCAACCCATTGATGTACGTGCAGACTCTTCTGAATTTGACGAAAAGGCTGGAGTACAAACGCTCACTGGCAATGTTCAAATCACTCAGGGAAGCATGAAAATCAGCGCAGACTTCATCGCTATTTCGTTAAAAGACAACGCGCTTAGCAAAATTGAGGGACGTGGCTCGCCTATTCTCTTCAGTCAGGAAAATGAAGCGGGTGAGCTTATGCAAGGTGAAGCCAGCTCAATCATCTACGACGCGATAAACGGAATACTGACCTTGAAAGGTGCAGCCAGTCTCAGCCAGCCCAAACAAAGCCTCACCAGTGAAACGATCACGTTCAACACGCTAACGCAAAAAGTAAGCGCAGACGGAGGGGAGAACAACGGACGCGTCAGCATACAAATTCAACCGCCGAGCACTGGGCAATGACAACAAAGCGCACCTTGCGGGCTGAAGGCCTGCACAAGGCGTACAAAAAGCGACAAATTCTGTCCGGTGTGTCACTTTCAGTGAGCAGTGGCGATGTGGTCGGCTTGCTGGGACCGAACGGGGCCGGCAAAACAACATGCTTTTACATGGTGGTGGGGCTTGTCAAACCCGATGCAGGCGTCATAGCGCTGGACGGCACCGACATAACAGCTCATCCCATGCACGAGCGCGCTCGACTAGGCGTCGGCTACCTGCCTCAGGAAGCTTCGGTGTTCCGCCAGCTAAGTGTTTCCCAGAACATCATGGCCATCCTTGAGACCCGCAAATCTCTGAGCGCCATTGAGCGCAAAGATCGCCTGGAATCCTTACTCGAAGAACTACAAATCACCCACATTCGTGACAGTCTCGGCATTAGCTTGTCAGGTGGGGAGAGGCGACGGGTTGAAATTGCACGTGCCTTGTCGGCCGATCCGGGGTTTATTTTGCTCGATGAGCCATTTGCAGGCGTAGATCCTATCTCTGTACTTGATATTCAACGCATTATTATTCATCTCAAAGAGCGTAATATTGGCGTGTTGATCACAGATCACAATGTTCGCGAAACCTTGGGTATTTGCGACACTGCGTACATCCTCAGCCAGGGCAAAGTCATTGCTGAAGGCGCTCCAGAGCTTGTTTTAGCTAACGAAGAGGTTCGTAACGTTTACCTGGGGGAGAACTTCAAAATTTGACAATCACCTGAAAAAAACCAGGCAGTCGGCCGCTAAGGTTCTCAGTACCAAGGCTATGGAGGCGATCAACATTAATTTTTTGTAATGTATTAACGGTGCTTCATTCCTGCATTCGGCCAGCAAATTGCGTTGAATAAAAGAATCGTGCCGCATGTCAACCACAGCCCTTCACCCGGACTAGCCGAATGAAACAGTCACTGCAAATCAAGATGGGCCAATCACTGGCCATGACTCCCCAGCTGCAGCAGGCTATCAAGTTATTGCAGCTGTCCACTCTGGAACTACAGACAGAAATCCAAACTGCTCTGGAAAGTAACCCAATGTTGGAGATGCAGGAAGACGAGGGCTCCGAACCTGGCGAGGCAGATTTTGCCAACGAGTCCAGCGAGACTCGCGAAGCCCAGCGCGAAGCTGAAACGGCCCGGGCAGAGGAAAAACAGACTGCTAGTGAACTTGAGCTAGCGGGTGAGAACACCGGAGGCTCGGATGAAATCATGCCAGAAGATCTGCCGGTAGACAGTGGCTGGGATGATGTCTACGAGTCGAGCACACCCGGCAGCGCCAGCTCATCGGGGAGTGATGGAGAATCGCGCGATTTCACCGAATTTCACAATGCTGGAATCACCAGCATTCAAGATCACCTGAACGAACAGATTCGCTTTGCTCCGTTGTCCGAACGCGATCAGACCATTGCTGAAACGATTATCGATGCGGTTGATGACAATGGTTACTTGCTTGATGGCGTGGATGCGTTACTCGAAGGGTTGAACCGCGAAGTGGTGGACCCGGAAGATGAATTCATGCTGGACGAGTTCGAAACGGTTCTGCACCTGGTACAACATCTGGACCCAGCGGGATGTGCAGCACGTGATGCCAGCGACTGTATGGGCATACAGCTAAGTCAATTACCTAAGTCTGACCTTGTAGATCACGCTCAGACTATCGTCAAAAAACATCTGGAACTACTGGCGGCGCATGATTTTGCGCGTCTACGCCGACTGCTTAAGATCAACGAAGATCAGCTGCAAGAAGCAATCGCTCTAATCCGCTCGCTCAATCCGAGACCTGGGCGCCAGATCGTAAACGATCATGATCAGTACATCGTGCCCGATGTGTTCGTCAAGAAAGTTAAAGGCGTGTGGCGTGTCGAACTCAACCCTGACATTGCACCAAAACTTGGCATCAATGCCATGTATGCGGGCATGGTGAAGCGTGCGGACAAGAGCGACGATAACAACTTCATGCGTAACCACTTGCAGGAAGCACGCTGGTTCATCAAAAGTTTGCAGAGTCGTAACGAAACGTTGTTACGTGTAGCAACTGCCATTGTGGAGCGTCAAAGAAGTTTTCTAGAGTACGGTGATGAGGCCATGAAACCTCTGGTACTAAGGGATATTGCAGAACAACTAACTCTGCACGAGTCCACTATATCGCGGGTTACAACACACAAGTACATTCATACGCCGCGCGGAATTTTCGAGTTCAAGTATTTCTTTTCCAGCCACGTATCAACCGCAAATGGTGGCGAGTGCTCGGCCACAGCGATACGCGCAATGATCCGAAAGTTCATTGCTGCGGAGGATGCCACAAAACCACTATCCGACAGTAAAATTGCCAGTACGTTAGTCGCTGAGGGTATACAGGTTGCGCGACGCACCGTAGCCAAGTATCGTGAATCCATGGCCATCCCGCCATCGAACGAACGCAAGCGGATGAACTGATGTTAGACGCACAAGCCTCTGAACAACGTTACCCGGCAGCAACGCCCTTCGCGCGGTGCTCAAGTGGAACCTTGGCTTGTGCTTTGCCCCAAGCGCGGCAGTTTTCAAGCCGCGTGACACTACGGGTGTGCAATGCGCCCCGGGGTTTGCCCGAGTATAGGCATCGTTGCGAGCAGTCTATTTTCGAACAACCCCAAGTTAAGCTGCGGAGTCGTTGAGATGTAATGTCAACCACCTCCATTCCTAGTTAAACCCGTTTATCAAAACCCATTGCGGTTTTTCATTAACGTTGAATTTCAGGAGATGCTCATGAACCTTACAGTTACAGGCCACCACGTAGACGTAACCAGCTCAATGCGAAATTACGTAACCGGCAAAATGGAACGCCTCCAACGACGCTCGGACAGGGTGTTCGGGGTTCACGTAATTCTTTCAGTGGAAAAAATGCGGCAAACCGCTGAAGCCACCATACAAGTCGCAGGCACCAAACTATTCGCTCAAACCACTGAACCTGACATGTACGCAGCCATCGACCTTCTCACCGACAAACTGGATCGACAGTTGGTTCGGCACAAGGAAAAGCTCAAAACCCATCGTCGCGGCAAAGATGAACTGGTGGCAGAAGAAGACTAGAAAAAGCGATTAACATGGCCTTTATTTAGACAAACAGCACGGCCGTTGCAGCCAACGTGAGCCCCACCGGGCATTGACCACAAGCTCCCACGTCAAGGCTGTTCGGCTTAAGGCCCTTTTAATCCAAGCTGCGAGAGCGCACAATAGCGCTATCGCAACTGCTGCGAAGGCCCTGAATTGCGTAAACTACGCGCTTCGAGTTCAGGGCCTTCGGGCTGACAAACGCTTCCACTACAAGACTCAATGGATTTATCCCAACTGCTCTCCCCAGAGCGTATCAGCTGCCAGTGCAAGGTGCAGAGCAAAAAACGCGCGCTCCAGACACTCGCAGAAGTACTGAGCCAATCGTTGCTTGCACCTGAACAAGACCCTGAACTTGAAGAGCCAACTGCTGACTCAAATGGTTCAATAGGATCTCTGGCTAGCAAGCTACTGAAATCACGAGTAAAATCTGATGAGAGTGACCACAAAGGCACACTCTCTGAAATGGGTATCCTCGATGCATTTATCAGCCGTGAACGGCTTGGCAGCACCTGCCTGGACCATGGCTTTGCCCTACCTCACAGCCGCATTGGCCTCATAGACAAGCCTATTGCCGCACTCATCACACTTGAGGAAGGAATCGATTTCGGCGCAAACGACAAACAGGCGGTCGATCTGGTTGTAGGCTTACTGGTACCCGAAGAATGTAACGATGGACATCTCCAAATTCTGGCTATGCTGGCAAAACGCTTTAGCGAGCCCGGATTCAGAGAAAAACTGCGCTCCTACTCGGATCCAGTTGAGCTTCACACTTATCTGACCCAACTACCTCCCGTTCAGTAACCGACGACAATGGCTTCCCGTCAACTGAGTGTCGGACAGGCTTTCGAGTCTTTAAACGATGAACTCAGCCTGCGCTGGGTTGCGGGACACTCGGCCAGCTCAAGGCTGATTACCCGCGACAAACGTGACGGCAAGCGTCCTAGACTGCTTGGCCCTTTAAATTTCAACAGCCCCAACCGCATCCAGCTCCTCGGTGCCTCCGAAGTCAGCCTGTATGGACGCGAGACCAACATTGATGAAAGCCGGTTTGAATACCCGCTAACGTCCACCTGTGACCTGATGGTGGTATCGGATGACCATAATCCACCACAATGCCTTGTCGATCTGGCTGAACGAGAGCATATAGGCTTGATGGTATCGGAGCTTCCCTATAGCTCGTT
This sequence comes from Granulosicoccus sp., assembly GCA_023301795.1. Taxonomy (GTDB): domain Bacteria; phylum Pseudomonadota; class Gammaproteobacteria; order Granulosicoccales; family Granulosicoccaceae; genus Granulosicoccus. Next base: position 25,816 of record JALZVU010000219.1, read on the forward strand.
GCACAGCCGAATGCGCAACATGCTGACTCATCTGCTCGCTGAGCGTGAGATCATCCATGGCGTGATGATGGATGTACACGGTACCGGTATACTGATAACAGGGGATGCCAGCGTTGGTAAAAGTGAGCTGGCGCTGGAACTCATCAGTCGAGGGCATATTCTAGTGGCTGATGACGCACCAGAATTTACACGTATAGCGCCCGGAACCATTGAATGCCAGTGCCCTCCCCTGCTTCAAGACTTTCTGGAGGTAAGGGGCCTCGGTATTCTCAACATAGCCTTGATGTACGGCGATGCACACACCCGGGAGCGAAAGATCTTGCGTTTCATCGTGCATCTGCAGCGTGTATCGGGCGACGACTTCAGCAAGGATCTGGCATCCATTGCTGGAGATCGTATTTCCGAACCATCAACCACGCGCGAAGTACTGGGTGTCAATGTGTCAGAACGTACTATTCCGGTAGCACCCGGACGTAATATTGCGGTGCTGGTTGAAGCTGCTGTTCGTGATCAGATTCTACGCGCGGGCGGCTACAGCGCATCACAGGATCTGGTTGAAAAACAAGAATTGGCACTGGCTCGTTCAGCAGCACGCAGCGTATCAAGGCGTTTGGACGATAGCTTGAGTAACAACAAACCTGCAAAACCCAAATCGGGTACAGAGAAAAAACCTTAGCGTATGACTCGAGTAACCATCGTCACAGGCCTGTCAGGCTCCGGCAAAAGTGTGGCACTGCACACATTGGAGGATGAAGGCTTCTACTGCATAGACAATCTGCCTTCGCACCTGCTGTCAGACATCATCGACAAACTGCTGGCCAGCGGCTCGAATCTCTATGAAAAACTGGCTATAGGCATCGACATGCGGAGCGAAAGAGCTTCTGCCGACAATCTGCTGAAATTACTCAAGGAGCTGCGCGCGCGCCAAGATGCACAGGTAGAGGTGCTTTTCCTCGATACGGATCGCTCCACTCTAGTGACACGTTTTTCTGAAACCCGCCGAAAACACCCCTTGAGCACTCAGGACCTGCCCCTGATCAGTGCTATCGATGAAGAGGCGCGATTGCTCGAACCCGTAAAATCTACAGCGGAATTAGTCGTCGACACCTCCGCGCTGAACTTGCATGATCTTCGTGACATCATCGGCACTTATCTACTGGGAAAGACCAAGGTAGGACTTGCACTTATTTTTCAGTCATTCGGCTTCAAACACGGCACTCCGGCCAGCACGGATTTCATGTTCGACGTGCGCTGTCTTCCTAATCCGCATTGGGAACCAAACTTGCGCGCCTTTGATGGCCGCGAACAACCCATCATCAAATTTCTCGAGTCGCAATCTGACGTACAGGATATGCGTAATGATATTCAGGAGTTTGTTACACGCTGGCTTCCAAGGTTCGAAGATGAAAACCGAGCCTACCTGACTGTCTCGGTAGGCTGCACTGGCGGACGCCATCGTTCGGTGTATCTGGTAGAACAACTGAGCAACTACTTTGGTGCAAGCCGCGACAATGTGTCGCGCCGCCATCGTGAATTACGTTAATTGTTGCAGTGTCATCAACAACAAGCTGCGTTACCCGTTTGCTGGTTACACTACAACCACTCGAAGAGAAAAGAGTTTTATTGTGATAACGCGCGAACTTCCCATCATTAATAAATTAGGCTTGCATGCACGTGCCGCAGCGAAACTGGTCAAACTCTCGTCATCTTTTGAGGCTAGTATAGATATTGAGAAAGACGGCCAGCGTGTAAACAGCAAAAGTATCATGGGCGTCATGATGCTGGCAGCCAGTTGCGGCTCACAAGTGACACTCACTGCCGAAGGCAATGATGAGACTGCTGCCATGAATGCCATTACTGATCTGATTAATCGTCGCTTCGACGAAGAGGAGTAGCGCACATGAGCCTGATGTTTACCGGCATCGGAGTCTCTCGGGGTATCGCTATTGGCGATGCCTATCTGCTGCGACGTAACCAAATTGATGTTACGTCACGCTCGCTTTCCAAAAAATCCGTACCCGTAGAAATCCGGCGACTCAAACGTGCGCTCAAGATTGCGCGCCAACAGCTGCTGGATACGCGTGACAACATACCCAAAGATGCACCCACTGATGTCAGTTCTTTCATTGAGACGCATATCCTTATGCTCGATGACGATGCACTCTCGCAACGTCCCATCGAAATCATAAAAGCTGAGTTAATCAACGCTGAAGCAGCGCTACAGAAACAAAGAGAAGAATTGGGCCGTGTGTTTGGCTCCATGGAAGATTCCTACCTGGCCACTCGGATAGACGATGTCAATCACGTCATCGACTCTGTGCTTCGGGCATTGGATGGAGGCGCTGAACCTGTTGTCGGGTCAGAGAACTGGAAAGGCCAGATTATTGTTGCGGACGATCTGACACCCGCTGACACTGTCGCCATGCAGCATCACGGCGTTGCAGGGTTTGTTACTGAAACGGGTGGGCAGTTATCACATACCGCCATATTGGCCAGAAGCCTGGGAATTCCGGCCATCGTTGGCGTATCCAATATACGCCGGTACGTGAAAGCGGGAGAGATTCTCACTCTGGATGGCAACGCCGGCATGGTGTTGGCGGAACCCACAGCGGAGATGCTCACCAACTTCAAACGACGCCAGAAAGAGACGCGCTTACAACAAAAAGAGCTTGGCAAGCTCATCGACACAGACGCCATTACACTCGACGGGGTAGCGCTCAAGCTGTCTGCCAATATCGAGATAGAAGATGATTTGAAAGCGTTAAAACGTGTCAATGCTAATGGTGTCGGTTTGTACCGCACCGAATTCCTTTACATGAACAGGCCCACGATCCCGACCGAACAGGAGCACTACAAGGTTTACACCAAGGTAGTACGGGCATTGAAGGGCGAAACACTGACAATCAGAACAGCGGATCTTGGTGCTGACAAGCAGCTTTCAGGCAGCGCCGCAGCTGCAAGTGCTGTTGCAAGCAGACCACTTTCACACAACCCTGCCATGGGATTGCGCGGCATACGTCTATGCCTGAGTGAGACCCATTTATTCATACCCCAGCTTCGCGCTATTCTCAGAGCATCAGCCAAGGGCTCCATTCGCATGCTCATCCCCATGCTCACCAACATCAGTGAGGTAGAGCAATGCCTGCAACTTGTCGAGCAAGTTAAGCAAAAACTGCGCGCAGAAAACATCGCGTTTGACGAAAAAATGCCAGTGGGTGCCATGATCGAAGTACCCGCGGCTGCCATATCAGCGCATCTGTTTGCCGAACGCCTCGATTTTCTGTCGATCGGCACCAACGATCTTATTCAGTACACATTGGCAATAGACCGAATTGATGATCAGGTTAACTACCTGTACGACCCGCTTCATCCAGCGGTACTGCATCTGATAAAAATGATTATTGAGGCAGGAAAAGCGGCAGGTATTCCCGTGGCTATGTGCGGCGAAATGGCGGGTGATGTTCGCTATGTCAGAATTCTGTTAGGCCTTGGCCTGACAGATTTCAGCATGCCCCCTAATCTGATACTAGAGACAAAGAAGACGCTTATAGCAGCCAGACGTGCCACGGTTAAAAAGCAGGTTATAGCCCTGATGGCAACAGCCCATACACCAGAGGAACGACATCGCATTCTGGATAAGATCAATTCGGTGACAGCCAAATAAACTGATGAGCGAAATAGAACAAGAGCAGCAATCAAGCACACTGGCTGACAACATCAGCGATGGCTCGCTGGCCTCTGCCCGCACCATCATGGTGGCAATGCATCCGGCAGAAATTGCCGACGCTCTTGAAGCACTACCACCCGCACGTCGCCGAATATTGTGGGAACTGATTGAGCCGGATCTTGAAGGTGAGATCCTGATGGAAGTGCACGACGAGGTTCGAGAGAGCCTGGTGCGCGACATGGATATGGAAGAGTTGGTGGCAGCCACCGAACAGCTCGACCTGGATGATCTTGCTGACTTCATACAATCACTGCCTGAAAAACTTACCGCTGATGTGCTGGCTGGCATGGACCGCCAGGATCGGACGCGTCTGGAACAGGTACTTGCCTACCCTGAAGACAGCGCGGGTGGTCTGATGAACCTGGACACCATCACCGTACGTGGTAATGTCAGCCTCGATGTGGTGCTGCGTTTTTTACGACGCAGAGGCGAAATGCCAAGACACACCGATCGGCTGTGGGTCACCGACCGGTATGGGCGCTACAGAGGTGAACTGCCATTACGTGTTTTGTTGACCACAAGCCCGGATACGCTGGTTAATGATGTACTTACACACAGAACAGAACCCCTTCATGTGCTCACTAAAGACACAGATGTTGCCAGAGCGTTCGAGGATTTCGATCTTGTCTCAGCACCAGTAATTGACGATAACAATTTGCTGATCGGGCGAGTCACCATTGATGATGTAGTTGATGTCATTCGTGAGACAGCCGAGCAATCCGTCATGAGCATGGCGGGTCTGAAGCAAGAGGACGATATATTTGCACCGGTTCTGCGCAGTACACGCAAGCGTGCATTGTGGCTGGGAGTCAATCTATTGACTGCTCTTCTAGCCTCTTGGGTAATTGCCCAATTTGAAGGCACACTTGAACGCATAGTCACGCTTGCAGTGCTGATGAGCGTTGTTCCCAGTATGGGCGGCATTGCCGGTAGCCAAACCTTAACGCTGGTTATTCGCGGGCAGGCGCTCAACCAGATAAGCAAAAGCAACCTGCGCGACCTACTCACGCGCGAAGTGGCCATAGGCCTGCTAAATGGTATTTTGTGGGCCATGATTGTGGCGGTGCTGGTGTGGGTCTGGTTTGGTGATCAGCAGATCGGTCTTATCATCGGTGCTGCACTGATCGTCAACCTGGTCACTGCCGCTTACGCTGGAGCTATGTTGCCTGTGCTCATGCGTCGCTTTGGTATTGACCCTGCGCTCGCGGGTGGCGTGGCACTGACCACCATCACCGATGTAGTCGGACTGGCAACCTTTTTGGGTCTTGCCACCCTCCTCTTATAGCTATCTACTTTTCACCTGAGTACTCTCACCGATGAATAAAGGAGCGATTTTCGCAGCAGTAATTCTCGCGCTGTATATCGGCGTTGAAGCTTACGCGATACGCAAGGTGAGTCACCGCATAGAACCCGGGTACATTCATGCCATGCTGGTAAAAGCGCAGAGCGCTACCGAGCAGTGCAATTCTGAAGCACTTGACTACGCACCACGGTTTTCTCAAACCTTATCGCGCGTTACTGCCAGTTACCGTCAGGCCTTAGCTGATGCCGATCCGAAGTTGACCTCAACGGACATCGATCTTAAATTGAACGAAGAGATCCTGAATGCGCAGGCTGCTGTTACCAACGCAATCACATCGTTAGGCTGCGCAGATCCGGAGCTCAAAGCACACTTTCAGCGTTACCGGATCTACGCGAAAAAAACTCGCTAGGGTGTTATCGGTTTGCACCTACCTACTAGACGGTGAGTACTTTTAGATGACACCTTCGCCAACTTCGTTGTTTGCACGTCGGCATATTCGCAAGCGTCTTGCACTTGTCTAAGCAGCTCGTTGCTGTCGATGACAAACCCCTGAAACATGAACCGGGTTTGCTCCCACGGCTTATCGAGTTCGTTAACGTACATACCCACTTCTAGCTGGCTACAGTGTACCCAGCGTCGATCGGCTACTGGCCGTGTTGATATCGTGCAATCGAGCCGGCTGTTTGAGCTGGCAGTCTTGCGGTTGGTAGATTTTTTAGCATTGCTGAAGAACATAGCGGCAATCTCCGTTGTCGGGCTAAAACCCGATCTCGTTGTCGATGGGTGGAGATTACTCATGCCAAGGCCACACTGCCAGCGAATTGGCGAAAGATCGAGAGGCTGTGCACGCTTTGCAGCACGTGTTTCGAGAGTATGAGAATGCGTTCACATCGGTATTGACAATGCCATGACGTTACTTCTGAAGTGACAATTTTACGACGCATAATCGATTGATTCAGGGTTATCCCAAGCTTATCCACAGCTTATACCCAAGTTCTACACGATACATCCACCGATCAACCCTGAAAACCACAACATCTAGTGTTCATTTCGAGCACAACAGCTAGATATAGTGTCTGGAGCATTGACCCGACGTGGCTTACAACGCTACACTTCGCCTCCCTTCGATGAACGCGACGCGTAACCTCTGCAATCGCTAATTTGCGCAGAGTTAATGCACACAGTCATCAAAGTTAACTACACTACATGTAGCGCAAGGAGTGGCGCTGCAACACCATATATAGTGCTTCTCACCAACCACTATAAACCTCAAGGATTGAGAAAAACCCAAACAACTGCCGCCCCATGCACCGGCACGATAAGGAGAATACGGTTTCGATGAGCACTGACGTCCTCGCCATTAAATCCATACCCGCAAAGGCTTCCGCTGCCCAGCCGGCTTCCAGAGCCGCTGCACCCAAAGCACTGCCATTGCAAGAAACTTCACTGGATATCTGGGATAAGAAGTACAGACTCAAAACCAAAGAAGGCGACAACGTAGATGGGAACATTCATGACACGCTAAAGCGTGTAGCTCGTGCACTGGCCGATGTGGAACGTTCTGATAAAGAACGTGAGTTCTGGTACGGCGAGTTCCTCTGGGCTCTGGAGCAAGGCGCCATCCCTGCAGGACGCATTACCTCCAACGCAGGTGCGCTGGCTCACAAACCTGCCACCTCCACTATTAACTGCACAGTCAGTGGCACCATCACCGACTCCATGGATGACATTCTGGGTAAAGTCCACGAAGCAGGACTCACCTTGAAAGCTGGCTGCGGAATCGGCTACGACTTCTCCACACTGCGTCCACGTGGCGCCTATGTCTCTGGTGCAGGTGCCTACACATCGGGCCCATTGTCCTTCATGGATATCTTCGACAAAATGTGTTTCACCGTATCGTCAGCAGGTGGTCGGCGTGGTGCTCAAATGGGCACATTCGACGTGCGCCATCCTGACGTGCTGGAGTTCATCAAGGCTAAACGCGAGGACGGCAGATTACGCCAGTTCAACCTGTCTCTATTAATCACTGAAGATTTCATCCAGGCTGTAAAGGCTGATGAACAATGGCAGCTAGCGTTTCCTGTTCGCCAGAAAGAGCTGGACGATGGCGATATCGAGCTTGACAACCCTGACCAGATTGTCTGGCGTGACTGGCCTTCCCATGATCAGGTAGTCGCCAATAGTGAAGGCCTGGTGGCCTGCCGTATTTACCGTACTCTGCCTGCTCGTCGTTTGTGGGATCTGATCATGGCATCTACCTACGACTTCGCAGAACCCGGTTTCATCCTCATCGACAAAGTCAACGAGATGAACAACAACTGGTTTGATGAATCTATCCGCGCAACCAACCCTTGTGGTGAGCAGCCCTTGCCACCTTACGGTGCATGTTTGCTGGGATCGATTAACCTCACCCGTTTTGTTCTGGATCCATTCACAGACACAGCCCGTTTTGACTGGGAGCGGTTCACCAGTACCGTAGAGATTTTTACGCGCATGCTAGACAACGTGGTCGAAATTAACGGACTACCACTGGAACAGCAACGTAACGAGATCCGTCGCAAGCGTCGCCATGGCATGGGCTATTTGGGTCTGGGTTCATCGTTGACACTCATGGGCCTGCGCTATGGCAGCGAAAAATCCCTGGAATTTACCGAAAAAGTCACTCGTGAACTGGCAATGGCTGGTTGGCGTGCAGCCCTTACCCTGTCAAAGGAAAAAGGACCAGCCCCCATCATGGACGAAACCTTCGGCGTCACTGCAGAGATGCTTCGAAAGCGCCCCGAAATGAAAACTGACGGTTATAAAATCGGTGATCTGGTGACTGGCAAAATTTTGCATGCCCGTTACAGCCGCTACATGCAGCGTATAGCCGAAATCGACCCCGAACTGGTAGAGCAGCTGGCCCAACATGGCGCGCGTTTCTCTCACCACAGCTCCATCGCACCCACCGGCACTATTTCACTGTCATTGGCCAACAATGCCAGTAACGGTATAGAGCCAAGCTTTGCGCATCACTACGCGCGCAACGTTATTCGCGAAGGACGCAAGAGTAAGGAAAAAGTCGATGTTTTCTCTTATGAGCTGCTTGCCTACCAGGCACTTGTGAATGACAAAGCCATGCCATACAGCGACGACGCTGAAGCCCAGCTACCTGACTATTTCATGTCAGCTGATGACATCACGCCCAAGGATCACGTAGCTGTACAGGCAGCTGCCCAGCGCTGGATTGATTCCTCTATCTCCAAAACAGCCAATGTCCCTACAGACTTCCCATTTGAGGAATTCAAGGACATCTACATGTACGCCTACGATCAAGGACTGAAAGGCTGCACCACCTTTCGCTTTAACCCTGAGAATTTTCAAGGCGTACTGGTCAAGGAGCAGGATCTTGCAGATACCGAGTACGAGTTCACACTGGACGACGGCTCAACTATTAGCGTTAAAGGTAACGAAGAGATCGAATACGACGGCGAGATGCACACAGCCGCTAACTTGTACGATGCCTTGAAAGAAGGCTACTACGGCAAACTGTAGAGAGAGCCAACATGAAAATAAGTAAGAAAATTGTTGGCTATGCGGTTGCAAAACCTGCGGACGCGAACTCACAAGACAAGAACGGGTCAGATATTGCATCCAAGACGGAAGGCACCAAAGCCGATGTCATCCAGATGCATGAAAAACTCGAACGTCCCAACAAGCTGATCGGCTCGACGTACAAGCTCAAAACTCCGGATCACGTCTCGGAGCATGCCATGTACATCACCATCAATGACATCGTGCTCAACGAGGGCACGGAGAACGAGCTGCGTCGTCCATTCGAAGTGTTCATCAATTCCAAGAATCTTGAACACTATCAGTGGATCGTAGCCCTCACCCTCATCATGTCTGCTGTATTCAGAAAAGGTGGTGATATCACTTTCCTGGTGGACGAGCTGCGTTCAGTATTCGACCCACGCGGCGGCTATTGGAACAAAGGCAAATACATGCCATCCATTATTGCCGAGATTGGTGAGGTTATCGAAAGCCATCTTATCGATATCGGCATGCTCAAGGCCCTCGCCCCTTCTGACGAACAGGCCAAATTGATCGAAGAAAAGAAGGCAGAGTATCGTGCTAAAGGCGCTGCTGACGCTGCCGCCCAAAGCGCAACAACAAGCGATACCGATGAGCCCTGGATGGCAACCGCCTCACTGTGTTCCAAGTGCAGTAGTAAATCAGTTGTACTGATGGACGGGTGCCAGACTTGTATGAATTGTGGTGATAGTAAGTGCGGTTAGTGCTTAAGGCCTAACCGATTGTCCGGCGCAAGGATGCGCCGATAGTGCATTTGCATTCATCCAAATACACTTAAAACCGCTCCGGCCTATGCAAATAAAAGCCCTGAGCCTTATCAACACCCATGGCGCGGAGCTGCTCAAGTGTTGCCTCGTCTTCAATGCACTCTGCAACGATTTTAAGTTCCAGAGATTTGCCCAGCTCCCCCATGGAGCGCACTAGGGTTTCGCTTCGCCTTTCATGCATCATGGCCATGACAAAAGAACCATCGATTTTCAGTATGTCGATAGGCAGCTCTTTCAGATAGGCAAACGAGCACAGGCCGGTGCCGAAATCATCCAGAGAAAACTGAATACCTTTTTCAGACAAAGCACTCATCAAACGCTTGGCTACTGACAGATGAGTTACGGTGGCGGTCTCTGTTACCTCAAAAATCAGTGTTTTCGGATCCACAGCGTAACGTGTCAACGCATCAAGGATCCATGGCAAAAACGTGGGATCACCCAGCGTCTGCCCTGACAGATTAATAGCACACGATGTCAGACCACGCGCCGCCAAAGAGCTCTCTGACAATGCAGTTAGTGTGAGTCCGATGATATGTCTGTCCAGCTTGTTAGCGATACCCAACCGCTCCGCCGAGGGCAAAAACGTTGCTGGCATCAACAACTCACCATCAATATCTCGAAGCCGTACAAGTATCTCCACATCCGGATGAAACTCATCTTTAAGAGAAACGACTTTCTGGGCAACAAGCTCAAACCGATTCTCAGCAATAGCCTTACTGATGCGTACCCTGTCCAACTCCACGGCAGAGCCTGGATCCGTATCTACCTGGAAGGTGCTGACCTGATAACTACCTTCTGCTTTCGCCTGCAAACAGGCCGTACCAGCATCACGCAAAGCTGCTGTTGGTCCCAGCGTTTCAACATTCAGATCCAGAGCACCCACAGACACAGCCACCGTGAACCCTCTGTCAATCCAGCCAAACTGAAACGCTTCAACATCACTTCGTAGCTGCTCAAAGAAGCCCATCATCGATTGCACATCTTGCCCCTCAACAAGCACGGCGAACTCATCACCACCCGTACGAGCAACAGTAACTGATGGCTGTGATTTGGAGCCATCGAGCAACAACATCGCTATCTGACGCAACAACTCATCACCACCGCTATATCCAATTTCTTCGTTGATCGAGGCGAAATCAACCAGATCAAAAAGTGCAAGTGCGCTAGGGAGTTGCGACTCGCTCGCCGTATCAATCGCCCGCGTGATTCTTGCTATCAGCTCGCACCGGTTAGTGAGCTCAGTCAAGGCATCGTGTGAGGCGGCCCAAGCTAGCTCAGTTCGCAACTGCTGAGCAAGTGTGCGATCGTGTAGTGTCAACACCGCCCCTTGCGAGTTATCACACTCCACCAACATCGTGACCCCAAGACGAACCTGCAACTCCACGCCATACACCGGAGCCACGACGATCTCGACACCATCGCGGCGACTCGATGCAAGTTCGGCATGTAATGATTCGCAAGTAAAACGTTGCCCACTACGTGCATCACGCGCCATCAATACACTCTCTATCGATTCATTGAGCACCTCACTTTGCTTATGCCCAGTGATTCGCTCTGCAGCTTTATTCAACAATACAACGTTACTGGCTTGGTCAATAACGATCACGCCATCTTCGATACTTTGCAGCGTAGCTGTTGCTCTCTGGCGCTCAGCATCAAGGGCGTTAAAACTGGCACCTAGCTTCATGCGCATATCATCAAACGCCTGGGCGAGAGTGCCCACCTCCCGCCCCACAGGTATCGGAACAGATTCGCCAAACTGACCGTCGGCTAATAAGCCAACACTGGCACACAACTTCTCTAATGGCCGTGAGACAAGTATTGCAAAACCAGCAACGGCTAGTAACGCGCCCACGATAAGCAACAACGCCAAGGGCACCACACGGTTAACTTGTTCACCGACCGAACTCAGATAATCTGCCTTGGGGACAAACACCCCCACTCGCCACGGAGGGGTGCTCATGCTGTCCAATGTGGCAACCGCCAAAAACCCCAGCTCCCCGCCCACACGCGTCACACCGCTGACCACTCTATCCTGGGTTACCAGGGAGGGTGTTGCAGCCGCTGGCGCACCAGGTTCACCGAACCCGTAGGCCGCCAACCATTGCTCGCCAACCTCCTTTTCAGCGGATGCTGACTCGACTTTATACTTATATCGTATGGCATTAATTTGTGCGACAGCCACTGGCGTGAAACGCAACGAATCAAGAGGGATAGATGGCATCCTGCCCTGCTTCGGTGCTCCAGCTGCAGGACTCCAGGCAGCGATTAATTCGCCATCAGCATCCAGAATATGGTGGGCCACGCTGAAGGTTGGGCTGACAAACCATAAAACCGTCCATCGTTCAGACCGACATAGATGTTCGATACCGAACCAAGTTCGGTCGCCTGCTCAACATCTCTGATAAGACGTTGCACTGAGCGAGGATTGTTAACATCAACACGTGAGGAACGCAGAGCCAATGCCAACTGCCGGTTGGCGACTGAACCAATCGCCAGAAAATGCTCCAGCTCCTCCGTGACAGCGGCTTGTGATGACACCGCCGCTTGACGCACAACGTCATCTATCACCTTCTTACCACTTGTGGCCAGCAACCAGACCGTTATGGTCAGCGTCAGTAGGAGCAGTGATCCATAGATGACAAACAATAGCCGGCGCGCACTGATACTGCGGA
>JALZVU010000220.1 GCA_023301795.1 Granulosicoccus sp.
CTTAGAAACACGATGCCAAACAAAGTGGCCATATAGCGAACACCAAATACTTGCGCGATGATGCCCGTGGTTAGTGGCACGGTAGATAACCACAGGATGCCCATAGCGGACGCAAAACACAGAATGACTAATGGCGTTTTGGGCGACATGAGCAAGATGAAGATGAGCAATGCACGCAAGCTGTAGATAGTGGACAAGCTTACCTTCATGCTGTACTTCTGCCCTACTACGCCTGCCAGAAACGATCCGGCTATGTTGAACAACCCAATCAGAGAAATACTCCAGGCGCCGATGGATGAATCAAGACCCACATCACGAACATAGGCAGGAAAATGGACCGTTATAAATGCCACATGAAAACCGCAGACAAAAAAACCAATGGTGAGTAATACAAACCCTCGATGCTCGAATGCCTCTGACAAGGCATCGCGCAAGGATTGATCAACGGCGGTAACTGTCGTGGATGATTTTATCGAAGGCAGTACGAAGGCCAACGGAATCATCGACAACACGATTAGAGACAAAATCGTTAGGGTGGCTGACCAGCCTACTGATTGAATGAACGATTGGGCCAATGGTGAAAACACAACCTGACCGAGAGACCCTGCAGCGGTGCCCAGACCCAGGATGAAAGTGCGCCGTTCTGGCCCTACAACCTTGACCATGGCAGCCAGGGCCAGCGAGAACGCTGAAAAGGCAATACCCAAGCCACTTAATATACCGGCACTGATATAGAGCAAAGACTCCGTTTCCACGATGCCCATCAGATAGAGGCCAACGGCATATACAACGGCACCAAACATGATGACGCGGGATGCGCCTATCTTGTCTGTCAGTGCGCCTGCTATTGGCAAGCCCAATCCCCAGAATAGGTTCTGCAGAGCCAGGGCCAGGCCAAATGTTTCACGTGACCAGCCTCTGTCGAGCGTCATCGGCTCGAGAAACAGCCCCAGTGACGATCTCGCTCCAAATCCAACCACAGCAATCAAGCAGCCGGCCGTGATCACCATGAGCGCGGTGCGCCATGTCGAGTTTTTCATAACAGTACTATCAATCCGGTTAACAAATTTTCACCTTTACGCTGTGAACTGTCCTCCAAGCATGGCCGGTTTTGCTAAACAGGTCCTGTCCCGCACTTGCCTTGCTCACAATACTGAAGAACACGCACTTAATGGAGCCGGCTTTGTACCGATACCGTTACTAATGGCTGTACTGCGCAAGCGGTAACACAGGTACTGACAAGTTAACTACCTAATCTCAGTTTACCTCCGAAAAATTCGTGTCCCTACCAAAAACACCATCTGGATATCCCAAGGTACAGCTGCGTAGTACGATCTACTCTTAATCTTCAGTATTATGCGGCGCATCAGTACTCATGACGAAGTCCACCGACATGAGAAAGCGCGACAATGCGCCCTTTATCAGCTAATTCAATCGTTCTCGGGTTCGGACATTGTTTAGCCAGCAAGAGATGTGTTCGCGCATCGTGATAGTCGGTGAAATAGGAGCGAAGTTGTCGCCGCAGATGGCGCTCGTTCAGAACGATGACATGATTCAAGCACTCGCGACGTATTGAGCCACAACGTGGTTGCCAATCAATCGATCCACATACGGTGATTGCAAAGTCGATCGCGGGGCGGTAAGCACCTCCTCTATTCCAAGACTCTTTACACGTCGACTAAATTGTCCTCCGTATATACTGTCTCGGTCTCGCAGTAGATATCGAGGTGCCGCGATCGGATTTCCAGCGCCAGTAAAAAAAAACCCTTTTCGGTGCCAGCGCACCAAGGTATCGGGTTGAAATACTTACAGTGTCAGAAGGCAGCCAGACCAACAGCGATACAGCAATACCCAAAACAAGCGCTCTACTCTGAGAAACTGTATCCGCTTTTATTTTTCGATCTGAAACCATGGCTAACTGCTGGCGAAGTGCCAGATTCTCCAAGGAGAGCGTTGCCCTACTTCGAAGAAGGCTAACCAGTGTAACGAACAGTGGATTGAATACAGTGTTCACGCTCTGAGCATTACCGGCAGGATCGATGAATTGTAAAGCGTATCAATCAGTTCAGAGTATTTGGTAAGGACAGGCTCGCTGAAGTTGGCGTTGAGCTGTCATTCATCGCAGCCGCCTTCCTCACAAAGTCCAAAGAAGAACACTGAACGTGCCTATGTTCAGTCAGATAATTTAAAGTGCGCAAAGACGTTAGCAAAACGATCGCCATCAAAAGCGGCGGGCCGTCCATGGGACAGGCGAGTAGCTTCATAAAAAATCATTTCACCTGGCAATAGAAAGACTTCATGGCCTCTATACAAATGATCTTCCATATACAAAGGCCAGCTCGAATCAACGTCCTGGTCAATATTCAATATAACGCCGACTAAATGTGTTTTGAGTCTATCCCTATGCACTTTCAATACACTCCCACGTTGGTATTCTCGTATGCCAAAAACAAAGGTCGGCTCAAGCTCATCTCCGACCCATGCTTCGAGAATTGGTTTCAGGCTTTGATGAACAAGCGACCTTAGTTCGTCCGTCAATTCTATTAACACGCTTGGCGTTTTCGAATTTTTTGTATTAATGTAGTCTGGAAGAATTTCAATTGAATTTGCGTGCCGTTGACTCACATAAAAACTCCTCAGGGAATCAAAGAGATGTTCTGGCATACGAGCTTTGAGAAACCCGCTTCGCGTAAGTGGTGGGATATATTCTTTTAGCTCTTTGGTGGAATTAGCCGCAGAGTGTGTGATATTGAACTCTTTTGTCAGAGTTGTTTTATATCCAAGTTCTACAGGCATTTCCTGATGACACGCGTACGGATTTATCTCTCCTGATGGCATGCGATTGTTCCAGATAATAGCCGTGCCAGCCAGTGGCTCGAAGGTGATATCCAGCTCAGGAAAAAAAATGCTTCCACCTTTTCTTGGGTTGTTGAGAAATACCATGAACATCCAACAACATGGTGCATGATCGATATTATGCGGATCTTCCGCAGAGTGACCAGGCTCGCATTGGTCTACGGCTTGCAATACGCTATTTTCTTTAAAAATCCATTGTAGCTTTATAGCCTTTGGCTTTGCGTCTTCAATACCCATATACCTACAAATTCGGTGATCAATTTCTTTGATTAACGTGGTATTCAGATTGGCCATGGCTAAGTGGGTGTTTGGCTTTGTGGGGTGCACTTTAGAATTTGCATTGAGAGGAAACTCAATTTCTTCTCGTATCGATGAAACGATTTGCAGGCACTCTTCTTCAGAAAGAAAATCATGTACACCATAAATCTCAGCCAAACCCGTGTCCATACGTGCAGCTTTCGGCAAATATAAATCACCGTTGGAAAATGCAATATGTCGTTGAATCTCTTCTTCAGTTTGTACAACTTCTTCAATTTGTACAACTTCCAATTTTCTATCACTGTTTGCTAACGCATCAGTCACAAAAATCACCGCTTGCTCCGAATCGATTCCAGAGTTCACGAGAATTTGATTTAATTCATTCCGATCGCATCCACGCTCAACGTTTAACTTGAGCCAGTCCGCCCAGGCAACTTCCATTTCTGCTTTCATGACTTTTTGATCCTTTTTAGCGGTGACAATACGACATCAGAGATAATGTTGGACAAAAAACTCTGTTTGTCAAGACATGATGAGGGATTAGTGGGCTTATCCATGTAGCGTCACCACATGGCTTCTGTAAGAAATTGGGCCCTCGCACATTCCGAAAATTATGCTTATGACATGCGCTCAAGCCCCAAACATTACTTAATAGAAAAGGTAGGGCTTACCCCAATCTACGGCCTTTGCCATTCTCTATACCTTTAACAGGGCGAAAAAATATGGAGTAGGACGTTGAACGACATTAATAGTTTTTCAAGAGGATTTGTTCTGGCGAGCAAGCTACAGGTGGAACGCAGGGACGCTGCGTCTATCGGATCGTCGGCCTCTAGTAATGCCCACCCGAATGCAGTGGCAGGCCTTGCAACAGGTTTGGACAGGCTGAAGAACAATTCAACAACGGTGTCAGATCAGCTTACCGCTCAAACAGCTTTGGAACGGATTGCAGGTGAACAAACGACAGCCGAGCGGCTCCTCACTTCAGAGTCGGGCTCAACTTTTGGAGCAGCTGACGTGAACGCTAGTTTGCTTCAACCTATCGTTAACTTACGTGATGTTCCGGAAGCGTCTGTCGAAGTGCTCGATCCTGAAGGAAATAGCACTGGTATAATCATACCGGTAGGTGGTCCTGGGATCTGGAATGGTGGATCAGTTTTCGTACCAGACCGTGTACAGGATACGGCTGATGAGGACGTGGTTGACGCTTTGCAAAGCCAAAACCCACTAGGCCCAGTTTTCGACCTTTTCGACGATTTACGTCTTACACGTGATGTCGATCGTGAGCCTGTTGTACATCCTTGGGATGGATTGGAAGCAGGGGAAACAGTATCCGATGGCAATGGGGTAACTTGGACCTCTGATGGGCCAAACCGGGGATTTACAGTTTTGGATTCTGGCGTCACTGTTGAAGTGTATACGGACCCTGGTGGCAACACTACAATAACCACGACTGGGCCATTGAGACCCTCAGGATCCAGGAGCTATCTCAGAGTGGAGTACCATAGCGACGGCATCCCAGTGGATATTCAACAAGGGGATACATCGCCGACGATACAACAGCCTCCGGTAGATGTCCCAGGCACGCCAAATCCAACACCAAATCCAACGCCCACAACAGTGCCGATACCAACGCCAAATCCAACACCAAATCCAACGCCCACAACGGTCCCGACACCAACGCCAAATCCAACGCCCACGACAGTGCCGACGCCAACGCCAAATCCAACGCCCACGACAGTGCCGACGCCAACGCCAAATCCAACACCAAATCCAACGCCCACAACGGTGCCGACACCAACGCCAAATCCAACACCAAATCCAACGCCCACAACAGTGCCGACGCCAACTCCAACATTTGCTTAGCGAAGGTCTGGTCGTCGCAATGAAGCAAGGTGAGCGCCAGTCGTCTGAACAGGATATGTCAGACGACTGGACTGCAAACGACCGCGAATCGACATGCAGACCATTATCAGCGCGCTTGACGTTAAATTCCCAACCAAGCGACGAAGCACGACATGTACACTAATTCCACATTTGACGCACTCCGATCACAAAGCCAGGAATCAGTGAATCTCTAGTTGCCACCGCAGCGCCCTCACCCTCATGCGCTGAAGGTCGTTTGAATATCCAATTACCAATTGGTTATGCGATAGTGGTTATCGATGCGCGCAGCGTGTCGCTCGTTGGCAAGCACATCGTACAACTATGAATACGCGCTACACAAACACTACAGTTAATTTCATGCGGGTCTATCAAGGTGATATACCCCTTCCTGATGCGTTGGACTGAGTTAATTAATGTCTTTCGCTATAGAAAGCTAAATATTCTCGCGCATACCCATGGCAGTCGCCTAAAGCTGATAATGATGAGTTGCATATCTCTCGCGTCTAGTGGACATGGCATATGGCAACTCAGTCTGGACTTCTATTCGCCAACGCGAGCCCTAATCCCTATACGCACTTGCCCAGGCTCCAGAGCAATGTCCTGTTTACCTGCAATGCAGCCTTGAAACCAGATAGCTTCCAAGGGGATGCCGAATTCCTTGTTTAGCAGCTCTTCTGCAAGAGAAGCCACCGGCTCGACATCCTTCAGCGGAGCGCTGCTAAACGCGCAATGCGAGAACGCTACAATTGCCTCTTCCGCGCTAAATTTATCAAATAACGAGACAAGCTCGGAAGTCGATTTCTCGCTTGTATCAATGATCAGAGCCTCTGTTTCTATCGTATCCGTGAACACACGGTTATAGGCCTCTGTTGCGCGCATTTGAGCTAATTGCCGGTCGGTGTATTCAACACCAGGTGTGGGTCTGAATTCGCGACCATTGGATATCGCCGCCTCCACTCGCAGTGATGATACTGCATTGGTGTCGCTAATCCACCAGACAAACACGGGCGTGGAGAGACTCATACACCCGGATTTGCTTGCCGAGGCATCCGCCGAGGCATACACCGAATTCACAACAACACCTATACGAAATACTTTCTCGCCCCTGTAGGTGTCCACAGCCCATTTTGACCCGACATACGCAGCGTCCTCTGAATGATCCAATTCCACACGATACCGTTGCTTGAGAAAGGCTACAGGCGCGAACTTTGTTTGAGTCATAAGGGGCGACTGACTGGCAAGCGAAGGCGCTGCAATAAAAATTTCTTTGCGTGTGTACTTGGAAAAACCTCCATATACTGACGCAAGATCGATATATGCCGGTAGAGCACGAGCGATCTCCAGCCGTTCGCGTTCAGAAAGGACTACACCATTGGGCATCTCCGGCAACATATCTGGGGTGCAGTCTGCGATCGCAGAGCCTGCGGACAGAATACAAAACGCATATGTGCACCAACGAACGGCTGCCCCCCACACACTAGATGTCCAACGTGGATAGTGATTCTCGATGCGGGCTGGGCATGGAAAGTGGTGAGATTGGTGACGGTTCGCTTGGCTCATCTGGGATAGTCCGTGTTGCTCGGTAAGTCTGATGTGGCCTCGGGGTTTGAACTATACGCACTTAAATGTCAGCCGAATTAAGTGCACTTCTCTGGACATCATGCGGTGTTTGTATTGTAACGAAATCAATGGTGCTTTCCATCTCGCGCGAAACAGCTATCTCTGTGGATCACGCACGCTTTACATCGCTTGTCGGTCATGCATTGTGCCGTCATCACGAAAGATCGGTGATCCTACGTGTTCGACGCTTAACAGCACACTGCCCAGAAGAAGACGATCTGCATCTCCAATTGATCACTGCCGTAGAGTATATGAAGATAATTGGACTCCCCCACCTCTCGAAACAAGTGAGGTAATGTAATTGTTCTCACACAAATTGTATAAAGGAGAGTCCCGTATGAAGAATACTACGGTTGGTGTTGATTTGGAAAAAGACGTTATATAGGTGTGCGTTTACGCAAACAAGAAAGTGCAATCGAATACTGAAATGGCACACCACGAATTTCTCAAATGGCTATTCAATACATCTCACACTACCGTATTTTTGAAGCTTGTGGCATGTCAAATTACTGGAAAAAGAAAGCCGTGGAGGCTGGGCATGCAGCTCACCTGATATCAGCAGAATTAGCACCCACTATTAGACAGAACCAAAAAACAGACAAGAACGATGCACTGGCCATTGCCCAGGCATACCTCTTGCCGGACGTTAGCTTCATCAAGGGAAAGGCGGCTGATGAGCAACAAAAATTACAATCAACCTTGCGCCTAAGAGAGCTTGCAGTGAGTCAAAAGACTGCCTCAGGCAATCAGCTCAAAGCGCTGTTATTGGAGTTTATCATTCGAGTCAGCTCAAGAAGAGGCTTAGGAGGAGTGTTCGAATCTGTGCTGGAGAACGCTGAAGATGAATTGCCGATGACATTCAGAGAAGCTCTCAATGCAGCTTGGCAACACCACTTAGTGGTCATCAAATCAATAGCTGCTTATGATCGATGCTTGGAGGAGTCGGTTGAACAGCACGAAAATTGCAAAACGACAGCTCTTGTTCGAAAGGGTCGGCGTGATCAATGCCGTCAATTTGTATATAGCGGGGGGTTGTGCTCATCTGCGCAGCTTTCTTGAAGGAAAAGAAGTATGCATTGGGTTGTCCCTCTCCGGTGGCTCTTTAGCAGCTGCCTAGCAAATCGCTGGCGGTGGCGCGCCTGCTCCAGCGCGACGAGTCACTGACTCGAAGTGAACCCCATCTGCCCTCCAAGTGAGACCGGATCTTGCAATACTCACAATACAGCCTTAGCCCCATACAGTGATTGGCAGGAATCCACACCACGCCAGAATTTATCTGGAAATAAAATACACAAGAATATACGTAATAGCACACCCTTGCATTTCGAAATTTACAAACCGACGCATTCAACTTGCTACACAATTGGGGTAATTTCACCCTGTATCGCTCAATCGGTATTCTCAGAATGGCTTGATAAGCTAACCTGCGAGCTATCAAACGATTTTCATAAAACACCCAATAGCTATGGAGAACTCTTTAATATAGCAAGTTACTAAAATTCCTAGTATTTGAATATAACGCCGTGTTAGAGTGCTTAAGAATGAATCGGTGGAGCAACAGCGCGTAGTATGCGTAAAATACCTCGCTAATTAATCTCAAGCAATTTTTTCACTGGCCGAAACACCCATAATGAACGCGGCTAAGAGACATTTCCTTAGATGTAATGGAGGTGGAGCGTTAACTCTGCGCACCAAGCTATTACTATTGATACTTGGAGTGGCTTGTTCGCTGGTGATCACCCTAATCGTATTAGGGCTTCATGTGATTGATCAAACAAGCACAACCGCCAAATCGATTAGTCGGAATGCACTCGAGAATCTCTCTCGTGATCATATGATCAAAATAACAGAGGAGAATGCGGGCCGTAATTCTCTAATATTAAAGCAAACCCTGATAGAGGCTGAGTTGCTCGCAACTGCCGCAGGACAGTATTTTTCTGCACCTGACCGCAGTTCAATTAACGGACACATGCAGGGTCCGATCAATTTGCAGACTATGCCCGACGGACAACATGTAGAAAATAGTGAAGAACAGGCAAGCCTGTTTATTCCAAATTTTGTTGATATAGATCGCGATATACTACAGCAAGTGCACATTAGCCGTGCACTTGATCCGCTAGCACAAGCTATTTTAGACGTAGACAAAAAGGCCGCTGCTGTGTACTTCATATCACCGCACGAAGTAACTAGATATTACCCCCAAGGCGGAATTCAACCGCCGGCAGATTTTAGCGCTACGGGAGAGCACTTTTACACAGCTGCCCTGCCGTCAGTAAACCCGCAGCGAAACAAACTCTGGACCCCCGTCTACGATGACCCTGCTGGACAAGGTCTTATGGTATCCGCCATAGCGCCGGTGTACACATCCAACGGTGTGTTTTCTGGAGTTATTGGTATTGATTTTCGGCTAAGGGATTTTGGTGAATCAATAGAAACTACAACGCTTGCAGAGGGTGGCTACTCATTCCTGATTGATACTAATGCCCAGGCAATTGCATTGCCTAACGAAGGCTATGAAGAGCTACTTGGTCGTACGCGAGGCCTTGATGAAAATGGTGCTGACCTATCACATCTAGATGGTCAGCTCGGGCAAATCATTGATGCGATGTTGCGTGGAGAAAGAGGCGTACAACGAGTGACCGAAGGCATGGAAGAGAAATTCATAGCCTACGCGCCGATGGGTGACGCTGGGTGGAGCCTTGCGACGGTGGTGTCAACTGAAACTATTCTTGTTGATGTTATTACATTGCAGGATGCCTTGGAGAAAGATGCCACGAAAATGGCATTTGAAAAATTAATACCAATAGCCCTGCTTATTTTGCTAATTGTCACCTCGATGGCATTAATATTGGCCTATCGTTTTACATTGCCGCTTCGTCAACTAACCAATGCGACAGCAGCAATAGGCCGGCGCGAATGGGATGTTGAATTGCCGCACCAAGGTAATGACGAAGTAGGACATCTATCAAGAACGCTGGGGGATATGGCGACGCAACTGAAGGATCTGATAGGTAGTCTTGAAACACGTGTTGACGAACGTACCGCTGAGCTTACTACCGCACTCGAAAATATTGAACTAACCAATAAGCAACTATCCACAGAAGTAGCTGAGCGTCGCGTAGCGGATGATGCTCGTGCTGATATGGAGGCACGATTTACACAAGCATTCCAGAATGCACCCATTGGTATGGCAATACTTGATCTTTCAGGACGTGTGCTTAGCCCTAACCCTCAACTGCAGAAACTGTTCTGGCCAAATTATAAGCCTAGAAGTTTTCCTGAACTCGGCCTAGTCGTTGTAGAAAACGATCGGGATAGATTCAACTCGCTCTGCGCATCGGTACAAGACGAGTCTATAAGCGATGAATATTCATGTATCAGCCATAACGGCACAGTTCATCGAATTGTTTTCTATTTTTCCAAAGTTAAAAACGTAAACAACCAGAAGGATTACATCGTACTTCTCGCGCAGGATGTCACAGAAACTCGTCAGATGACTGAATTGCTGCATCAGCAAGCCAATCACGACGAGCTTACCGGGCTGAGAAATCGTCGGGCATTTGCAACGGCCATGGAAAACAACTTTAAAGATCCAGCTACAGCAGCTGGCAATCATCTACTATTTCTTGATCTAGATCAATTTAAAGTTGTTAACGATACCTGCGGTCATATTGAGGGAGACCGTTTGTTAATAGAAATCTCCAAACTAATCTCGAGCTATGTGCGTCCAATCGATACAGTTGCTCGATTGGGAGGCGATGAGTTCTCCATTCTTATGGTGAGTTGTAGCCAGCAAGAATCACTTCGCAAAGCAGAAGAAATTCGTGCGGCAGTCCACGACTACGAATTTCATAGTGGAGGTGAAGTGTTCAGGATCGGAGTCAGTATCGGCTTAGTGAGTTTAGATGAAGACAATGTAGATCTGATCGAGCTACAACAGCTCGCAGATGCAGCCTGTTATGCAGCAAAAGAAGCCGGGCGAAATCGTATTCACATTGTGGTGAAAAACGAAATTTCGATCGACGAACAACGAGATGGCATGCGTTGGGCCCAGCGTTTGCGTGATGCATTAGCGAACAATAAATTCGTATTGCATGGTCAACGAGTTCTGCCGCTAGGATCAAACGACGGACCAGAATATATTGAAATATTGCTGCGTATGTGGGATGAGAAAAATGCAAAACTCATTTCACCGGATGCATTCATGCCCAGTGCTGAACGTTATGGATTATTGATTAATCTGGATAAGTGGGTTGTTACCACACTAATTAAGTCACTTGAAGAACTAGAAGAAACGATGCAAAGACCTTGGCGGTTTTGGGTGAATCTGTCTGGAAGTAGTCTTGGGGATCTGGAATTCTCAGAGTTTCTGATAGATAGAATTAAAAATTCCGATCTGCCCGTTGGAACAATAAATTTTGAAGTCACAGAAACGGTGGTGATAAAGAGTATGGGCAACGCCAAACATCTGATTGATCAACTACGTGATCTCGGATGTGAAATAGCGCTTGATGATTTTGGCACCGGTTTGTCTTCTTTACAATATCTGAAAACACTAAGTGTTGATTACGTAAAGATAGATGGTAGTTTTGTTAAGGATGCAGCTACGGATGAAGTGAATCGCCTTTTCATAAAGTCAACCGTTGAGATTGCTCATAGTCTTGGGATAAAAACAGTAGCTGAATACGTAGAGAACGATGAGATAAGAGATGTCGTTACATCACTTGGAGCTGATTACGGCCAGGGTTTCGGGCTTCATTACCCCGTCGATTTATTTGAGGATTTGCTAGCCAGTGAGGTGCAGGGTACCGCATAGGTCGGACTGCTCAAAGTTCAATCGGCGCCAAGATCGATCTGTGTGGATCTAAATTGCGAAACTTAGACCTCTATCTTGAGTAAAGTAAGCATTAAACACCTATCGCCACAAAACTGCACCACCGAAAAGAGCCTTAGCCTAAATTTATAACCCCAGTGGGCTTTCCATCTATCGAAATGGCATTTTTTACGCCAATGTTTCTCTACACCCTCTGGCCTCATTTGCTCATAAAACGGCATAAATTTTTCTTCAGCACGACTCTCCTGATATTTCATTATCGGAATACGGTACCGCAAGACGTCTGCACAAAATCTATCGAAAGTTTGAATATCTCGCGGCTTCCGGCTATTTCCGGAAACTTAGGTAATTCATCAGCTTCTACCTCTGCAGTGAATTTTTTGATCTCGCCACAACATACCGGTGTCGCGCGATCACGGTACTGATAACGGGCAACGAACTCACCAATCGTCGCAACCAACGCGTTGAGTTCTTTGTTCGTCGGGGCATTAAGCCGATGAAATCTCAGCTGGCCACTGCCCCTGGGTGAAAAGAGGCCGTCTACAAACAGAACATGAAAATGCAGGTTCAAGTTCAGCGCCGAACCAAGATCCAGCCGATGAACGCTATGATGACAAGCGTCACTGGCGTGCACCCGCCTGGCTCATCATCAACTACATGATTACAAATGGTTTGAAAAAAGGCGGTTTTGACGCCCTTGTAGAGCGTGGCGAAACGGCCAGCCTTAAGCTGATTGATGATTCAGGGTTCGCTGAGTATTACGACCCTATAACGAGGGAGCTGTGTGACGACACCACGTTTACCGGGACAACGGCGATGGTGATGTAATTTACACGCAAGCCTGATTAGACGACCCAGACTTAGCGGAAGCCAATTCCCACCCGATACCGCACATCTCCACCGAATATCACGGCATCGGGCGGCGCGTCGCCTACCGCTTGAATCTCAACCTCGTAACCGCCTTCGGCTTCTACAAAGCGAAGAATATCCACACCGGTCATAGTGAAACTCAGTTGCTGTGTAGCCGCTGTTAACTGAGGATCTTCTTCAGGAACACTGCCGATCAGAACCCGTTGTGATTCTTCATCGAATTGCGCTGAAATGTATATGTCCACACGAGTGAGGAAATCAAAATTATCGGTTGTGCCATCCTCTAGTGTATCTGTGCTGTCGTCGCTGGATGATTCAGTGATGAGTAACGTGAGTGCATCAAGTTGCACTGAGGTCAGGAAGTCGAAGTCTTCTTGCTGAAAAGATTCGCTGTCCGTAACGTCAAGCTGCATCGCTGGTAACACGGCCGGGAGAATGGCGGCAACAGCATTGCCTTCAATACGCGTTTCCGGTAGCGCCTCGTCGACGTCAAAATGCCCCAGAGTGGTCCCATCACAGGCGCTAAGAGCGAGTGCCAGTGCGATGAGTAATAAGGCATTCTGATAACGTGTAAGCAGTGATAAACGCGCCATTCGTTGGGCCAATACAGTTAAAGGTATAGCGAAGCGAAGCAAGGACTGTTCCTTGCCCGATGTGGTGTGTACTGGTGGTGTTAGTTCGCTAGTTCAGTGGCCATGGCGGCTGACAATTCTGGTTCCAGCTGTTGGCTGAACAATTGATCCTGGCTCAATGTTTCCGCAAGTGCGCTGAGTTCGACAGACAATACCGCTTGAATGAGTGTGTGGTCTATGTGTTCGCGTTGTCGTTGCATTAGCTCTAGTGATCGTGTCCATGTATCTACCTAACGGGCTTTCGGTTAACAGCGTGGAGAAAGACAGCATGGCCGGTGCAAGGATGAGATCTGCAGGTGCAAGACCATCCGATTTTAAGGCAAGTGCAACACCGGCTTCATCGGTAGTCAAGTGTGCAGCGCGTGAAGAGTTCAGTAGTGCAGGTTGAGATTGCAATTGTGCATAGAGCTGCTGGGCAGCAGCGACTTCGACTTGTGGTGCAAGTTGTTCTGGTGCAAATTGTTCGCGCGCAGCATCACCTTCTTGTTGGAACTGATCACGAATTCGTGTCTCCTGTTGTCTGAACGCGTGATTCATAGACACCCAGAACGGGCTTTGTGGCTGATTCAACAACTCCCCTTGCAGATTGATCATAGCGCTGTTGAGGGTCCACTTGAGCGCTTCGGCCTCTTCGTCAACAACGTCACCGGATCGGGTATAGGAAGCATTAAACACCTATCGCCACCAAACTGCACCACCAAAAAAAGTGAGACAGGATCTTGCAGATCACAAGCGGATCCTCAATACTGCGGTCCGACTTTCGTGGTTCGACTTTCGCGGTTCGACTCTCGACAATAATCCGGGACGCGTCGTCTTCATCGTGCTGACCGAGCCGGCCGCCCACAAGCACTACAGATACTCACTTCAATACCTAGGCGGCCCCATTGAATACACGCTTCAGCCTCTGTGTGGGGCGGCCTTCCGTGCAGCACATTCCCTTACGCTTCCCCACTGTCGGATCCATCTCTTTTAATCCATCAGCTTCTACATCTGCAGGCATTTTCGACGGGCGACAGCGGCGAGGTAGCGATGTTCCTAACGGGTTGGTTGCCGAATTCATCTATATCCAGGATACAGGCACTGACGTTTGAATTTCAAAGCGTGGTGCAAAAACTAGAAACAGCTATCCCACTGCGTGATTGGGATATGGCTGAGCTTGAAAAGCGTGGTCAATACTATACAGGTTGTGAGCCATTAGTGATTTATCAGCCTACGATGCTTTGAAGCTGTTGAAAATACAAGCCGGTTTAACATAGGGTTCAGTCACGCTGTGCCTACATCGTCAGTCTGGCAATCCTGCTGCCCGGAATGCCGCCTCTAAACGAGCGCGAGCCTCAGGCGCCTTGTCCTTAAATACATTCATGATCGCGCTAACGGAGGAATCAAAGCCAATCGATGCATACACCTGCGCAACGGCTTTTGCATCTTCTATACGCCCAGTTTCACTGAATAGCGCTATTTGATAACGCAAACAATATGGCGAATGCTCAGCCAGTTTTAAGCACTGTGCAAATGC
This sequence comes from Granulosicoccus sp., assembly GCA_023301795.1. Classification (GTDB taxonomy): domain Bacteria; phylum Pseudomonadota; class Gammaproteobacteria; order Granulosicoccales; family Granulosicoccaceae; genus Granulosicoccus. The sequence goes on from JALZVU010000220.1 coordinate 14,471, forward strand.
CTCATTCGCTGACTTCAACTCTCCTAAATTAAATAGTGCATGCCCCAACGCGTAGTAGTACCAGTGGGGTGGGTTCGGATGAGACGCCACCGCAGGTTCCAGAATTTCGAGCGCCGCTTTAGCATCGCCCTGTAAGTTCAGCACTGCTCCAAAAAAGGCCCTCGCATCTTCATTCTCCGGCTCCAATTCCATAGCGCGTTGGAGACTTATCTTGGCAGATTCGATGTTGCCAAAGATGCCGTGTAAACGTCCCAAAGCGTAATGCGCCAAGGCCAAATCCGGGTCTAAACTGGCAGCCTTGTTGGCATAGAAAAGCGCCTTTTCTTCATCTTCTTTCTCAAAAACCACCCAACCGTTTTCAAACCGAACGGTCAATAGCGTTCCAAGCTCAGCATGGGCACGGGCATACGAGGGATCTAAGTCTATGGCACGCCGAAAATGCCGTTCAGCAATCAGACTCTCTTTCATACTGATTCCATTGGCCGATATACGGCCCTGCAGAACCTCTAGATAAGCCTCCGTAACACTAGTGCCAGGTGGCGTCACCTCGACCTGCTCATCTACGATCTGTTCTGGCAGCGGCTCGACAGGAGGATTTGACCAAAAGAGAAAACCTGCAATCAACGTAGTGGCAACGCCTCCCATCGGTAACCAGTAAGAACGGGGCTTGGCTTGTTTTTTTACGCCTAGATGAATGCAATATCCCTCTCGTGGGACGGTCTCTAGGGTCTGGCGGGCGTCTTTACCGATGACTCTGCGGATATCGGCAATGCACTGGACGAGGCTTTCATCAGAGGCTGTCACATCGGACCAAACAGCCTCAATAATTTCGCTCTTTGTCACGGTGCGGCTTGGGTTTTTCGCCAGGAAAAGCAAGACATCCTTGGATTTGTTGCGCAACGGCACCACACGCCCGTCTGAATGCGTAAGTGCTCGTGTGGTAGGGTCGATAATGATGTCGCCCAAATGTATTCCGTGCGATTTCATAAAATTTCATCCTGTTTTCACGACATCGGGCATCCATTTGACCCAGATTTAGCTTAGCAGGTAATGCAGCTTTGTATCAACGCAGGCCTGTACACGATGTTAAGCAACGACCCTGGAGAAAATCATGAAACGCTATAAATCCCAAAGCATTCTCAAAGCCGCAACGTATGTGGCAATAGCATCTGGATTAACCCTGTGCATGACAGCGGCTGCCTTTGCTGATGCCATAACCAAGCCTATGAGCTGGACTCCACCCAGCGGCATGGAACCCGGCCCTATAGAAGAGACGTCCGCGGTATTAGAAAAAGGCTCATTCGGTGCAGCGATGGCCATCAAATCCTCAGGCCTGACTCCCGGTCATGTCGTCACCATCTGGTGGGTCGCAATCCAGAACCATCAAAACTGCAAGGCCAATCCCTGCTCCCCTCAAGATGCCATGGGAAATCCCATTGAAAACGATGTAGTCCTAAAACTTGCGGTAGGTGGCGTGGTAGCCGAAGACGGTACAGTGTCGCTGGCCAGCTTTCTACCCAAGGGGGATGTCGATGGGAATCTTAACGACACTACCTTGCACAGCCCAGAGGCAGCGGAATATCACTTAGCGATGCACAATCACGGCCCGCTTAACGCGAACATCGCGCAAGACATGCTGAACAGTTTTCGGGCGGGTTGCTCGGACGAAAGCCTGCCAGCTTTTTACCCAGACACTGCGATACAGGACGGAGTTAAAGGCAGCTTCGACTGCAAGACTGTTCA
>JALZVU010000221.1 GCA_023301795.1 Granulosicoccus sp.
TGAGCCTGCAACGTCACTGTGTAGTGGAGTGCATTGTCTGGAGAACCTGCATAGTTTGGCGTTACCGCATACCGTTCATCGCTCAATGCCCAGTTTCGTCCATCAAACTGTGTCAGTACCGGACCGCGCCAGTATAGCTGGGACGGTTCTGGCACATCGTCATCGAACTCTACGCGAAATGCCACAGCGCCCGATTGTGATAGTTGGCCTATAGAGCCAGGCGACATTGAATCTGACAGCCCGGTGGTGGCCATCGAATCCTCAGGTAGAGACCACAAAGGTCCTGGCAAACGTGGAAACACAACAAACAGCAAGGCGGCAATCGGTAGCCCTTGCAGCAGTAGAACACTGATCAGTTTAAGCTGGCTGGCGCCCGATTCAGGATTGCTGGAGTCTCGCAGGACCGATAGACTATAAGCCAGCGCTATGACTGCTGGCAGGGTGATCAATGCAGACACCATTGTCTGAGAGTAAAAGTACTGAGTGAGTAGCAGAAAGGCGCCTAGACACAGTAGCAATGTGGCATCGTTTGCCCGTCGAACCTCTGCAAATTTTGCAGCCACTAGAATAAACAGGAACGCCACGCATGGGTCTCTGCCAACAAAATAGCCATAGTCCCAGCGAATAACAAATGCGCTCAGTGCTGCCAGGGCGGTGACGCTGAGCGGGGATAGCACGACACGCAAAACGCGGTGTGCCGGATAGTGCAAAAGACAGAGTCTAGCGCCGACCAGAAGCAGGCCGGAAGCACTTACCCACGCTGGCATGTTGCGCAAGTGTGGGAACTGCACCAGCACCAGTAGTGCGGCTAACGCGTGGAGCGTTCGCGCGTCCATCAGATCTGAATGATTGTTGCCGACGCTGGGCAACAAGCGGCGCCACGATCTGTTGGTCGCACCGCTCATAATGCGCTCGTGCCTTTATGATCAAATAGCGCTAATGCGCTTAGTGCTTTTGTCTGCTGTTCCTGACCATAGCCATTATCTAGAGATACGCCAGGAAGTCTTAACGCATAGTGGGTGCGTGTAGCTTCGGCTTCCAGTACCCAGGCGCAAAGACGGGATAGTTTTGCTTCAAGCCCTTGCACACTGGCGTATTGCAAGTCTAGAACGGTGGCGGCCAGAGAGGCATCATTGTCAAATGTTCGCGACTGTAATCCCATGCCTCTTGCCGTACTTTTCCAGGCGATTGAGCCGATTGAATCTCCGGGTTGATAGGCGCGTAGACCGGACACATCGCCGGTAGTGGCAGCCTTGGCCAACGCGCCCTCCTCATCGCCTGCCTGAACGGGCAGAGCTGGTGATTCGAGTTCTGCTTTGGGGAACACCAGAGCGTGTCTAGGCACGTGCAGGTAGCTCCAGCATGTCCAAAGGCCTAATGGCCAGTCGCTTTGCAACTTTATTCTGCCCAGTTGGCAGGTACCTCTTGATTGGGTTTTTATTTTGAGGCAGGTTGTCGCAGGTTTGGCCATGTTCATGGACAGCGGTGCGCTGGTGAAGTCGTGCGCACTGATGCGGATGCCGTGGCGCTGACGATCTTGCAAATCATCCAGTGTGATCAAAAAATCTGCTAACTCGCCAGCAAAAGTATTTTGTCCAGCGATGCCCTTGATACGCAGCCCGGCAAGATTGCTATAAGTATGAAGTAGCGTTGCTGAAAACAGGCCTGTTAGCAGAAAGCACAACGCATAGCCTAACGACAATGAATAATTCACTGAGGCAATCAACATGAGCAGTAGCGTTAAAAGAAACGCCAGTCCACGTTTGCTGGGTACGATGTAGATACGCTGATGAGTGACGGTATGTGGTAATACATCTTCGGCACGGGTGCGAAAGACACGTTGCCACAGGCCACTCTTCGTGAGCATTGCAAGGCTTGGTTTCATGGCTGGCTCAACCTCAGGGCATAGCCACCTGTTGCAGTATGTCCAGTGCACGAGCTTTGCCGGAGGAGACTCTGCCTGTCATGCGATGTCCTGCCAACGCAGGAAAAACGTCACGCACATCGTCTAGTAATACGTGGTCGCGATGATGAACAAAGGCATAGCTACGCACTAGCCGCACAAGGCTTAAGCCTGCGCGTGGGCTCAGGCCTGTTCCCGCATCTCTTGTGGCTTGCACCAACGCTTGGATATAGTCGAACACGGGAGCTGCGATATGCACCTGCTGTGATTGTTTGCTCCACTCATCCAGTGTCTTCGATGAGACGAGAGGCTTCAGGTTGGCTACGAGGCTACGACGATCGCCGTGTTCAAGCAGCGCACGCTCTGTAGCCGCATCGGGGTAGCCAATTTCAATGCCGACCAGAAAGCGGTCAAGTTGGGATTCAGGGAGCGGAAAAGCGCCCAGTTGATCGCTGGGGTTTTGGGTGGCGATAACGAAAAAATCCTCGTTCAGTGGATGACTGACGCCATCCACACTAACTTGTCGTTCTTCCATGGCCTCCAAAAGTGCGCTTTGCGCCTTTGGTGGAGCGCGATTTATCTCATCTGCCAGCAGGATGGAGGTGAAAACCGGGCCCGGTTTAAAGGTAAATGTTTGTGTCTCGCTATTAAAGATGGAGACGCCGACCACGTCTGCGGGGAGCAGGTCGCTGGTGAATTGCACGCGTGTCCAGTCCAGTCCGAGTGTTGCGCCCAGGGCGTGTGCCAGTGTGGTTTTGCCGACGCCCGGCACGTCTTCGATCAGTAAATGCCCCCGCGCCAGGAGACAGGCAAGCGCCAGTGTCGTCTGATGGCGTTTGCCCAGAAGTACTTGATCCAGCTGCTCGGAGACAGCGTCCAGCTCAATGGCAGGGCTGATGTGGGCAATTTGATGTCGGGCAGGAACACTCATAGAAAGACGGCGCATAGGCTAAGTTTCATGGTGGTTATCGGCAGGACAGGCACATCTCTGCGTGCTTATAGCTGTCTGCGCTGGGTCCTATCGTTAGAGGGATGTCAGATGTGCAAATTAGTCCACAAAAACTGGTAGAAGTTTAGGCGCGTGATTTTCTGGAATTGAGCGGCAAGAGTGTCTGGCGCTGTGAGGATAATCGTACCGTATGAGAAAGCGCGGGCCGATGTTGAGCAAGTTGTTATACTGCTGTTAGGCTTTGTTTCGTGATTGCATCATCCCGGCGTGAAAAATTTTCTAAAGACGGCTGCCCATCAGCACAAGGATTCACAGGTAAGGCTGGGATATATCAAGGACGTGGACGCCGGAAGCGAGGCTGCCCAGTCTATTCTGGCCGACATGGCCCGCGATGACCAAGATATAGCGGTCAGGGTTGCGGCCATCGGCAAGCTTGATGAGCTGAATGTTTTGCGAGAGTTGCTCGACGTCAGCGCCGATGAGGCTGGTGCTTTGCGCGAGGCTGCCGAGTCCCGTCTCGTCAGCAAACTCACTGAAGGTCAGGTGAGTGATGTGGCGGTCCGGGCTTTACTCAGTTCCCACGCCTCACGACTGGCAGTGCCTATCGCCTCTCATTGTTCGGCCAATTCGCAACGCGAGATGGCATTGAGCGCAATCGATGATGAGTCCGCGCTCGTGACGGTCGTGCAGCAGTCACGCTTCCATGACACGCGCCTGTCTGCCGCGCTCAGGTTGTCTCATCATGATGCGTTGCGTGCAGCGCTAACGGCTGTCCGTTCAAAAGATAAAGTGGTGGCAAAACAGCTCCAGCAGCGACTGGATGCGGCAGCTGCGGCTGAAGCTGCGCTCATCGCTCTAAGGCATGACGTTAATGTCACAGTGCAAGCGGTTCAATCACTCAATGATGGTCTGTGGACACCTCAGCATGGCGGTAAGTTGCAGGCCTTGCGTGAAAAGTGGGCAGGGTTCGAGGATTCAGACAAGGCAGAGCACGAAGCACGCTTCGCGCAGTCTGTAGAGCAGGCTGAGCAGAGTCTGCAGGCTTACCAGGAAACGCAAACAGAAACTCTGGAACAGCCTGTCGGTGGGGCTGTAGCTGACATCGACACGTCGGTGTCGGCCACTGATGCCGCCGCCGCGCCTGACACGGCCGTTGTTGCTGAGCCTGCCCCCGTTGTGATGATTGACGATCCTGCGCTGGTACCGGTTATGGCTGCATTGGCAGACAGTACGATTGCCCAGCTAAGCGAGCGCTTGTCCGCGTTGGGTGTGGGTGAAGATGGATCAGATTTGAGCGAACCGGTACAACAACTACTGGCTTATGGTCAGTCTGTGGCGGTGCTGTTCGACCCGCCCTATGACATGAACAAAGCGCGCCCGGGAGCGTTAAAGCAACGAATCAAGCGCGTCGCAGCACTGCTTGACACAAAAGCAGTACTGCCGGGCATAGATGTCTCCGAGCACACGTACGTGTCTGAGCTGGGTGAGCATGCAACAGTGCTGGATAGCCGTCTGGTCAAGGCTACCCAGGAATCAGCTGACAGAATAAAGGCAACACACCGACAATTTGCGGCTCTGTCCGGAATCGTCAAGGAAGGTAAGTGGGGCCCTGCAAACAGCATGATGCGACGCTTGCAGAAGAAAATTGATGTCATGGAGCCTGCAGAACGCAACACGCTCAATGACAAGCTGGAGCGCGCTGAGAAGCAGCTGGCAGAGATGGCTGACTGGCAGGACTTTGCTGCCAGACCCAAACTGGAAGTGCTGTGCGAGTCCATGGAGGCTTTGCCTGCTCAGGAACTCGAACCGGATGCGCTGGCCAAGCAAGTGCGTGAATTGCAAAGCGGTTGGAAAGCTCTGGGCGTGAGTCGTGCGTCCAATGATCTTTGGTCACGTTTCAAAACGGCCGGTGACAAGGCCTATGAGCCCTGCAAAGCCTGGTTTGATCAGAAGCAGCAGGAACGGCAACAGAAGCTAGACGGCAAGGCAGCGCTGTGCGATGCGCTAGAGTCCGAACACGCAGCGTTGTCTGATGAGCCCGACTGGAAGGCGATCGTAAGACGTGTGAATCAGGTCAAGCGTGAATGGTCGAATTTGCGGGTCCCCGATCGAAAGCCTGACAGAGCACTGGAGGCACGCTTTTCAGCGGTCTTGAAGCCTTTCGAGACGGCACTGGGTGAACAGTACGATACTAACGCTGCCAGCAAAAAAGAGTTAAGTGAAAAGGCCCGTGTTCTTGCCGAGGCCGAAATTTCACAACACTCGGCCAACCAGGCAAAAAGTCTACTCAGTGCCTGGAAGCTTGTGGGGATTATGCGCCGCAAGGAAGATCAGGTTCTATGGGAAGAATTCAATACGCACCTGGGCACGATCTTCAAACATCAGCATAAGGTTGAGCGCGAAAAACAGCGAGCGGAACTGGAGCATGTATTCCGCGCCAAGGACATCGTCAAGCGATTGAAGGTGTTGTCGCGTGGCGATGTGCTGGATGAGGATGAGGTGTCGCAACTCACCACCGAATTCCATGCGCTTGCCGAGTTTCCGGAGCGAGACAAGAAGTTTCTGTTACGTGATTTCAGAGCAGCGCTGGACGCGTGTTCGCGTGTGCAGGAAAACGCCTCCAAGCGTCGAGTTCAGGCCGGACGAGAAGAGACGCGCAGGTTGCTGGAGCTTTGTGAGCAACTAGAGATGGCTGTAGAGAATCCAGAGGCTACTACTGGCACACTGGTTGACGATATAACCCATGCTTGGGACGCCAGTGAGGTTCGTGTCGCTCCTGAGCTGGATACGATATTAACGGCACGCCGTGAGAGCGCGTTGGCACATATTGCAGCTAGTTCAAAACCTGACTATCCGGCCAATGAGAAGCTGCGCCGCAACCTGCTAATTCGTATGGAAGTAGCCGCGGGTGTCGATACACCGGCTGAAGACAAGGCGCTCAGAATGCAGTTCCAGCTGGAGAATTTGCAGCAGGGTATGACCTCGTCAGGAATGGATGATGCCAAGCACACCCTGATGAAACTGGAGCAGCAGTGGATCGCTGCTGGGCCCGTCAATTCTGGCGTAAAAGATGCACTGAATTCAAGGTACCTGAAAGCCTATAAGCGTTGAGTGCTGAGTCACTGTTGACTATGCAAAAGTGACTATTCAAAGCCCCGCCAGTGATGTCTGAGCGAGCGCGTTCACGCGCAGGTGACGAACCTACTGTTGAGGTTCTGCAGCAGGCTATGCTCAATGACGAGCTCATGCTGTACTACCAACCCAAAGTTAGTCTGCTCAGTGGTGACATTGTGGGTGCAGAGGCGCTGGTTCGATGGTCTGATGGTGTCAATGGTATCGTCTCGCCCAGCGAATTTCTGCCGTTGGTCGAGCGCAGTGGCCTGTTGCATGACCTTACATTGCATCTGCTCGATCAGGTTATTGACGCGAGCTCGCAGTTGCCTGAACATCAGCCGGCGTTGTCTTTGGCGATAAACGTAGCGCCCGACGATCTGGCATCCAACGCGATCAGTCAACGCATTGGACGTGCGCTGGACGACAAGCGTATCAGGCCGTCTGATCTGCAGGTTGAAATCACCGAAAGCGCTGTAATGGGCAATGTAGACAAGGTCTATGATGATCTCGGGCGGCTTAAAGCGCTCGGAATCAAAATACTGATGGATGATTTTGGAACAGGTTATTCATCCATTGATCGTCTTAGCCAACTGCCCTTTGATGCGTTGAAACTGGATCAAGGCATCGTCAAGCGTATGGGATCGTCGCAACAGAATCTGGATGTTGTTCGATCGGCCATATCCATGGCTCGTGAGCTGGGTATGACCTCGGTTGCAGAAGGTGTGGAAACAGCCGAAGCTTATAATTTTTTGATTGCTCATGGCTGCGAAGAGGCTCAAGGATTCTTCATTGCTCGTCCCATGTCGCTAAACGATTTTTGTACTTTTATCGATCAGGAGCATAACTTCGGGGGCTCGCAGATGGGCCGCATTCATCAGGCTTCACTAAATCTGCTGCGATTTCGCAAGGGATTGCTCGATGCCGCATTCTGCCGGCGCATCGGTAGTGGAGCCACACTGCAGTCACTGACAGATCCGATGCTTTGTGTGCAGGTGTCCGAGTCCCGATTGGGCCTCTGGTATTTCGGGGTGGGCCAACGTTTGTCAGCCCATCGTGCGTTTACTGATATTGAACATCCGCTGCGCGATATGCACAGCAGCGGTGTTGAATTTGTTGAATTGCTGGCGCAGAACGCGTCGGCTCAGCGCCTGGATCAGGCGCTGGCCAAGGTGGATATCCAGGTGGATCATCTATCAGCATTGCTGCATGCGTTAGAGCGCCACCTGTTGATTCATGAGTAGTAAGAACAGTTTCTTACTGGTCTTCATTTTCCCACGGTGGATTGGGTGAAAATTTATCAACCATGAAATCGGTGAATACGCGCACCTTGTTGCTCAGATGTCGTCTGTGTGGGTATACCAGTTGAATGCTTGATGTATCTGCTGAATGTTCTTGCAGAAGCGGTATGGCGGCACCCGATTTTAACGATGGCTGGACCACATAAGTTGCCAGACGCGCTATGCCGATGCCTGCTTTGATAGCTTCGTGCAAGGCAGAAGCACTGTTTGTGTGGAAGTTGCCTTTGACTCTCTGTACGCGAATGCCATCAGCTGTGGAAAATTCCCAATCGTTAAAGTGACTGATCGCTGAATGCGTCAGGCAATTGTGATTCAGAAGGTCTTCTGGGGTTCGCGGTGTACCGTGTTTGGCAAGGTATTCCGGGGAGGCGCAGATGACGCGCTTGTTGACTGCCAGACGTCGCGCTACTAGCGATTCATCAGTGAGTCCGTCACTCATCAGAATGGCAACGTCGACACTTTCACCCACAAGATCGACTTCACGTTCGCTGAGCTCCAGTTCGACACGTAAATCCGGGTAAGTCGCCATGAACTCAGGCATCAGCTTGATCATTTGCAGTCGTGCAAAGGCGGATACCGAGGTCACTCGCAACGTGCCGCTGACCCGATCGTGCAATGCCATAACAGCATCTTCGGCCTGTCTTATTTCGTCGAGAATAGCTCCACAGCGATCATTAAAGGCATGACCCTCTGCCGTCATGCTCAACTTGCGCGTTGTCCTTTGAAAAAGACGCGCACCGAGTCTGTCTTCAAGACGGGTGATCAGCTTGCTGACGGCTGATGGGGTTAGATCCAGTTCACGTGCAGCAGCAGAAAAACTACCCATATCGGCTGCTTTAGAGAACACCAGCATTTCAGTGTATTTATCCATTTCTATTTTTGCCTTTCATTCATGATTGCTGGCGAAGAACTAACGATTGTACTCTCGTGGGGAGGTAATAACATGTGCCATGCGCACAATCATACTAGACAGAGCACACAGATATGGAACTACTACACAATCTTCCAACACAAAAACGCGTTGATGCCTATGTTGCCGAGGCAAAACACCTACGCAACCAGACATTGATCAAGCTTGCAAAACGCTATTTGCAGCTGCCTGGTCACCGTGCGGCAGCGGGTTTTGCCCGCTAACACTCACCGTAATGCGGGATTTAAGATCCAGCAGGCTGTTCAAGTAGTACCGAATCGCAGTGCAGTGGATTACGCTGTGTTAATGATCACAGTGCCGTTCACTCGGTTCTGGTCCGTCTGTCTTAGGCAGCCTTCTGAATGAGCTATCGTGTTACAGAGGCGGGAAGATTGCTGAAGTTTGTCCGTTAGCCTCGTTCAACATCCGTGGATTGCGTGTGTACCGTTATTTTGAATCACTGATAGATCCGCTGCGTAAGCAATCGTCGGAACAGCCACCGCAAGATACTCTGGCATTTTTCTGGTTCTACCTTTATCCCATTCGAGGTGTTCTTGGCGTAACGCTGCTGCTGGCAGGCATCGCCTCTGTCAGTGAGCTGTATGTGTACATCTACCTGGGCCGCATTCTTGACTGGATGGCGGCTGATGATCGTTCGGCGTTCATGGCTACTCACGGGGTAGCTCTTACGTGGATGTTTCTGGTGGTTGTTATTGTCCGCCCAGCCTCGGTGCTAGCCACCCGCGCCTTAATCAATCTGAGTCTGGCGCCCGGGCTTGCCAACGCCACTCGCTGGCAAAATCATCGCTACGTGTTGCGTCAGAGCATGACGTTCTTTCAAAACGACTTTGCCGGCCGCATAGCGCAAAAGGTGCTGCAGACCGGACATGCGGTGCGCGATGCGGTGCTGAATATCGTGGACGGTGCATGGATGCTGGTGATCTATGTCGTGGGTATTTCGGCTTTCTTTTTTCAGGCCAACATATTGCTCCTATGGCCTATGTTGATCTGGTGTGCAGGCTACGCTGCGGTCATCGTATTTATGGTGCCCCCCGTGCGCGCTAAATCGGCACGTTTGTCTGAAGCTAATTCAGGGCTGATGGGCAGAATTGTAGATAGCTATACAAATATACAGTCTGTAAAGCTATTTGCTCACCACACGTTAGAAGAGGATTTTGCTGGCGAGGGGCTACGTCGGCACACGCATGCTTTTCGTGTGTTGATGCGGGCAATTCTGACGATGACCATTACCCTTACCGCACTCAACACATTCTTGATTGCAGGTACCGCCGTGATATCGATATACCTGTGGCTGAACTCCGCGGTGAGTGTGGGTGAGATAGCCGTTGCTAATGGCCTGGTTTTTCGATTGAACCAGATGTCAAGCTGGGTGCTGAGAACCATCACCTCATTATTCGAAAACGTTGGCACGGTGCAAAACGGTATTGAGACTATCGCTCAGCCCATGACCATAGCGGACAATCCGGCGGCCAGCGTTCTGAAAGTATCGGAGGGGTTGGTGCAGTTCGATACTGTCAGCTTTGCCTATGAGTCTACAAGCTCTGTATCTTCGGGGGCGGTGGTGACAGGGTGTAGTTTCCAGATCGGTGCGGGCGAGAAAATTGGCCTGGTGGGGCGTTCAGGTGCGGGTAAGTCAACGCTTGTGAATTTGCTGATGCGCTTCCACGATGTCAACGCTGGAACCATCAGCATTGATGGGCAAAATATTGCCGATGTCAGTCAGGATTCGCTTCGCTCTGCCATCGCAGTGGTGAGCCAGGACACGTCGCTTTTGCATCGTTCTATCCGTGACAACATTCGCTATGGTCGTGCCGATGCATCTGATGAACAGATAATCAAGGCCTGCGAGCAGGCCGAAGCGATGAGTTTCATTGCGCAGTTAGCTGACCCGCAAGGACGAACCGGTCTGGAGGCGTTTGTCGGAGAGCGTGGTGTGAAATTGTCGGGAGGGCAGCGTCAGCGTATTGCGATTGCCAGAGTCATCCTCAAGGATGCACCTATTCTGGTGCTCGATGAGGCTACCTCGGCGCTCGATTCCGAAGTGGAGGCAACCATACAAGAGCAGTTGACGCGTCTTATGCAAGGTAAAACCGTGCTCGCTGTCGCTCACAGACTTTCAACGATTGCAGCACTTGATCGCTTGATTGTTCTGGATGAAGGGCGGATTGTGGAGCAGGGTACTCACCAGCAACTTATTGCAAGCGGCGGATTGTATGCGCGTCTCTGGGAGCGACAGTCGGGTGGATTTATCGGCATGAGTTAGGGCCTGAGCGATAGTTTTGCCGGCTTGATGGCTGGCCAGACAAACGGGCAGTGGCTCACGTGGGCTTAACGCCAGCATCACAATGTGTTATACAAGATGTTGGCTGAACGAGACACTATGATTCGAACTGACCATGAACACCAAAGTACTGCGCCTGAATAAGGCAGGCACGCCCATTGCGTGGCTTAGCTGGCAGGAAACTGCCACCCTCCTCGTTAAAGATCAAGTCATCTGGAGTATCGGGCAGAGCATTGCACGTGTCCGAGGTGGCTTCAACAATCAGGGGGTACGCTCGGAACTCGAGCTTCCTAGTATCATTGCCTGCGATGGCAGGGTGGATAACCACCAGTTCACCCCGGCGCTGAGCAATTCCTTATTGTTCGCCCGTGATCAACAGATCTGTCTTTACTGCGGCGTTGAGTTTCCAATGTCCGAATTGTCCCGCGATCATGTCATTCCGACATCGCGCGGCGGCAAAGACGGTTGGACAAACTGCGTTACTGCTTGTCGCCGGTGTAACAACCGCAAAGGTAACCTTACCCCGGAGCAAGCCAACATGCAGTTGCTCGCTGTGCCCTTCGCGCCCAATCGCTATGAGTTTTTCTATTTATCGAATCGCGATGTACTGGCCGATCAGATGGAGTTCCTTAAAACGCGTTTTTCATCGAATGGCAGCGTATTTTCCTAGTCCGTTCAGATTCATCAGTACGCGTACGGCGTAGTCATCCAGTTCAGTTTGTTCTATATCGCTGCCTGACACCTGGACAACATAGAGCCCACTAACGGCAATGGTGGTGCGAAAGGGCACATTGTCAGAATCGAGTGCGGTACGATAAATATGAAGATCTAGCGGTGTGCTGGTGTCCTCAGAGTCTGTACTGACAGTGAGACGCTCATCATTAATCTGAGCGCCGGAGTGCTGCGTGTTAGCGTGCAATGTGCTGGCGAAAAGCCTGGCGGTATTGGCGGCGTCTGCTTGCAGCACTGTTGACTCCACCGGCAGAGCGCCCGGCCTGGTCTGATCGTAGAACTGCATGGATATCATGCCTTGAATCAGCAGTGTAAAGCCGTCCACCGCCGCTTGCCGCCTGGCTGGGTCAGAGCGTAGATCGACGCCTTTTAGCGGGGAGGTGTCAACACCTATCCAAGGCGTTGAGGTCCAACGATGCTGGATATTTCTACTGGCCTGGATCAGTTGTTGGTTTCGAACTTCGCGTATGGAATCTGGATAACTGTCCGGTGCCAGTATCTGGATGGGATCTGATGGTGGGGAGCGTAGCAATGAATCAATCAGTTGAGCGCCGTTGTCGCGTTGTGCCAGAGCTTCGATAAATCGCTCGCCTTCGACGTAGGAGTATTCCAGTACGCCGCGACTGATAGTCTCCTCAGCCGGTCTTGGCACTTGGGTAGTCGGCTCATCGCCGCTGAACATGAAGTCATCGAGTGCCTGCAATCCCTCGATGCATCCGGCTTTTTTACAGATGCGCCGGGTGACCCACTGTGCGTGTCCTTCAAACGTAGCTGACTGGGCAAAAGAGGCACGGAAATTCAACGCCCGGTTCTTGTGAATGTGATAACGCTTGTCATCTGCCGCGTGTACTAATTCGTGTATGAGCAATGTCAGTAGCGCGGCCCGTTTGGTGGATTTTTCATACCCATCATTCAGGCTTCGCTCGTAGCTGGCCAGCATGCTCCGGCTTATCATAACGGCCTTAAGTGTTGAGCTGTACAGCGCCGCATACGTACCAGCCAGCGGATGCATAACCTGATCAAGAAAATGCGTTGCAAACTCGGATGCGCCAAACTGTTCTTCTATGAGCCGCTGCGTCTCCAACGCAACCTGTTCGTTGATTGGGTTATCGTCAACGACATGCAGTTTGACAGCGCCAAGCTCTATGTTCAGCTCTTGTTCAACCAGTTGGCGTGCAAGCTGAAAATCGTCCTGTATCGTCGATAACCAAGGTAAGTTTGAAGCGGCAAGAGGCGAAGCGGTTGAGTGCTCTTGTGGCTGCACCCGGCTTGGCTGTATCTGCTCAGGGACATTTTGCGGCGAAGGTGGTTGAACAATATCCGTCGGGTCAACTGCAACCACCTGGGCTTGAGCTGGTACAGAGGTGCTTTGACAGCCAAACAGCGCCCCTGATCCGATTAGCACCAACCAAAAAACGGGTCGACAAAGGGTGCTCGAATGTCGGCTACTACGCCTGAGCTGGATAGATCTCGAAAGGGTCATGCGCAAACAGGCTTTGGCGAGGTGATGGGCAGGAACACTACCGCAGCCAGTGTTTACCTGCTATCTGACGAGCTGTAAAGCTTGCACTGTGTCTAGCAATTGCTCGCCTGTCATTTCGAATATGCTTCTTGGTGCACGTTGTGCTCAGGAGGCTGGTGTCTGGTTTGACAGGCGTAAGACGAGCAGGCTATTGCTTTGAAAAACTGATCATCTGCATGAAGGGATGAATAGAGACGTACAGGATGAATGCGCAGAATAGGACAATGCCTAATGAGCGAAACGGGTGCTTTAGCAATCTTTGCTTCAGGGTAGTATTCTGACCTTGAGCTTCGAGTTGCGCATTGAGTTCACGTTGGCTTAACGTGCGCTCCTGCTGGTACTGCCCTATCAGATAGCGCGCCTGGGGCGCTTGCTCATCGTCCTCTACCCAGATTCCCGGCATGGCTATGCCCCAGTTTCCAGCATTGGTTTCGTACCAGTCTATGTTTTGCTCGTCGAGTAGCTCACGAATGGCTTGCGCTTCATCTTCAGGTACATGACGAAGTCTGAAGATCAGTGTTGACATTGGGGATGCCTGGCTACAGGAGTGGGGTGGTTTCTCATACGATGCGAACGCTCAAATCAATGCGGGGTCTGTCAGGTCTGCATAGTCTATAACAAGGCGCTGCGCTAATTCATCGTTACCGTGCTTGTATGCCCCATTAATGACAATCTGCCATTTGGACAGGAAGGTATTTTTGGCGAGTGAGTATTGATGTTTGTCGAGCGTATTACCACGCAGCAGTTTGGCCAGTGCGTGTAATCTGAACTGGTCCATAATGGGGAAGCGGCTGGACAGCTGATCATCGTGCCCACCTGTTTTGCTCAGCAGGTGCTCGTCAATATACGTTACCGGTTCGTGTGCACATATTCGAAGCCATAGATCATAGTCTTCACAGGCTGGCAGCGACTCATCGAACAGTCCGACGTCCTCAAATACCTGGCGATGGATAACCGCTGCCGAGGGTGATATTGCACACAGAGGTAAGCAGTGTTCAAAAATCTCTCCCCCGTATTTACGGTGCTTGTGTTTTGGATTTACCCGTTTGCCGTTTCTTATCCAGATTTCATCGCAATGACAGAAGCGGCTGGCAGGTGCCCGAGTTAAAGCACTTATCTGCTTATCCAGTTTGTTTGTGTGCCAGGAGTCATCGCTATCAAGAAACGCAATCCAGTCACCGCGTGCTATCTCTATGCCACGGTTTCTGGCGTGTGATACACCGTGGTTAGCTTGCTGGATAGAGCGAACCGGTGCCAGCTGTTGCTGTAACCAGCTCGCTGTTTCATCCGTTGAGCCATCGTCAATGACGATAATGTCCAGCACAGGAAAAGTTTGTTCGAGCACCGATGCAATGGCGATTTTAAGTGTAGGCAGTCGGTTGTGAGTGGGAATGATCACCGAGACCGTGGGTGTCGTGTTTGTGGGTAAGTTCTGCATGCTGCCAGTGTAAGGCTGACTATGCAGATGTCAATTGCTCAACTGCTCAGCCCTCAAGCTACCCTGAAGCAACCGGAGTATTGATGCTGGGGGAAGACGCCTAGCCCTGAACCTCTTCAGCGAGTATGGCAATCAGATCACCGTCGTTGACATGGCC
>JALZVU010000222.1 GCA_023301795.1 Granulosicoccus sp.
TATACCGAATCATAAAGACATATTTCAGGAAACACCAATGGCGACATGGTGAGTTAGGCTTCTGGAGGCGTCCAGCGCGCGCTGACGTTGCGCGGCGTGACGACATTCAATTTTTTGCTGCGTCCATTTCACTAACAGCAATGCAAAATAAGTCGCAATAGATATACCAACTGCGGCACCTGCAAATTCAGATAGGTATTGACCGTCATCAAATCGAGACCTAGTGCCCATTAATTTCTTCGCAGGTGCAGTTACTTTTTTCGATTTCGTTGTTTGCTGATTCGCAACTAACCGTTTCATTGCACCAATGACCCAAGGTGAAAGCTCGTTAGCGAGCGATAAGTCGTCGACGTTCAGCAGTTGGACAAAACTACCCGGATCTCCCTGCCTGGCGGCACGGCCCGCCAACTGCCGATCCAATCGCCCCGAATCGTTAAACGCCAGAGAAATAACATGTAGCCCACCACATTCTCGAACTCCTGCACCAAGTTGAATGTCTGTTCCACGTCCCGCCATATTCGTAGCAACGGTAACTTGCCCTGCAATACCCGCCTGTGCCACCACCGCTGCTTCATTCGCATCTTGTGATGCGTTTAAAATATTGTGAGATATACCCTGCAGTGTTAATGCATCACTGACTCTCTCAGATTGTTCGACGGTTCTGGTTCCTACCAGCACGGGCCGTCCCTGCGAGAGGCAACGCAGTACATTATCAACTAACCCTGCCAACTGTTTTGACTCGGTGGGAAAAACCTGTGCCGGTAAGTTTTTTAGCTGAGAAGGATGTTCTGAAAACACACCGATTACATCAACCCCATAAACGCAGGCAAGCTCAGCTCGTACCTCATGAAGCGTTCCGCTCATACCACATAGCCTTACGTAATTGAGAAAGAAGCTCTGGAATGGTAATGATGCCACTACGTCGTTCTCCGGTGTTGCTTCACACCGCTCCTTGAGTTCAAGCAACATATGTAAGCCTTGCTGTAATCGCCGATCCGGCAAGGCTCGACCCGTATGAGAATCGACCAGTTCAATACGATTGTCACGTACTACATAGTCACGATCGCGATGCCAGCAATGCAGTACAGATAAGGCGTTACGAACTTTCTCGTCACGATAGCGCGTGGCCCGCCAAAGACCTTCTATACGGGATGCCAACATATCTAAAGCGCACTCACCCTCAGGGGTTAGATCCACAGAGCGCATGCCAGGTGTGACGGTAAAATCCACCCCCTCATGCAGCAGTCTGGCAAGCGTCAAGGCAACCACACATTCCTCACGCTGGTTCACGCTGTCAGCCATTGGTGCAGCTAGCACCAGAGGCGTTCTTGCCTCATCAATCAACAGACTGTCTGCTTCGTCAATAATCGCCAGACAAAGGCCACGTAGTAGTGGCTCGTAACCACCGGCGTCTGATTTTTTGTTATTTTTTGTCAGATTGCCCAGACGTGTGGAGAGACGATGGTCTGATTCGTTGTTTGCAAGATTATCCCGCAGCCAATCGAACGCCACCTGCTTGCCCGTCACATGCACGATATCTGAGCGATAGGCAGTCCGGCGTTCCTGATCGCTCATGTCCGGCGATACGAATGCCGAAGACAAACCCAACTCACCATAAAACGGCGCTAACCATTCAGCATCACGTTGCGCCAGATAGTCACTAGCTGTTAACACATGAACGGGCGTTCCATCGTGCGCTGAGACCGCAGCCGCCAGCGCCATTGTCAGTGTTTTACCTTCCCCGGTACCCATCTCAACAAAACGCCCACGCAACAATTCCCGTGCTGCAAGTAGTTGCACATCATGTGGTTCTAGTCCGAGGGTCTGGCTAGCCACGCATGCTGAATTTGCAAGTGCCTCATCAACACTTTCGGCGGTATGCCCCTTGCCGTGCAAAGAACTCACGAGGCGCTTGAATTTTGTGTGACATTGGTCCGCAGGCAAAGCTGCTATGTTATTAACACGTTGTCTGATGCTACGTAACCATGATTCTGAACGTGCGATTCGCTTTGGAACAAGATTCGATCGTATCCGCAATATCCATCGATCAAGCGGTGTGCTGTGTACCGCCTTTAGTTTACGCCGTGGTGACTGACCATAACGCAAGCCTGGACGCACTGGGTTGAATTCCAGCATTTGCTCTTTTCGCGTTGGCCAGATGGCCTTCATACCGGCTGTCGATCCATGAATGCACGTTTAACAGTATTTATCAGTCTGCCTGCCAGAGGTTTAGGCAAATGTACAAAACGCACACCTACATGCTCACCAATGGGTGCAGACCCAACGGCTACCGGCCAATTCAATTCAATATCCACAACAGCATTAAGTAACTGTCGACCATCCCCGGCTGGATCTGCCGCATGGGGCCCACCACCAAAAGAACTCAATGCAGCGCTTGGCACTTCCAGAGAGGCACGAGGAGCACGACTTAGCATAGATGTGGTAAACGCCTTGGCATTCAGACCTTCACGCTGTATGCGTACCTCAATACGCTCTATGTGGTTGTCGACATCAGCAAACCTGCGTTCCCCAAACGCCAAACGAATGGTCCGCCCGGTAGGTGCAATGGTGTATCCGGCCACCTCACCCTGTGAGAAGGCACGGCCCAGCAATATACTGGTGCCATTCACATCGAAGCGCCCATCCACAGCTGCTCGGTGCTGCTCAGCATCCATACGTTGCTGCACGTCATCCAGCATTGCCTGTGTAGAGGTAAGCTCAGGTAGTCGCTTTGAATAGCCAACTTGGTCGGAGCGCACAAGGCCCGACAATTCGGCCTCAAGTTCTGCCACACGCGCCAAAAGATACTGCATCTGTGCGTCGAGTTCATCATCCACGCAGCGAAATAGAACATCTCCTGCTTTTACCTGAGCGCCAGGCTCTATCATGACCTCGTTGACTTGGCAGAGACTCGCCGCTCGAATCACGGCCTGCTCAGGTAACCACACTACCCCTCTTGTTACACTGGCATGTGGCAGTGGCAGAAAGCACAGAACAGCAAGGATAAGCAACGGCACACCCAGTGCCAAGCTCTTTGCGCGTGCTCCGCGTAATTGTGTATCAAAAAATAGCGCTTTTATTCCACGCCACACAGGTAACATCAGCGCCTGAAAGAGCGCAAACAAAGCCAACAATATACCCAGCACCAGCCATCGCTCACTGAGCATCCAGGCGATGGACAGCATCAGGCCCGTTCGGTAGATGCCAGACAATAAGCCATAACTCAAAAGCCATCGTCGTTCCGCTACATCTTCAGGACCTGGTGTGTTATCGGACTCACCAGACAGGCAACGACGAAGTAATTTTCCGACTGCACGCCGTGAACGCGCTTGTAAATTAGGGATTTCCAACCAGTCCGCAAACAAGTAATAACCGTCGAATTTCAACAACGGATTACCATTGATCAGCAACGTGGACAACCCACCTGTGAGCAACAGAACCAGACCTATATCACTGACCAAACCCTTGCTGCTGAACCAGAGCAATACACCTATGGCAGCGAAGCCAAGCTCCACAAGAATACCGGCGGCACTGACCAGCATACGATCGTTCCTGGACTTGAATACCGAGCTGGCACTGGCGTCAACGTACGGTAACGGGAACACAACTAACAGTGCTATGCCCATCTCTCGAACCTCTCCACCACAGCGCTTAATCGCCAATGCATGTCCAAGCTCATGAAGTAGTTTCAGCGGCGGATAGACCACAAGAAACAGTGCCGCCACATAGGGATTGAATTGGGCTGCAATAGCTACATCGTCAAATAGTCTCTCAGTGTTCGCGAACAAGACCAACCCACTAATCGCAATCAAGACTGCCCACAAGACAAATACCGTTCGTGAGAACAGAGCGTCAGCCAGTGAACGTACACGATTTAGCCAGTTATCAGGATCAACCAGTGCGAAGCGCAAGTACAAAGGATTCAGATAACGTTGATGTTGCTCGCGTGTACGTTTTTTCCTACGCCGCTCAAACAGAGCCTCGACAGGGATTCGCGAATCGATAACCAATAAATCCGCGGCATGTAAGTCGGCAAGCAAGTGCATCCACGCATCCTGCGTTGGCGCATCATGATCTCGCTGTTCAAGCGCCTGTTCCCAGATCTCTCCAATGCTGATGGTTCCATCCAAACGATCAATCAGCTCAAAGCTCTGTGTATCCAGGCGATGAGAGATGCCCGTTGCCTGCCGATGAAGAACCCACGAGACCCTCTTGCGATAGACATGGCGCGATATCAGTACATCGTCTGCCATTCGCGCGCGCACATCTCTCACTCGGTGCCAATGGGCACTAAACAACGATTCAGTGCTCATCCTAAAAAGCGCCATTTTAGCTGCGTGAGTCGCATCCAGAGTGGATCCAATAGAATTCGGCCCAGACTCTTGGTCTGTGCGTCCAGTCGAGCCTGCCCACTTTCCCCTGGGCGTAATATCGATTCAGAGGCAGTTGCATTGTTAAGCAACGTTGCCCGCACGCGAAACACGCTGGCGCCGTCGCCAACTTCTGCAATGGGATGTACCGATTGCACGTTAACGGCAAGAACCTCGTCTGGTCGCGCACGTAAAGTCAGCTCACCCGTTTGACCGACGAATACATCACGAATATTTGACTCATCAACCAACAGGTGCACCTCATAGCCATCTGCTGGCGCTATTTCAAAAAGGGTGTCACCACGTGACACCGGTGCACCGAGCGTGTTACCCGGATCTGTATTCAAGACGATTCCTGCGATAGGCGCTTTGAGGGAATTCTGCTCTAGCTGCCTCTCTACAAGTAGTTGTTGGGCTCTAGCCTGCGCCAGACGTGCACGGGCCACAGCCGAAGCTTGCCGATCAAAACTTGCCATTGCCGCGCGAAATTCGACTTCTGCTGTAGCGATTTCACTGGCGCTTCGTGATGCCTCCAACACGAGATCACGAGAGTCCAGGGTGGCCAGCAGTTGCCCCTGATCAACTTGCTCACCAGCGACAACATCCACTGATTGCACAAA
>JALZVU010000223.1 GCA_023301795.1 Granulosicoccus sp.
CCAGCCCGGATGCCCTCGAGGGCCTCTTCGGATCCGACCGAGCCGGTATCTTTGAGCTCACTCAACAATTCAATCAGTTTTTTGTAGCGCTTTGAACCGTCGTGACCATGAGCACTTATTTCGTGAAGCATGGCGCGTACTGCATCGACCATCGCCAACAAACCTGTGGCGATCTGTTCGTTCATACTGTATTCACCGTCGCGTAACTTAACCAGCAAGTTCTCGCCAATATGGGTGACTTTCTCCAGCTTATCAAAACCGAAAAATCCGCAAGTGCCCTTGATGGTGTGCATCGATCTGAATATCGACGACAACAGATCGCGATTGTCGGGGCGTTCCTCGAGCTCAATCAATTCGCTATCAACCCGATCAAGGTTTTCAAAACTCTCTTGCAGAAAGTCTTTCAAAACGTCTTTCATTTCCTCGTCTAACTCAACAACCACAGGAACTTCAGAGGTGTCGTCATCGTCATCCTCTTTAACTGCAGCTGGGGTTAGCACAGGTACATCAGCTGGCGCGCTGATCGGCAAATCGCCAGTTGCTGTGCCGCTAACTTCCAGTTCCATTCGATCTATTAGTGACTGATAGTCTCCGCCATCACTGCCGGTCGCAGAAATCATATCAAGCTGTTCACGAACCACGTCAACCATCTCAAGCAGTAAACTGGTTTTTCGCTCGTCAAGTTCGAAGTCTTTGTTGCGCAGCTTGCCTAGAAGGTTCTCACCTATATGAGTGACTTTCTCCAACGTTGCAAACCCCAGAAACCCGCTAGTCCCTTTAACCGTGTGTATCGTTCTGAACACGCTGGCGAGCGTACCGGCATCACTGGGATTCTGCTCCAGAGTGATAAAATCCAGATCCAATTGATCAAGACCTTCACGACTCTCAGCTAAAAATTCCTGGAGAATATCGACCATTTTTGCTTTTCCGGTAGTTGTTACTGATTACAGCAAACGAGAGCCTTTCACGACGGTTATCACAAACGCGCTACGCTTAATGAGCTATCGACCTGTCATCCAGGTGCTGAACAACAAAAGTGCAACTATGGCGTAATATCCTTACCGCATGAGCAACTGTCAGGCGGGATACCTTTTATGATGCGTGCGTTCGGTAAAACGCAAAAAGGCTCATATAAAAATGAGCCCTTTGCTGCCTCCTACCCTTATAAGGAGCTAGCCTGTGCTTTTTAACATCTTGTTAATTGCTGGCGCTATCTGATTAAGTTCCAACGTTTGATCTTGGGCCGACAAGGCATCTGCACGCCCGGGCATTCCCCAGACAACACTACTGGCTTTATCTTGTATGAGAGTTACGCAGCCACAATCACGCATCTCCTTCAAACCCACCGCGCCATCGTCACCCATCCCTGTCAACAAAACGCCGATGGCCTGCTTCGATGCATGCATTGCCACGCTTTTGAATAGCACATCAACAGACGGCCTATGCCCACTGACTTTAGCACTATCGAGTATTTTCCAAAAAAAACCAGCAGGACGCTTTTCCAGTGTCAAATGGCGATCACCCGGCGCAATGTACCCGTGACCAGGTAACAGCTGCTCCCCATCCACTGCTATGGCTACTTTAAAATCACTTTGCCCGTTCATCCGTTCGGCAAACGAAGGCATAAAATTCGCTGGCATATGCTGACTTATAACAAATGCGCAGTCCATCGCCGATAGTGGTCCAACCACATGGCGTAAAGCCTCAGGACCGCCAGTGCTAGCACCAATTGCGATAATCCGCTTGAGAGAACTACTCGCCCGAGTACCTTCGCGAAGTTTAGTGGTGAGCGCTTTGAGGTCAGGCAACGGTGTTGCAATTGTCACCGTTGATTTTTTCACCATTTGCGCACCAGCAGCAGCTTTTACTTTGCGTACGAGATCCTTGATGTACTCACCCATATCGTCGCCACTGCGAGCGCTGTGCTTGGGCATGAAATCTACCGCACCTGCTTCCAGAGAGTCCAACGTTGCAGCAGCCCCTACATCAGTCAATGACGAAAACATGACTACTGGCATTGGATGGAGTCGCATGAGGTTTTTTAGAAACGTTACGCCGTCCATTTTTGGCATCTCAACATCCAGCGTCAGTACGTCTGGACTGAGCGCTTTGATTCTTTCGCGAGCCTCAAACGGATCTAAAGCATATCCCACGACTTCAAAGTCCGGATCGGCCGAAAAAGTCGCCTCTAGAAAGCGGCATATCGTGACTGAATCATCAATGATCAATACTTTGATCTTACGCCCTAGTGGCGTTTGTACCATCCCTTGCTGCATTTGACTTTAACTCTCGATTCAATATGTTTTTCAGCTGCCTTCATAGCAACCGCATTATTTTGCATACATCGCAAATTGCGAACCATATTTTATGCAATTCGCTTCTTTGATTACCTGTTAACCACAGGCTCGACCTGCACTAGAGCGAGTAACATCTCGCGATCACAAATAATCGACTTGTCCAACAGGCTGACGCCTAATCCATCCAACTTCGCTAGCTGCTCACTGGACGGATGCACTGCAGAGCACAAATAGACTGAACTGTGAGCAAGATCCACGTCGGAGGCTAAGTTCCCAATAAAGTCGATACCGTTAATCTGAGGCATGTAGTAATCGACAATCAGAATACGAGGTACAGACTCACGCAAACAGCTCACCGCACCGCTGGGCTCAGTAAACAAACGGTGTGTAATCTGGGAATCACGAAGAGTCCACGCGACAATCTCCAACGTCAGATCATCGTCATCAATGATCACAACGTCTAAAGACGCTGGCACAGAGTCTTCTAAAACCGCAGCAGTGCTCATGGCGCACCGCTATCTTCTGAACGCACGTTCGATGGCATCCGTACTCCAGCTTCTATCCGTGTGCCCAACTGCTCCAGAGAACGCTCTATGCGAGAGAGACAAAAACTACAATCAGCTTCTAATTCCGAAATTCTTTTTAAGACATTTTCATCTGTGCGCGCATCATCGCCACTGACCACACGTTCCACGCTGTCGCAAAGCTGATTAAACAAGCCTTCCAGAGCTTTGGAAAATCCACGTGTGATTGCCAATGAGGCACGAATATCGTGCATGACTTTATCGCCAGTGCAAGCTTCGTTGTCGACATCACTGTGGTCTACTTTGACAGGATTCATGACTCTCATCTGTGATGCATGCTGAACACATTGCGAGCCTGCCAGCTTCGACACACTCTCTCTACTTTCTTGTAGCGACCGCTACAGTTTTCGCCTGAGCCTCTCGGAACAAATGTTAGGTTATGTTCCTCACTAGCCCGACTCAGGAGCTAGATAAGCATCTTCTATTTTGACTATCGCATCACAAGTGACCACTTGTATGAGTCGAGCGGCTACACTCTCGCTCAATGTTTGTCTATCGGCGGTATCTGAACGCTGTTGATGCTGCTTACTTTTTTTTGCAATGGAGCTCTGAACGAATGAAGTGGATAATCGGTCTGGTCGTAGTGGCGGCACTGGGGTTTTTCGGCTTTCAGTACATGAGTAATAATTCAACGCTCGAAGCAGAGAATCTGGCAACCGAGGCTGCAGCAAAAGCCGAAGAAGCTGCGGCTACTGCCAAAGCCTCTGCGGAGCAAGCGCTGGCAACTGCTCAGGAATCCATGCCTGCAGGGCTGGATCTGAGCCAATTCACAGATAGCGCCAGCGGTATTTTTTCAACGCTCACAGACTCGGTGAGTGGCATCACTGATGCTGAGTCGGCAAAAGCGGCTCTGCCAGCAATGACAGAGGCTCGCGGCACGCTGGACAGCCTGACAAATACTCTGGAGCGATTGCCAGATGCTGCCAAAGGACCTATCGCAGGCATTGTGACTGGCGGATTGGCAGCTCTTCAGCCTATCCTCGAAAAAACCTTGGCACTACCCGGAGTGGGACCAGTGATCGAACCCGTGATCACTCCAATGATGGATAAGCTAGCCTCCCTAGCAGAATAATATCGGTGAGCTCAGTGCCTGACAATGATCAGGACTGATTGCTGATGGCGAACAATGAGGCCCGCAGCGAGCCTTGATGAGAAGCCAGCCGCCGCTTTCCGGCGTCTGGCGTATCACCGCGCGCGATCAAAGCAGCAAGCTTGATCCACCCTTGCGCCTGGCTCAGACAATCACGCGCTACAGCATCACTGACATCGGGTAACACCCCTTGTAACAACCTAATGCGGCGCTCATCGAGCTTGATATTTCTAGCACCCATGTCGACCATCAGATTGCCATAGGTGCGGTTCAGGCGAATCATCAGCATAGTGCTGAAAAGGTTAAGTGCAATCTTTTGCGCCGTACCCGCTGCCATGCGCGTGGATCCTGCCAACACCTCAGGCCCGGTATCCAGAAACACCGGGTAGTGCGCAGCCGCAAGCAAAGGCGTGCCGGCATTGCTGGCAACACCGATGCACAATGCCCCGCGACTGGATGATTCAGTTAACCACTGACAGGTCCAGGGTGAACGGCCACTGGCCGCAACCGCTATCACCACATCTTGTTCTTTGATGGTGTGCAGTGCAACTTGCGTCGATGCATCGGCGGTATCGTCTTCTACGCCTTCGATGCTGTTAACCAACGCATCCTTGCCCCCCGCCATCACACACAGCAACCGCTCATGCGGCCAGCTGAACGTAGGCCATAGTTCAGCGCCATCTTGCACGGCAATTCGCCCTGAAGCACCGGCACCGACCATCACCAACCGCCCATCAGCACCCAACAGGCGCTCAGCTGATGCACCTACAGCATCGCACAGTTGTGTGTCAGCCTGACGAACAGCATCCACTGCACGCTGCTGACTATCAAGCAGATTTGTCAGAATATCGCTGTTACTGCGCTGATCCAGATCCGAAAAGGTGCGATCGATAGTTTCGGTAGCTACAAGCGGGGCGTATGGTTTCACACTGTCTCTCATTTGTTCAATGTGGGCTGGATAGTGGCAAGATCCCACAAACCGCGCAAGGCATCATTATGTGGGGAACACAATCGCTCGCCAACAAAGCTCGCCAACGCTGGACGAAGTCGTAATCCGACTCCTCCAACAACGTACACCGGCAAATCTGCAGGAGCCAAAGTGATCAGTTGCATACAGTGAGCGACAGCCTCATCAATCAAGGCGCCGGCCGCAGGATCATTATCATCGGCAGCATCAAACACCAGCGGTGCCAACTGCGCCATCACGCCAGGACGTTTTTCGGTTGTCCAGGCAACGATGGAGGAGGAACCAGTGCCAATGCGCTTCTCAACTGCGCCCATCAGCGTCGAGGAGCTCGTATGCCCATCCCTGTGTGCCACATAGATTTGTAGCAGACGCATACCGAGCCAGGCACCTGAGCCCTGATCGCCTGCAGGAAAGCCCCAACCACCGGCCGTATGAACAATGTGATCTGTTCCCTGCCAATGAATAACAGAACCCGTCCC
>JALZVU010000224.1 GCA_023301795.1 Granulosicoccus sp.
GCTAGCGGTGCCGTCACTTTGCCTTCAAACGCCTCCCAGACTTTGGACCGTTATGTGGACGTCATGACACGTTATCCGGAACTGGTTATCAGTATTGAAGGTCATACTGACAACCGAGGGCCTGCTGCCGCTAATATTGAGTTGTCTACTGAACGCGTGCTCTCGGTAGCACGCTATATGATTGGCGTTGGCATCAACCCTGCTCGTGTAAAGCTGTACGGTCATGGCGAAAGCCGGCCTCGTGCTGCCAATGCTACTGCCGAAGGGCGGGAACAGAATCGCAGAATAGAGATCATAGTGCTTGAAGGCTTGCTGTAAGCTCCTGCTTTCCAAGGATGACTCGACGATAATTTTGAAGGAAACATGAATATTAGTCTCCAAATCAATGCACTGAGCACCTGCTTGCTGATCAATGGTCGTGCTCGCAAGATCGCGAAAACTGCTGTCATCGGCACTTTGCTCAGTCTGGCCGCAGCCTGCTCAAGCACACCGGTAATAGACGATAGCCCAGCCATAGCGCCGCCGACTGTTACGCCGATCGCTTCGCGCCCTGACGGGTCAGTTCGAGTGGATACAGAGAGTCAGGAGGTTGCCAGACTATGGGCTGCTGCAGAGCAGGCTCGCGGTCGGAACCAGAACTCCATAGCGTTGGAGCTGCTGTATGAAGCATTGGAAATCGATGCTCAAAACAGCTTGCTCTGGAGTCGAGCGGCTGAATTCAAGCTCGATGAAGTGGAGCCTGCTCTGGCCGAAGATTTTGCTACCCGCTCAAATGCGTATGCCGGCGACAACAATGCGTTGCTCCACCGGAATTGGCTTATCATTGAGCATTCGCGCAGTATGCGCGGTGATTTGCTCGGTGTTAGAGATGCTCGTAATCAGGCCCAGATATACCAATACCGATAAGGCGGGAGTGTTTCTCACTCCACCGGAGCACGGAGGCACCGGATATGGATCCTTGCGATTCAATTAGCCATGTACTGGGCAATGATGGCCCAGTGGCTCAGCACCTGCCAGGTTTTGCCCCCCGCGAGGAGCAGCAACACTTGGCCGAGGCTATTTTCAAAACCCTGGAAAACGGTGAGGTGCTCATCGGCGAGGCCGGTACGGGTACCGGCAAGACCTTTGCCTACCTTGTGCCGGCTATTCTCAGCGGTCAACGCATCATCATCTCAACGGGCACTCGCCATTTGCAGGATCAGTTGTTCTACAACGATCTGCCGCTGGTCAATCGAGCCCTGAGTACCGGCGTTTCCACTTGCCTGTTAAAAGGGCGAGCCAACTACCTGTGCAAGCACCGCCTGCAGCGCGCCATGCGTCATCCAGCCCTGCTGGACGAGCGGTTTCAGAAACACTTGCGGATCATTGCTGACTGGTCGCGTAACACCAAATATGGAGACATTGCCGAGGTCATCGGCGTGCCTGAGGATTCAATGGTGTGGGGCTTTATTGTCTCGAACGATGAGTTCTGTTCCAAGCATGAATTTGAAGATCTGGCTGATTGCTATATCCACAAGGCGCGAAAACGTGCGCAAGAGTCAGACATTGTGGTGGTAAACCATCACCTACTGTGTGCTGATCTAGCCTTGAAAGAACAGGGCTTTGGCGAGTTGCTGCCCAGTGCCAACGGTTTTGTTATTGATGAGGCGCACCAGCTGCCCGAGATTGCCGCCCAGTTTTTTGGTCGCAAGCTAAGCAGTCGTCAGTTACTGGATCTAGCCAGAGACACGGTGGGTGAGCAGTTGCACGAAGCGCCTGATTCTCGTGAATTACGCGAGTTGGCGCAGGAGCTGGAGACCGGTGTTCGTCATTTCAGGCTCGCTTTTGCTATCGAGCCCGACAGGGCGCCGTGGATATCTGTCAGGCATCAGTCCTCCATTGAGCGAGAGCTTGAGCGATTAACGTTGCTTCTGGGATCACTGGAAGAAGCACTGGCTGATGTTGCTGAACGAGGTAAGGGGCTGGAAAGTTGTCATAAGCGCGCGCAACTGCACGCAGAGACACTCAAGCGCTTTGTAGATAATGAGGCCAATTTTGAATACGTGCATTGGTATGAGACCTACCGCAACGGCTTTAGTCTGAATATGACGCCGATGACAGTTGCCAAGCCGTTTCAGCGTGCCATGAAGGAGATGGTGTCCAGCTGGATATTTACCTCGGCAACTCTGGCCGTTGGTGGAGATTTCAGCCACTTTCGCAGCCAGCTAGGGCTGGAGGATGCGGCAGAATTGCACGTAGACAGCCCATTTGATTATCGGCATAACGCCTTGTTGTACTTGCCAACCGATCTTCCTGAGCCGCAACATCGTGATTACACCAAGCGCATTATTGATATGGTGAAGCCGGTGCTGAACGCCAGCGGCGGCCGGGCATTTCTGTTGTTCACAAGCTACCGGGCCATGCACGAAGCCGCTAGCCTGCTGGAAGGGCAGATTGATTATCCTGTGCTGATGCAGGGGCAGATGCCCAAGCGGGAGCTAATTGAAGCCTTCCAATCTGTGGGCAATGCGGTGCTGCTGGGCACAAGCAGTTTCTGGGAAGGTGTGGATGTGCGTGGTGAGGCTTTGTCGCTAGTGGTTATCGACAAGTTACCGTTCGGCTCTCCGGGTGATCCTGTGATGAGTGCGCGCATCGATCACATGAAACAAGGCGGGGGAAATCCGTTTTTCGAGTATCAGGTGCCGCAGGCCGCCATCGCCTTGAAGCAAGGTGTGGGACGGCTGATTCGCGATGTTACAGACCGAGGTGTTCTGGTGCTGTGTGATCCGCGTATTCGAAGCCGGCATTACGGCGAGGTATTCATTACCAGTTTGCCGCCCATGCCCATTACGCGGGATCTTGACGAGGTTGTGGAGTTCTATCGTGCGGAACGCATCGCGCATCGTGATGAATCCGAGACAGCAACGTAGAGTAGCGTGAGTATGAGACTGCTGGCGATTGACACATCCACTGACGCTTGCAGCGTGGGGTTGATGATTGATGGTGAAATGCACGTGGATCATCGCGTGGCACCTCAGCAACACGGAGCACTTGTGCTACCCATGGTGGACGCGCTAATGGCCACCGCGGGCGTCACTGTATCGATGCTGGACGCACTGGTCTATGGTCGAGGCCCCGGAAGCT
The DNA here is from genome assembly GCA_023301795.1 of Granulosicoccus sp. GTDB lineage: Bacteria > Pseudomonadota > Gammaproteobacteria > Granulosicoccales > Granulosicoccaceae > Granulosicoccus. Next base: position 3,124 of record JALZVU010000224.1, read on the forward strand.
TTACCGGCGTGCGTATCGGGGTGGCTACGGCTCAGGGTATTGCTCTGGGTGCTGATATAGGCGTTATTGGTATATCAACGATGCACAGTATTGCGCAGTCTTGCTATCGCCAGTATGGCGACAAACAGCTGGCTGTTAGTATCGATGCGCGCATGGATGAAGTGTATTTTTGCGAGTACCAGCTAGGCTCAGATCAAACCATGCAGGCTATGGGCGAGGAGCAAATTGGCCTGCCGTCTGCTATTGACGCCCAGAGAGCTGAGAATTGGGCAGGCTCGGGTGCTGAACGTTACGCCTCAGAGCTGCACCAGCGATTGGGTGTAAACGCCGCCGCTATTCGCT
>JALZVU010000225.1 GCA_023301795.1 Granulosicoccus sp.
GGCCATCAGTCGTTAGCGATGATGGACGCCGGAAAAAGAAAACGTATCTTATCGCCTTTATTGATGATGCGACACGCGTGATACCTCATGCACAGTTTGCCTTTGCGGAGAATACCCGTGCCTTTTTGCCGGTGTTCAAAGTGGCCCTGATCAAACGCGGTTTACCACAGCGGTTGCTGGTTGATAACGGTGCAAACTATCGTTCGAAGCACTTCTCGATTGTCTGTGCCAAGCTGGGTGTTGCACTGATACATGCAAGACCTCACCAGCCGCAATCAAAAGGAAAAATTGAGCGCTTCTTTCGCACATTACGCGCACAGCTACTGACCCGTCTGGACAATGAGGACCTATCCAGTCTGTCTGCATTGAATCGGCGCCTATCTGCTTACCTGGAAGGTGAATATCATCATAGCCCGCATCGGGGCATTGAGGGTGAGACACCCTTGGAACGCTGGGCACGCGTAGCGGATAGCGTGTCTTATCCAGATGCCAGTGTCGATCTGGATGATATGTTCTTGTTTGAAGAAAGCCGCAAGGTGCAAAACGATCGCATCGTATCGCTGCATGGTCGACTGTTCGAAGTCGATGCCACACTCATCGGCGAGAAAGTAATGCTGCGTTATGACCCGTCGCGGCCTAACGCACCCGTGCAGGTCGTGCACAAAGGATGCTTTATTGAAAAAGCCAAGCAGGTGGACATCTACGCCAACTGCTTCGTCAAACGGGCACGGCACGGTGGCGCTATTCATACTGAAAACGCAGCTGACATCCAATCTGGTTTATCCATGAAAAAACTGGATGAAAAAGGTGACAGAGACGATGATGCTCAAGAGAGAGGTGAACTGTGTACCTGAAACACTTTGCCATGACACACTTCCCCTTTGATAATACGCTGGAGGCCAGCGCATTGTTCGGGGCCAAAGCGCAGGCTGAGGCTGAAGTGCGACTCAACCATTTACTTGAACTGCGTGGCATCGGTTTGCTAACGGGTGAGCCTGGCAGTGGTAAAACAACACTCTGCAGACGCCTATGCGACTCGTTGCACACGGGCCTGTATCGCGTTATCTATGTGCCGCTGACCACGGGCAACGTGATGGACATGTACAAAACAATCTCGTGGAACATGGGGCTGCCCACTGAGCGTAATCGTGCCAGTGCCTTTAGGGCCATACAGGGTGAGGTAAGTCGGGTTCTACTTGAGGGTAAGCAACGCCCTGTTATCGTGATTGACGAATCGCAGCATCTTCGTAACGACGTGTTGGAAGATTTACGCTTGCTCACCAATTATGAAATGGACTCGGAGAATCGGCTCTGCTTATTGTTTGTTGGGCTCACCGAGCTAAGGCGTCGGTTACAGATGTCCGTACACGAGTCGCTCGACCAGCGTATCGTCATGCGCTACAACTTGCCCGGACTTGGCCGCGAGGAGTTGCCCGAGTATCTGAGTCATCGACTGAGCCTGGCAGGGTGTGAACTTCCGTTGTTCGAACCGGCATCGATAGAGGCGATCTACCAGGCCACACAGTCTTTACCCCGCAAGATCAATCGGCTTGCTCATTACGCACTCACCGCCTGCGCGATTGGTAAAGGGAAAAGTGTCACCGCCGAGCATGTGCAGGCAGCACTATCGGAGACAGGCTCATGACTCACCCCCCGTTGTTCGAATCGATGGAGCAGTGGACGCCGGAACAATTACTGGCCGTTGTCGACTTCTGCCAAATGCTCAGCGACAGTATCTGGCTTCATCATGACCAGCGTCTGATTGAGTATCTGGAAGCCAAAGACACACCACCCAGAATCAGCTGGCCTGACGAAGCTGTTGAAATCAACTTGCAGCTGCCGTTTGACGACTAACTGGATCTCGACACTCATCCGACTGACCACCAGTGACACCTACATCGCGCTAGCCACGGCGGTGTAGGTCATAAAAACACTTTGCCACAGAAAATGACACTGGCGGGGCGTCACAGAAGCCCCTTGCCGCTTTAATCGGAAATCAGTCTCAATCCGGTAAATCACCCCAACATCATGCTGCTTTCCGCTGGGAAAACGCTGCTGGAATAATGCGGGAAACAACAACTGGTATGGCAAGGTGGATGTCAGAAAGTTTTACGATAACGTAAACCACTCAATACTGATGCAGCTTTTGGCTCGCCGCTTTCGTGAACAGCGACTACTGGCGTTGTTTGAGACTTTGATAAAGTCATGGTGTCACAAGCCGGGATACGGTATTCCGATAGGTGCACTCACCAGCCAGTGGTTTGGTAATTTCTACCTCGACGAGGTAGATCGGGTGCTGCTGGCAAGTGGTGTTGTACCTTATTACCAACGCTACATGGATGATATGCTGCTACTGGGAACACAACAGCAGGTAACCGATGCCAGGCCGATATTGATGACTGCGCTGGAGAAATTGGAGTTAGTGGCGAAAAACGACGGTGAGTGGAATCGTGCTGCTCAGGGCATACCGTGGCTTGGATTTACGATATATCCGGATAGAGTTCGGTTGAATAGCAACGGGCGGCGCAGATTACGCAGGAAATTTAAGTCTTTGCAGCAACAATTCGGTGCTGGCACCCTTGACGAATATGACTATCAAGCGCGTGCCAGTGCGCTGTTTGCTCATGCACAACATGCGACCGATACGAGATGGCGTACGGGTTTGCTAGCAAATATCGACAACGATGGGTAATATGGATTTGTGCAGGCTGAAACGCCAAACGCGTGTTGCGCGGCGGCTCGTGGAACAACCAAGCGGCCAACTGCCGCGCTGCTTATCGCAACAGGAACCAACCCGGCAACCGGAACAGGAACAGGAACAACGGTTTTCGGGTGGGGTTGTTTCCGGTACGAGGGTGTTGCCATAAATCGTGCAAACAGAGTTGTAAGTCGCGTAGGCGATAAAACCCACGGACGACGCCTGCACCAGTGCCGCTCAAAAAGCCGTGTTGCTCGTCGTTCGCACACTGCTGGGTGGACAAACGCAGGGATAAGTCCCTGTGTCATGGTGATACGCAGTCACTGGCAAGTTTCAGCGGAAGCGATGGCACAGGGCGCCTATTTTAAGGTACAGAACCTCAAGTTCATGTGTTGTCAATCTGCGAGTGACGTTACGTAATGCCTGCACAGCCACTCCCCAACTCGGTGACAATACAACTGGATGGTCAGAACCGAGTATCAATACAGTTGAACCTGATCCCCAAAGGCAGCTTTCTAATGGGGTCACGGGGTAACTATGTAGATGAGGAGCCGGTTCACCTTGTGGAGATACCTGACGATTTCTATTTGGGAATCTACCCAGTGACTCAGCAACAGTTTGCCGTGTGGACAAAGCAAGCGGGTGTGGATCATGAAAATGATTTACTAGGCAACAACACTCACCCGGCAGAGAACATGAGCTGGTTTGAAGCGAAGCAATACTGTGATTGGTTAACGAGACGTTTTGAAGACCAATTGAGTAAGTTGCCAGAGCTGCAGGCCATTGAATGTAAAGTGCAGTTACCAACTGAAGCACAATGGGAATATGCCTGCAGTTCTTGGCTGGACGCAGACGGCGAAAGTGATCCCTTACGACGAGTTTATATGGACTATCACACGGGAGATGGTTCTGCTGCTTTAAACCAGGCCGGATGGTTTGCAGATAACAGCCAAGATAAGACTCAGAGGGTGGGCCAGAAACAGGCTAACCGTCATGGTTTGTTTGACATGCATGGCAATGTTGAAGAATGGTGCGAAGATGAGTGGAATGGAAATGCGTACCGTTATCATGCGCAAGGCATAAAAGCTTCCAATATCAGTGACAATGGGCAGGAATCTAAGGACGCCTGGCGCGTGTTGCGCGGCGGCTCGTGGGACGACCGTGCGGCCGACTGCCGCGCTGCTTTTCGCTTCAGGTTCCTTCCCGGCAACCGGTACAGGGACTTCGGTTTTCGGGTGGGGTTGTTTCCGGTCCGTTCGTAACAACAGGACAGCGAGCAACATCGCGCTCGGGCGGCGGAGCAAGGCGGGACGCCGCAGCGATACGACCGAAAGTGATGTTGCGTGGTTATCGCATTTGGCCAGACTGTCCACGCTCATCAAGAACGAGGTCGCCACACAGCATACTCATACCTGACGGAATTGATTGCGATAGTCGCTTGTTCTTGACGTAATTGGTTTCCAGAGCCAAGAGAATTCAGATTTTCGTTCAGTGGTTATTGGCAGTGTTTTTAAGGCGTAATCGATCAAAATATTTATTAATCCGTTAAAATCCGATTAGTACGGATATCTGCCCGGCATGTTCCTAATTGCCATTTGACACAGCTCCACGATTCGAGAAATTAACGATTTACACTACGGCGTGCAGAGGAATAACTGCGAATAGCTTACGATATTTCTGCCACTACTACCAATCTGGTTTGCGCCAGTTTGTCCAAGCCAAACAGTGCATATCTGCAAGCTTCACGATTCGCAAACGCTTTTTATGGGCACGAGTTTGATGACACCACGAAGAAACTCACCAAAGACAATACAACTCACAATTGCGCATAATACCTACAACTAAAATCAAACACTAAGCTAGGATCTCGCACAAGCCGGATAGTTCGACTAAATTTCAGTCAGAAAATCTGCGTTCACACAAGGTGTATTTTTAAGCTCACCAGTAATCAGTATCAGAGTTTCAAGCCCAAAGCACAGACAAATCAAACGGCAAATCATCAAACGGCGGTAACGGGACCAACTGGTCATCGGTAACCGTCATGCACAGATTCCAGAGCCCATTTTCAAGACTGAACACCTCAATCATTCGCGCAATTGGATCAACAATCCAAAGATGGCCAATGCCTTCGCGAGCATAAATATCTC